>DASVWO010000422.1:0-34193 GCA_036393165.1 Polyangiaceae bacterium | reverse complement strand
TCCAGACGGCCGCCGATCACACGCAGGACTTCCTCGCGCAGACCGTCTGGCAGTCGAAGCAGTTCTACTTCCACCAGACGTGGCTCATCACGTTCCTCTTCGTGGCGGTCCTGTTCGCGAACCGGTTCATCCCGCGCTTCTGGTGCCGCGTGCTCTGCCCGCTCGGCGCGTTACTCGGCGTCTTCGCCCGGTTCGCGCTCTTCGGGATGACGAAGGACCACGCGAAGTGCACCGACTGCAACCTGTGCCTCGTGCATTGCCAGGGCGCCGATAGCCCGCAGGGGGGCGTGAAGTGGCGCCAGGACGAGTGCCACATGTGCATGAACTGCGAGAACGCGTGCCCCGAGGACGTGATCAAGTTCACGTTCCTTCCCAACCGGCGGGGCACCGTGACGGCGCCGGACACCGAGCGGCGCACCGCGCTGGCGGCGGTGGGGGCGGGCGCGATGTTCCTGCCGGCGGCGCGCGTGGCCGACTCGCTCGACGTCAACTACCAGTCGAAGGTGATCCGGCCGCCGGGCGCGGTCGAGGAGCGCGCGTTCCTCGAGCGGTGCATCCGCTGCGCCGAGTGCATGAAGGTGTGCCCGAACAACGCGCTGCACCCGGCCTTCTTCGAGGCGGGCATCGAGGGGCTGTGGACGCCCATCATGATCCCGCGCGTCGGCTACTGCGAGTTCTCCTGCGTCCTCTGCGGCCAGGTGTGCCCGACGGGGGCGATCCAGAAGATCAGCGAGAAGGAGAAGATGGGGATCGGCCAGCCCCCCATCAAGGTGGGCACCGCGTTCTACGACCACGGGCGCTGCCTGCCCTGGGCGATGCAGACGCCGTGCATCGTGTGCGAGGAGTTCTGCCCGACCTCGCCGAAGGCCATCTGGGTCGAAGAGGTCGACGCCCCCGTGCGCGACAAGGTCCCCGGGCCCGATGGGCAGCCCCCGCCGATGAAGACGGTGCACCTGCAGCGCCCCCACGTGGACCCCGGCCTTTGCGTCGGCTGCGGCGCCTGCGAGAAGGTGTGCCCCGTGCAGGACCAGCCGGCCGTCTACGTGACGAGCGTCGGGGAGACCCGCAGCAAGACCAACGTCATCTTGCTCGAGAACACGAACTACAACCAGAAGAGCTAGAGTCTCTCTGGCATGAACGATCGCTTCCTGCGCGCCTGCCGGCGTGAGCCCGTCGACGCGACCCCGGTGTGGATGATGCGTCAGGCGGGGCGCTACATGGCCGAGTACAGGGCGCTTCGCGAGAAGCACTCGATGCTCGAGCTGTGCAAGACGCCCGAGCTGGCGACGCGGGTGACGCTCCAGCCCATGGCGCACGGGATGGATGCAGCGATCCTCTTCGCGGACATCCTCTTGCCGCTCGAGCCCATGGGGGCGCCCTTCGAGTTCGCCAAGGGCGAGGGGCCCGTCGTGCACCATCCCATCGCGTCGCGCGCGCAGATCGATGCGCTGCGGGTCATCGACGCGGAGGAGGGGCTCGGGTACGTGCTCGAGACCATCCGGCTCCTCAAGCGGGAGCTCAAGGTGCCGCTCATCGGGTTCGCCGGCGCGCCCTTCACCCTCGCCAGCTACCTCGTCGAGGGAGGCAAGAGCGCCAACTTCGCGAAGACGAAGAAGCTCATGTACGGCGCGCCGCAGGACTTCCGGGCGCTGATGGAGAAGCTCGCCGAGGTGGTGCGCCGCTACCTGCAGGCGCAGATCGCCGCCGGCGCGGATGCGGTGCAGCTCTTCGACTCGTGGGTCGGCGACCTCGCGCCAGAGGACTACGTGGAGCACGTGCAACCCCACGTGCGGCACATCCTGCAGGACGTCGCGAAGGCCGGCGTCCCCGTCATCCACTTCGGCGTCGGCACCGCGACGCTGCTCGAGGTGATGCGCGACGCCGGGGGCACCGTCATCGGCGTCGACTGGTGCACGCCCCTCGCGGACGCCTGGAAGCGCGTCGGTCACGACCACGCCGTGCAGGGCAACATGGATCCGTGCGCGCTGCTCGCGACGCGCGAGGTCGCCCAGAAGCACGCGCAGCGCGTGCTCGACGCCGCCGTGGGGCGCCCGGGGCACATCTTCAACCTGGGGCACGGCATCCTCCCGGAGACGCCGGTGGACAACGTGCGCGCCGTCGTCGACTACGTGCACGAGAAAAGCCGGCGATGAAGCACGAGGTGCTCCTCGTGTCGCACGGAACGGTCGACGCGCTGGACGACCTGGCGGCCTTCGTCACCAACGTGCGACGCGGGCATGCGCCCCCGCCTGAGCTCGTGGCCGAGCTGCGCCGTCGCTACGAGGCCATCGGGGGGTCGTCGCCCCTCAATCGCATCAACGTGCAACTCGCCGACGCGCTCGCCACGAAGCTCGGCGTGCCCGTGAGGTGGGCGAACCGTCTCTGGAAGCCCACGGTGCGGGACGCACTGCGGGGCATCGAGGCCGATGGCGCAGAGCAGGTGGCGGTCGTCCCTCTCGCCCAGCACTCGGCCCACGTGTATGCCGACGACGCCCGCAAGGCGGCCGAGGGGACGAGACTGACGCTGCGCTGCGCCTCCAACTGGGGACAGGACGCAAAGCTTTCGACAGCCTTCGCGAAGCGCATCGTCGACGCGCTCCGGGGGCTCGATCGCGCGCGCACCACCGTCGTGATGACCGCCCACAGCCTCCCCAAGTCCGTCGTGGACCGGGGAGACCCCTACGAGCGCGAGGTGCGCGCCTCGGCCGAGGCCATCGCGAGGGCGGTCGGGCCCGATCTCCGCTGGACGCTCGCCTTCCAGAGCCAGGGGATGAGCGACGTGCCGGGGGGGTGGCTCGGGCCCGATCTGCCCACGACCATCGCCGACGTCGCAGCCCGCGGGGACCGGGCCGTCGTCTTCGCCCCGGTCGGCTTCCTGGCCGATCACGTCGAGATCCTCTACGACTTGGATATCGAGGCCGCAGCGATGGTCCGTGGCAAGGGGATGACCTGCGTGCGCGCTCGCTCGCTGAACGCCGACGAGGACTTCGTCGACTTGCTCGTGGACGTCGCTCGCCCGTTGCTCGGCGATGGCTGACGCGAAGCGCATCGTCGTGGTCGGCGGAGGCATCGCCGGTCTCGCGGCCGCCCGCGCCGCGTGCCTGCGGGGGCGCGAGACGGGACGCCCCGTGTCGGTCACCGTGCTCGAGGGCTCCGGCCGCTTCGGGGGCAACCTGCTCACCGAGAAGACCGAGGGCTTCCTCCTCGACGCGGGCCCCGACTCGTGGGTCGTCACCAAGCCGCACGCGACGGCGCTCGCGCGCACCCTGGGCCTCGGCGGCTCGCTGATCGAGACGAAGACCGAGAACCGCCGCTACTTCGTCGCGTGGGGCGACACGCTGCACCCCGTGCCCGAGGGCCTCGTGCTCGGCGTGCCCACGCAGCTGCGCCCCCTGGCGACGACGAACCTCTTCACGTGGCGCGGCAAGGCGCGCATGGCGCTCGAGCCGTTCGTGTCCCCGCGGCGCTTCCACGGCGACGACGACGAGTCGATCGCCGAGTTCGCGACGCGCCGCCTGGGCAAGGAGGCCGCCGAGCGCCTCGTCGCGCCGCTGCTCGGGGGCATCTCCGCCGGCGACGCGAGCGACATCTCGGTGCGCGCGGCGTTCCCGCAGCTCGTCACGATGGAGCGCGACTACGGGTCGCTCGTGCAGGGCATGCGCGTGGCCCGCAAGGCGAGGGCCGGCGGCAGCGGCAGCGCCTTCACGTCGCTCGAGGGCGGCACGGGGCAGCTCGTGAGCACCCTCGTGGACCGACTGCGCGCCGACCTGGTCACGCTCCACGCGGACCGGCGCGTCGACGCGGTGGCGCGCGAGGGCGGCGCATGGGCGGTGCACACCGAGGGAGGGGAGCGCGTGATCGCCGACGCGGTCGTCGTGGCCGTTCCGGCGTTCGCCGCGGCCGCGATGCTCGAGGGCCTCGACGACGCGCTGTCGTCGGCGCTGCGGTCGATCGTCTTCGGCTCGACCGCCACCGTGTTCCTCGGCTACCGCACCGCCGACGTGAAGCACCCGCTCGACGGCGTGGGCTTCGTCGTCCCGCGCGCAGCGGGCCGCCCCATCCTAGCGAGCACCTGGGTCTCCAGCAAGTGGGCCGGCCGCGCGCCCGAGGGCCACGTGCTCCTTCGCGCCTTCTTCGGCGGGGCGTGGGGCGAGGACGTCCTCTCGCACGACGACGAGGCCCTCGCGCGCGTGGCGCGCACCGAGCTCCGCACCCTCATGGGCATCGACGCCGAGCCGGTGCTCACCCGCGTCTTCCGCTTCGACAAGGCGAGCGCCCAGATGCGCGTGGGCCACCTGGTCACGATGCGCACCCTGCGCGAGCGCCTCGAGGCGGCGGCTCCCGGCCTCCGCATCGCGGGCGGGGGCTACGACGGCGTCGGCATCCCCGACAGCATCCGTCAGGGCGAAGAAGCGGGCCGCGCGCTGGTGTGAGGATCCGCCGAAGGCGGGCCGACGGCCCGAAGGGCCACCAGACTAGAAGCCGGGCGTCGTCGCGACCGGGTGCGGGTGGGGCCTCGGTCTCGTCGTCGCGTTGTGGGTCGGGATCGGGGTCGGGGTCGAGGTCGCGGTCGGGGTCGAGGTCGCGGTCGCGGTCGGATCCGGCGTCCCTGTGGCCATCGCGGTCGCGGTCGGGGTCGCGGTCGCCGTCGCGCTCGCACTCGGCGCCTCTCCCGCCGGCGCCACCGCGCTCGGCGCATGCGCCGGCCCCGAGCCCGCCCGCATCGCCGCCAGCACGATGGCCACGATCGCCCCCACCGTCGCCCCCGCCCCGAGCCACATCGCCGACGTGAGCTTCCGCTTCACCGGCAGCACCACCGCGCTGTGCTCGTCCGTCCTCCCCTTGAGCGGCTCGTCCTGGTGCGGAGGATCCTCGTCCCACCCCGGCAGCGGCGCCGTGCGCTTCAGCGTCGCCTCGAGCGCCCCCTCCGTCTCGCCGATGGCCGCCCTCAGCGCATTCGCCAGCTCGTGCGCCGACGCGTGCCGCTCGTACGGCCGCTTCGACATCGCCCGCTGCATCTCCACCCACAGCCGCGGCTCGATGCGCTCGTCCGGATCGATGTGCCGCTCGAGCACCGCCGCGAGCGACGCCGCCGGGTTGCTCGCGGCGAACGGCGACACGCCGGTCATCGACTCGTACAGCACCACCGCCGCCGCGAAGATGTCGGCCCGCCCGTCCACGTCGCTCGCCCCGCGGATGCGCTCGGGCGCCATGTAGCGCGGCGTCCCCAGCACGCGCCCGTCCACGGTCTTCACCGGGGCCGCGCCCTTCTCCAGCTTCGCGATGCCGAAGTCCACGAGCTTCGGCGTCACGTGCCCGTCCGGATCCACGGCGAGGAAGATGTTCGACGGCGTCACGTCCCGGTGCACGATGCCGCGCTCGTGCGCGTGCCCCAGCGCGCTCAGCACCGGCGTGATGATGGCCACCGCCTCCTTGGCCGGCCGCGGACCCCGCTTCTCCAGGTACCGCTGCAGCGTCTCCCCCCGGAGCAGCTCCATGACGAGCACGAGCGTGCCGTCCGGCTCCTCGATGAGGTCGAACACCTTCACGATGCTGCGGTGCGAGAGCATCGCCGAGAGGCGCGCCTCGTGCCGGAAGCGCTCCTCGATCTGCAGCTCCTCCTCCCGGTCGGCGTCGCCACGGCGCAGCACCTTGAGCGCCACGTCCGCCTGCGTCGCCTCGTTGCGGGCGACCCAGACCTCCCCCATGCCCCCCGTGGCGATGCGCCGGCGCAGCCGGTACTTGCCCGCGATGCGGTTCTGCGGCTCGAACCGGGGAACCGAGACCGTCGTCATCGCTCCTGAATTATCGCACGGAGGTCAAAACTCCGCAGGGTCGGTGTAGGTGCCGAACACCTCGCGGAGCACGTCGCAGATCTCCTGCTGCGTGCAGTAGGCCTTGGCCGCCTCGATGATGGGGGGCATGAGGTTGCTTCCGGGAGAGCCCGGCTTGCCGCGCGCCGCCGTCCGGACCGCCTCGAGCGCAGCATTCACCTTGGCGCCGTCGCGCTTCTCCTTCACGCGCTTGAGGTTGGCCACCTGCGTCCGGAAGACCTCCTCGTCGATGCGGAGCAGGGGGATCTCGACGTCCTTCTCGCTCCCGGCCTCGTGGGCGTACATGTTGACGCCGACCATGGTCCGCTCGCCCGCCTCGAGCTGCCGCTGGAAGCGGTACGCGCTCGCCGCGATCTCGCGCTGCGGGTAGCCCTTCTCGATGGCCTCGACGACGCCGCCCATCTCGTCGATGCGGCGGATGATCTGCCCGGCCTCCGCCTCCATGCGGTTCGTCAGGTCCTCGACGAACCATGCGCCGCCCAGCGGGTCGATGGTCCCGGCGACGCCGCTCTCCTCGGCGATGATCTGCTGCGTGCGGAGCGCGATGGTCACCGCTTCCTCCGTCGGCAGCGCGTACGTCTCGTCGAGCGAGTTCGTGTGCAGCGACTGCGTGCCCCCGAGCACCGCCGCGAGCGCCTGGAGCGCCACGCGCACCACGTTGTTGTGCGGCTGCTGCGCCGTGAGCGACACGCCCGCCGTCTGCGCGTGCGTGCGGAGCTTCAGGCTCTCGGGCTTCTTCGCGCCGAACCGCTCCTTCATGATGCGCGCCCAGAGGCGCCTCGCGGCGCGGAACTTGGCGATCTCCTCGAAGAAGTCGTTGTGCACGTCGAAGAAGAAGGAGAGCCGCGGCGCGAAGTCGTCGACGTCCATCCCGCGCTCGATGCACGACTGCACGTAGCCGATGCCGTCGGCGATCGTGAACGCGAGCTCCTGCGCGGCCGTCGCTCCCGCTTCGCGGATGTGGTAGCCGCTGATGCTCACGGTGTTCCAGCGCGGCACCTCTCGCGAGCAGAACTCGATCATGTCGGTGACGACGCGCATCGCGGGGCGCGGCGGGACGAGCCACGCGTGCTGGGCGATGAACTCCTTGAGGCAATCGTTCTGGACGGTGCCGCCGATCTTGTCGCGCGGGATGCCGCGCACGTCGGCGAGCGCGACGTAGAACGCGAGCAGCACGATGGCCGGCCCGTTGATGGTCATCGACGTCGTGACCTGGTCGAGCGGGATGTCGGCGAAGAGCACCTCCATGTCCCGCAGCGTGTCGACCGCGACGCCGCACATGCCCACCTCGCCCATGGCGCGCGGGCTGTCGGAGTCGTACCCCATGAGCGTCGGGAAATCGAAGGCGGTCGACAGGCCCGTCTGCCCCTGCGCGAGCAGGTACTTGAAGCGCTCGTTCGTCTGCTCGGGCGTGCCGAAGCCGGCGAACATGCGCATCGTCCAGAGGCGCCCCCGGTACATCGTCGGCTGCACGCCGCGGGTGAACGGATACTCCCCGGGCAGCCCCAGATCGCGCATGTAGTGCACCGGCACGTCTGCCGGGGTGAGCACGTCGGGCAGGTCGAGGTCGCTCCACGTGGTGAAGCGTGGCTTGCGCGCCGGCATCTTCGCCTCGGCCTTGGCCACCGCCCCCTTGCGCCATGCCTCGACGGCCTTGCGGATCGCCTCCACATCCCCCGGGGTTTCGCCGTCTTGCGTGTACTCCTGAGGCACGTGGGCGCCGCGGCCGAGGGCGCTGCTCACGGGGGTCTGGGCCATGCGCACAATGTAACGCGAACGGTTCCCGACCGCATGGCGCGACGGTGCGCGAGGGTCCCGTGCATGAGGACCTCGGGTCACCTGCTGGGTGCGCGACGGGCCACCCGACTGGACCCCAGCGCGCCGCGCAGGTGCGCGAGGGTCTCCCGCACTGGAACCACGGTTCCTCACCCGTGTACCTGAGGGGCCAGCATGGTGGAACCTCACGCACCCTCGTGGTGCACCAAGGGTCCTGCACGGTGGACCCGCGGGCACCTCGGTCGTCCCCGTCGGGTCCCATGCACGTCCCCCTCACGCACCCTGATGGGTGCACGAGGTCCTCGTGCCGTGGACCCGTGGGTCAATCGGCCTTGGCGGTGGCGACTCCCTCGGCCTTGTACTGCTTGTAGACCTTCACGCGCGACCAGACGAAGTAGGCCGCCGCCGCGATGATGACGGCTCCGATGACCGCGTCGGCGCGGTGCATGAAGTGCTTGAGCGGCGAGTGCTCGTCGAGGAGCTCGAGGCCCAGGCGCTGGCCGACGTAGCCGAGCGCGTAGCACCAGGGGAGGGAGCCCGCGAACGTGTAGATGTGGAACTTGGTGCGGTTCATCCGCGCGACGCCAGCCGGGAAGGCGATGAAGGTGCGCACCACCGGCAGCAGGCGCGCGATGAAGATGATCACGTCGCCGCGCTTCTCGAACCAGCGGTCGGCGAGCTCGATCTCCTTCTTCGAGACGAGGAGCCTCCTCCCGTACTTCTCGATCGCCGGCCTCCCGCCCTTGGCGCCGACCCAGTACGCGACCTCCGAGCCGAGGTTGCACCCGATGGCCCCCGCGATGGCCGCGAAGAGCAGGTTGAACACCGGCAGGTGCACCCCGTACGTCGTGCTGAGCGACGCCGCGACGTCCGGGCTCGTGAGCGCGCCGGCGTACGGCATGATGAGCTCACTCGGCAGCGGGATGCAGGCGCTCTCGATGCCCATGAGCACCATGATCCCCGCGTAAGACATCGTGGCCATCAAGTAGACGCAGAAGCCCCCGAGAACCGTGAAGATCGCCTTGACCATGAGCCGGCGCGTTATAGCCCGTGGGAAGCCGCCGGGCGAGTTCGGACGGATGTTGCGGATGTGACCAGCCGCCGTGCGTCATCCGCGTTCGGGCCGTTTGCCAGCGCCTTCGGGCTCTACCTCTTCCTGGGAGCCTTCAACGTGGTCGCGGCGGCGGTCATACCGTGGCTCCTCGAGCTGTGGGAGCACTCCCCACGCCTGGGTGCGACGCACGCCCTCATGGACCTGGAACGAAGATCGAGGCCCGCGTGAACGTGGACGGATCCGTCGATCCCCTTGCTTCTCTTCTCAGGTGCCCGTCTTCTCGGGCGCCGTCTTGTCGGGCGCCGTCTTGTCGGGCGCTGCCTTCTCGGGCGCGTCCTTCGGGGCCTTCTCGGACGCCGACTTCTTCTCCGGCTCAGCGGCGGGGGCCTCTTCCTTGGCCTTCGCCGGACCCGCGGCCGCCGCCGGGGTCTCCTTGGTCGACGCCGGGACCGGCTCCTCCGCGACCTCTTCCTCGATCTTGATGAGGACCGCCGTGATGTTGTCCTCGCCCCCGCGCTCGTTCGCGCGCTGGATGAGCTTCCGGCACGCCTCGCGGATGTCGTTCGTGGCGATGACGATCTCCTGGATGTCGTCGTCGCTCACCATGCCGCTCAGGCCATCGGAGCAGAGCACGTAGACGTCGCCCACCTTCGGGTCGTCGTGCTGCAGGTCGACGACCACGTTGTCCTGCATCCCCAGGGCGCGGGTGATGACGTTCTTGGGCAGCTCCTGCTTCTGCTCGTCCGTGAGGTCGGGCATCGCGAGGAGGTAGTCGTTGATGAGGGAGTGGTCGCGCGTCAGCTGCTGGATGTTCCCCCCGCGGACCCGGTAGCAGCGCGAGTCGCCCACGTGCCCGATGTACATGCGCTTTTTCTTGGGGCTGAACATGGCCCCCACCACGGTCGTCCCCATGCCGTGGTACTCGCGCGACCGCGTGGACCGCTCGAAGATCTGGCGGTTGGCCACACGGATCCCGGTCAGCAGCCGGTTCTCCTCTTCGCTCAGGTTCGTGTCGAAGTGGAACGGCCAGGTCACGTCCTCGTTGGCCGTGGTCCGGAAGAACTCCGAGATGGTCTCGGTCGCGATCTTCGACGCCACGTCCCCGGCGCGGTGGCCGCCCATGCCGTCGGCCACGACGAACAGGTCGTACTCCTTGAGGACCACAAAGGAGTCCTCGTTGTGCTCACGCTGGAGCCCCACGTCGCTCAAGCCGGCTGCGACCGCGCGCATCAAGGCGACGAATCCTCCAACGGGAAAAGACTTTCACCCGCCCATGTGGGTGTCAAGCGAGGCTAAACCTGGTCAGAGGCCCGTCCAGGTGCTGCCGCCCCGCCTCACACCTCCATGATGTCCTTCTCTTTGTGCGCGATCATCTGGTCGACCTGCTTGACCGCATCGGTCACCGTCTCCTCGACCTTCTTCTTCGCGCGGTCCACTTCGTCGGCGCTCGCCTCGCCGTCGTTCTCGACGCTCGTCAGCATGTCGAGCGCCTCGTGACGGTGCTTGCGGATGCCGACCTTGCACTCCTCTCCGTACTTCTTTGCAATCTTCACGAACTCCTTGCGGCGCTCCTCGGTGAGCGGCGGGAGAGGGATGCGCACGAGGTCGCCGTCGATCTGCGGGTTGAGGCCGAGGTCCGCCTCGCGGAGCGCCTTGTCGACCGCCTTCACCTGCGTCTTGTCCCAGGGCTTGACCGTGATGAGCCTCGGCTCGGGCACGTTGATGTGGGCCATCTGGGCGAGCGGCGTCGGCGTCCCGTAGTAGTCGGCCCTCACGCCGTCGAGCAGGCTGGCGCTCGCGCGGCCTGCGCGGAGCGACGCGAGCTCGCGCTTGAGCGCGTCGTGGCTCTTGGTGAGGGAGCCGGCGAGGTCCTTCTGGATGTCGTTGATCATGGACATGGGGACACGCCTCCGAAAACCGAGCGAACCTTAGCGCCGGGCGTGGGGCGGTGAAAGCACTTTGCACACCCGTAGGTTGCGGGCGATGATGCCCACGGCGCGCAACGGGCGAGGCTGAGGACGCTCGCCGCGCGAGAGAATAAACCCGCGGCATAGGTCGTCATTCTTGAGAAGAGGCAAGGGACGGGGCAAGGGATGATGCGGCGTCGGGCGGCGAGCCCGCAGCAGCTAAGGTCAACGAAGCTACGCTTCGGCGCAGCCGTGGGGGCGGGCATCGGAGCTCTCCTGTCGATTGCTGCCCTCAGCTCGACCGAGACGGTCGCCGAGGGTGCCGGGCCCGGCAGCCCCGACGGCGGCGCGCTCTCGACCTACGTCGCCCACGCGCAGAAGGGCGAGGTGGTGCCGCCGGATCTCGACGACGTCGAGCACATGTGCGCGCTGCTCACATCGTGCCCCAGCCTGCCGCTCCCGCCGAACGCGATCCCGGCGGACTTCCAGTCGTGCGTCAAGAAGTTCACCGACGAGCTGGCGTCGCCGGCGGCGATCAACTTCTCGCTGACGATTCGCGAGTGCGGCCTGCAGAGCAACTCTTGCTCGAGCCTCAAGGCGTGCGTGCTGCACGGCGCGAACCCCGAGGCGTGCCAGGGGCGAGGCACCAAGGGCGTCGTCGGCTTCTGCGACGTCGACGGGCGCGCCATCTCCTGCTGGAACAGCGGCATCCTCGCGGTGGTCGACTGCACGCGCGGCGGCGCGCAGTGCACCGTCGCGGGGGGTGACGCGAAGTGCACGCTCGGCCCGTGCCCCGGCAACATCAAGGACGGCGACAAGCCGCAGTGCTCCGCGTCGGGCACGCACAAGCTGCAGTGCGAGAAGGGCAAGCTCGTGAGCCTCGACTGCGCCACCTTCGGCCTGCGCTGCACGACGGCGCCCGACGGCACGGCCGGATGCGCGACGACCGGCAACGCGTGCAGCGGCACCGCCAAGCGCTGCGACGGCAACACGGCGGTCGGCTGCTTCAACGGTCACGAGGTGCGGGTCGACTGCGCCGCCGGCGGCATGACGTGCAACCCGTCTCCCGGCACGACGCCCGTCGGCGCGTGCGTGGCGGCGCCCCCGCCCATCGGGAGCTGCGACCCGACGGAGAAGGCCCGCTGCGACGGGGCGAACATCAAGTACTGCTTCGCCGGCAAGCAGCGCTCGTACTTCTGCAAGGCGCTGGGCTTCAACAAGTGCGAGCAGAGCGGGGGCGGTACCCGGAGCGGCGTCCGGTGCGCGATGTAAGGCGGCGTTTGGGGGAGGGGCCCCAAACCAACAACGTTTCAACGTGACTGTAAGCTGGACAGATGGGCTGATTTAGCGCAAAAGGGGAGGCCTTCTTGCGGATGAGCGTATGTGCAGTCCGCAGAGGTCTCGAATCGATAGAGGGAAGGAAAGGACAATGAAGGCTCAACTCTTTGGAATTCTGCTTGCCGGTCTCGTAGGGCTCGCCTTCACCGGCAGCGAAACCGCCTGCAGCTCGTCGTCGAGCGCCGGCGGCAGCAGCGGCGGTGGCGGTGGTCTCAGCTGCATGTCCTCGGACATGTCCGAGTGCATCACCGTTCCGGCGGGTTCCGGCGCTACCTGCACGCAGGGCACCACGAGCGTGAGCTCGTGCCCCTCGAGCAACCAGCTCGGGTGCTGCTCCATCACCGGCACGGCCTCGAACGGCCAGATGGCGACGGTCACGACCTGCACCTACTGCGCCGGCGCGATCAACATGACGGGCGAAACGCAGATGGCGCTCTCGATGGCCTGCATGGGCTCGAGTGCGAAGTTCACCGCCGGCGACACGATGTCCTGCATGGGCAGCGGCAGCTCCAGCGGTACGGGCAGCAGCAGCGGCACGGGCAGCTCCAGCGGTACGGGCAGCAGCAGCGGCACCGGCAGCAGCAGCGGCACGGGCAGCAGCAGCGGCAGCGGCGACGCTTCCACCGACTGACCGAGCACCCTCGCATCGCATTGCGATTCGAGAGAGAGGCTGTCGTACGCGTGAGAGCGCGTGCGGCAGCCTCGTTTCATTTCCATGGTTGAGGCCATGAGCATCGCGAGGGTGAGTGGCGCACTCCTCGTCGTCACCCTGGCGGCCGGTTGCAGCACGAGCTCGTCGAACGCGGGCGACGACGGAAGCGGCGGCGAGCAGTGCGTGTCGATCGACGCGGGCTCGTCCTGCATGGGCGAGCCGGTCACATTCTGCTCCACGCAGCCGGCGGGAGCGTCCGAGTGCACGAGCGCGCATTACCAGGTGGGGTCGCGGACCATCCCGTGTCAGTCCTGCCTGGCGGCGGACCTGGAAGCGTGCGGTGAGCAAGCGACCATGGCCTGTCTCCAGGAGGGCGGCGCCCCTGGCAGCGATGCCGCCCTGGATTAAAAACGCGGGATGAAGCTCATCGTCGTCGCGGTTGCCGCGATCGCCTCCGTCGTCGCCGCGTCGGGCGTGCTCGGCGGGTGCAGCTCGTCGTCCTCGTCCTCGTCCAGCGCGGACGGCACACCCGTCTGCACCTCTTCGGACGCCGCGGCATGCCCGACGGGCATGGGCGTCCTGCAGCTCTGCGTCGCCGGCAGCGGAGACCAGTGCACCGCCGCGTTCTTCAAGGTCGGGTCGCAGACGTTCGAGTGCAACTCGTGCACGGACACGACGGCGTGCGAGGAGCAGGCGGCGGCGGTCTGCTACGGCGACGCCGGGAGCGGCAGCAGCAGCGGCGGCGGCTCGTCGGGCAGCTCCAGCGGCGGCGGGGACGCGTCGAGCGACTAGCCCCTAGCCCAGCGGGTCCTCGATCTCGGTCTCCAGCTGGCGGTTCGCGCGGCGCTGTCGCACGCGCTCCTGCACGTACTCGACGAGCTTGTCCACGTACGACTCGAACGGGGGGCACGAGGGGACGCCCAGGTCGTCGAGAAGCTCCAGCGTGTTGCGCGCGTCGTAGGTCACGCGCGTCGTCAGCGTCTCGAGGAACGCGCGCGGGCTCTGCGCGATGCGGTCGAGGCCCGGCGCGCGGAGGAGCGCCTTGGCCAGGTTGGCCGGGATGGACCCGCGCGGGCCGCGCTTGCCGCCGACGCGGGCGACGAGCTCGAACACCTCGCGCGTCGTCAGCGGTTGCGGATCCACCAGGTGGAAGGTGCGGCCGCGGGAGCGCGGGTCTTTCCCGATGGCGACCGACGCGCGTGCGATCCAGTCGATGGGCACGAGGTTGAGCGGCTCGTCGCCGCGGCCGGGCAGCGGCAGCGCGAGGTCCGGCGGCGACGTGACCACGAGCAGCACGAGGAGGTACGGGCCGTCGAGGCGATCGACCTCCCCGGTCTGCGAGTCGCCCACGATGGTGGACGGACGCACGACGGCGATGGGGAGCCGCTCCATGGCGGCGCGCACCAGGCGCTCCGCGCGCGCCTTCGTCTCCTCCACCACGGTGCGGAAGCCCTGGCCCGACTTGAGGTCCTCCTCGCGCACCACGCCGCGGCGGTCGCCCGACACGTGCGCCGTCGAGTGGAATACGAGGCACTGGAGGCGGTCGCACGACCGGGCGATCTCCAGAGCCTCCTGCGCGGCGCCGATGTTCACGCGCTCGGCCGTCGCGCGGTCGACGCCGAGGTACGTCACCTGCGCGCAGTGGTGCATGCGCGTGACCTCGCGCGTGAGGCTCTTGAGCTCCGACCCGCTCAGCCCGAGGTCGATGGAGGCCGCGTCGCCCTCGAGAAAACGCAGGCGCTTGCGGTGGTTGGCGCTCAGGGCGGCGGCGGAGGCCCGTGCGTCCTCCATGAACTTGGGCCTCACGACGGCCACGACGCGGGCGTGCGCGTCGCGCTCGAGGATCTCGGCGGACACCGCCCGGGCGAGCAGGGACGGATACCCCGTGAGCAGGACGACTTCGTCGCTCGGCATGGCGCGCCGAACGGGGATACTACAGGCCGGCTTTCATGCGAACGAGCTCGCGCAGGAGCTCGTCGGCCACGTCCACGCGGGCCCAGGCGTCGCCCCCGCGGCGGCCCCAACCGAAGACGAGGGCAGCGGCCGCCTCGTTCTCGGCCCCCGCCGGGCGGGCGCTCGCGGCACGCGTGGCGTCGAGGCGCAGCGGCTCGGCGACCACCGTGAACGACGCGTCGCTCCCGAGCGCCGCGAGGGCGGCGGACACCCGCAGGTCGTCCCCCAGGCGCGCCGGGGGCGTCGCTGCGTTGCCCAGGAGCTTCGGCGCGTGCTCGCCGGCCGCCACGAGCAGCTCGCCGTCGTGCATGCCCCACGCGATCCCGAGCGCCGGGCCCTTGGGCGGCGCGAACGCGGCGAGCGTCGCGTCCGTCACGTCGGGGACGCTCGCGGTCGTCACCGTGGGTGCCCGCACCTGGAACAGGGAGCGCAGCGGGTCGGCCAGGACGGGACGGCGCGTGAGGTCGATCCACTCGCGCATCACCGCCGGGCCGGCGCTGCTGCTCGGGGTGCGCAGCATGAGCCCGCGGTCGGCGCCCCAGGCGATCGCGGCGGTCATCCAGTCGCCGCGCGCGGCCGTCCAGTCGTCGATGGTCCGCTCGAAGGCCTTCCGGTCGTCCGGGCTCGCCTTGTCCCCGAGCGCGCCGACGACGGCCGCCTTCGCGTCGGCCGCGTCCTCGGCGCGCATCGGCGCATCGGATCGCGAGAGCATCGCGAACAGCGTGTCCGCCGGCAGCGCGCCCATCGGCCGCTCGTCGCCCGGGCGCATCGCCGCCACGAGGTCCGCCCCAGCCTCCGCCGGGCCGGGCGTCAGGCGCACGTCCACGTGCAAGTCGTTCTCGCCGGCGTCCGCCTCCACGCGCGCCCCGCGGCCCTGCGACACGAACGCGATGCGCCGCTGCACCAGCGCGTCGAGCGACGCGATGATCGCGCGCGGATCCCCGAAGTCCGGTGCGCGCCCTCCATGGCGCTCCCGCTGCTCGCGGTCGGCCTCCTCGAGCCACCGGCGGGACTCGGCCCAGCGTTCGCGCGCGTGCGACGCGAGCGGACCCGCGAGGGCGGCCCCGGGGACCTGCGCCACGACCGCCGCGGGCGAATCCGGCGGCGGGAGCGTGGGCATCGTGCGCCAGGCGTAAGGCCCCAGGCGCGCGAGAGCCGCATCATCCTGCGCGACGACGAGCCACCCTTTGCCCGCGAGCGCAGCGGCGGCGTCGAGCGGCTTCCCCGCGCGGGCAAGCACCTGCATCCCGTCCTCGGCCCGGGCGGTGTACGCCGCCGACCCGTCGCCGCCGAGCAGCACGGTCCTGGCCTCCTGCACGTCCTTCAGCGGAAGCGCAGCGGCCCAGGTGAGCCCGGCGGCCCCCGCGTCCGCGGCGACGAAGTAGGACGTGCCCTTTCCGTCCACCAGCGGCGCGACCCGCGCATCGAGGCCGACCGCCGCGCAGACGAGGCTCCCGACGTCCGGCGGCAGCAACGCGACCGCGCCGCTCACGCCGTTCTGCACGCGGGCCCAGAGCGCATCGGGCGCCCGCACCCACCCCTGCGCCACGAGGCCGTCCGGCGTCGGCACCGGAGGGAAGCTCGTCGCCGCCGCGTCGGAAGCCGCCGTCCCGCCAGTCCCGCTGCCGCACGACCCGCAGCCCGGCAACACCAGCGCCAGCGCGAGGACGACGACGGAGCCGAGGGCGACGGACCGCACGGCCGCTTGCTAGCACGCATGGTAAGAGGCGTGGGGATCACGTGGCGCGCAAGGCAGTCGCTCCCTGCATCGGCGAGGGCATGGTGGTGAGGCGCGTCGTGCTGCGCGCCCCGGACGTCGTGTTCTTCAAGGGCGTCATCGAGGCGAGCGAGGGCCTCGCCGCGGTGTTCGCCGAGAGCGGAGGGGACCTGACCATCGCAGCACCCGCCGACCGGGCGGCGGAGCTCGATGCGCTGCTCGAATCGCTCTGCGCCGAGGTGGGCGCGGTCCGCGGTCAGTAGCCGCGGCTGCGACGCCCGTCGTCGTCGTCGTCGCCGACGAGCTCCGGCTTCATGGTGGGACGGCTCCCGTCCACGTCGAGGGCGCTGCCGCGATCGTGCACCACCTCGTCCGGTCCCGGAGGCAGGTGCGACGTCCCTGTCGTGCCGAGCGCGTTCTTGTGGTCGAGGAAGCGCAGCGTGCCCGGTCCGCTGGTGCGTTCGAGCACGGCGCGCAGGTCACCCGTGAGCGGCGCCTCGACGAGCACCCGCCCGGCGCCGTCGGGATGGTCGAGCTCGATGCGCACGCAGTGCAGGAAGGCGCGATCGAGCCCGTTCTTCTCCTCGAAGTACCGGTTGGTCGTCGTGTGGCCGTAGCGGTCGTCGCCGAGGATCGGGTGACCGATCGCCGCGAGGTGGCGCCGGATCTGGTGCGTGCGTCCCTGCTCGGGCACGACGCGCAGCACGCTGTGCCCCGCGGCCACGGCGAGTCGCCGGTAGCGCGTCCGCGCCGGGTACAGCTTGCCCTCCTCGCGGAGGTCGCGCGTGATGGCGCCCTTGCTCGGCGTGATGCCGCGCACTGCGGCGACGTAGATCTTGCGGGTCGTCGCGGCCCCGAGCACCGCCTGCCACTTGGCGACGTACTCGGGCTTGCGCGCGAAGGCCACGAGGCCGCTCGTCCCCACGTCCAGCCGGTGCACCGGCACCGCGTCCTCGGCACCAGGGATGCGACGCACGCGCGCGAGCAACGAGCCTGCGTACTCGCCCTGCGGCGTCGTGGGCTCGTGCGGGCCCTTGTCGACCACGAGGATCTCGCGGTCGGAGTGCAGCACACGCGGAAGCGGCAGGCCGGCCCG
This sequence comes from Polyangiaceae bacterium, assembly GCA_036393165.1. Lineage (GTDB taxonomy): Bacteria > Myxococcota_A > Polyangia > Polyangiales > Polyangiaceae > Palsa-1150. The sequence goes on along the minus strand of DASVWO010000422.1, from coordinate 16,866 downwards.
CCGCAGCACCGCGACCGTCTCGACCTCGTCGGTCAGCGGGATCATGTCGAGCGGCCGCAGGGCGCTCGCGGAGTATCCGAGGCGCGCGAGGTGGTCGAGATCGCGCGCCAGCGTCTCCGGGTCGCACGAGACGTAGGCGATGGTCTGCGGCTCCAGGCGGGCGAGCCACTCGCGCGCCATCGGGCTCGTGCCGCGCCTCGGTGGGTTCACGACGGCGGCGTCGAAGCGCTCGCCCCGCTCGACGAGCGTCCGAAGCACACCGGCCACGTCGCCCTGCTCGGCCTCCACGTCGAGCCCCTGCGCGGCCGCCGCCTCGCGCGCCTGCGAGACCGCCGCGGGAAACGACTCGACGAGTCGCACCTTGGCCCCGGCCGTGGCGAGCCCCAGGGCGATGGCACCCGAGCCGCCGTAGAGATCGAGCACGCGCGGGCGCTTGTCGTCGGATGCGCCCTTGCCCAGCCCCAGCGCCTCGGCCAGCATCGCGTGCACGCGCATCGCCTGCCCGCGGTGCGCCTGCACGAAGGAGCCGTAGGTGGCCATGTGCACCGACGCGCCCACGCGATCGGGCACCGACGTCGCGCCCGCCAGGGGGACCGTCTCGGCGCCGAGGATCTGCGGCGCGTCGCCCTCGTGGAAGTTCACGGCGACGCCGGCGATCTCCGGCATCTCCTTCATCAGCCGCTTCGCCGCCTCCTCGAGCGGTGCCAGGTCGCGCACCCGATCCCGCTGCACGACGAAGGTCACGAGCGCGCGCGCGTGGTCCTCGTCGCGCACCTCGCGGAGATCGACGGCTCGAAGCGTGCCGCCTCCCGGTGCGTCGTAGGGAGCCAGGCACCCCCCGTCGGCTTCCGCCGCCGCTACGCGCGCACGCAGCAGCGTCGCCACGCGCGCGAGCACAGGCGCCAGCACGCGGCACCGCGGGATGTCGACCACCTGGTGCCCTCCGCCCTTCGCGAAGAGCCCCATGCGCCCGCTCTGACCGACGATGAGCTTCGCCCGCGTGCGGTAGCCCACGACCGTGGGCGCCGCGGCGACCGGCTCGGTGTAGAGCAGCTCCAGGGACGCATAGCGCGCGACCGACTGCACCACGCGCCCTCGCTTGAGCGCGAGCTGCTCGGCGTACGAAAGCCCGATGACGGGGCAGCCGCCGCACCGATCCGCATGCTCGCAGGCGACGCGCTCGTCCTGCGCCGGCGCAGCCTCGAGTGAGGGGTCTGACGGCGCGGCCATCGGCGTCCGTCGGCCCAGCTTAGCACGCGATCGGTGCGTGCCCCGGGAGCCGCCGGCTGCGCGAACCCGTCAGAACCGTGCGCGCGCGGCGAGCAGCGAGCCCCACAGATTGGGGCGGCCGATGGTCTGCGGCTGCAACGCGAAGTCGTCGTTCCACAGCAGCGTCCAGTTGGCCTCGAGAGCGACCGCGACCGAGGGCGCGACCGTGAGCTCGAAGCCCGCGCCCGCCTGCGCGGCGAGCTGCTGGTTCAGAGGCAGCGTCGGAACGAGGGTGCGATCGACGCGCCACTCGCCGATGCCGAGCTGCGCGAACGGCACGAGCCGTCCCTCGGCGAGCCGGATGCGCGAGACCACCATGCGGCTCGATCGTGTCAGACGGAGCTGGTCGGTCACCGTCAGGTTGCCCACGAGCAGCTGCGACGAGCCCCAGTCGCGCGCGACCACGGACATGCGCGGGGCAAACCCGACCCAGCGGCGCTCGGCCAGGGGGATGTCTCCGCCATCGGTGTGTTCGCCGTGCTCGGCATGCTCCACGTCGTGCTCGCGCGGCAGGAGGATCCCCGGGGCCTGGCGCAGGACCTCGCCGAGCTTTCCCCAGTCGACCGAGAGGCGCGGGGTGCCGTCGGCGCGCGCGTCGGGCGCCAGCAGCCCCAGGCCGAGCGCAAGAGCTGCCGCGACCGCCGTGGCCATACTCGTGCAGCGATGTCGTCCCTCGTGGCTCATTCGCGGCTAGGGCTGCCGATGCAGCAACCCGCGTGCCCCGGCACGTGGCTGGAATCCATCGTGTTTTCCGCGTGTGGGCGCAGCTCGCCGAGGATCCTTGCGTGACCAACGTGAGGCCGTTTGGCCTCACTTGTGTGGCCCGGAAACGTCCCATTTCCGAAACTGCCGGCCGTGCCAGGCGTACATGCCTCGATGGAGGTTCAGGCGCTGGCGGCCCTCTTCGCTCTGGCGCCGGTCTCCCACCCCGCGCGTGGTACAAGCGTGCTCGTGACGAAGCGGAGCGAGGCGGATCTGGCCATGGATCGCTACGCCGCCGGGGAGGACGCCGCCTTCGCCATCGTGTACGACACGCTCGCCCCCAGACTCTACGGCTACCTCGTACGTCAGACGCGAGAGGTCGCCCGCGCCGAGGACCTGCTGCAGCAGACCATGCTCCAGATCCACCGGGCCCGGTCCAGCTTCATCACCGGGGCCGAGGTCACTCCCTGGGCCTTCGCGATCGCACGCCGGTTGCTGGTCGACAGCGTGCGCCGGGGCAGGCGCGAGGCGCTCGGGGTCGAGGGTGAGCCGGATCCGGGGGCATCGCACGAGCCGCTGGCCGACGAGTGGGTGGCGGCGAAGGACCTGGCCAGGCGCGTCGAGAGCGTGCTGGCGAAGCTGCCCCAGTCGCAACGTCAGGCGTTCGAGTTGATCAAGAACGAGGGCCTGAGCGTCGCCGAGGCGGCGCAGGTGCTCGGGACCACGGTCGCGGCGGTGAAGCTGAGGGCCCACAGGGCGTACGAGGCCCTGCGCGGCGCCCTGGGCGACGCCGTCGGCGGCTTCGAAGGAGGAAACCCGTGAGCGCCCCGGGACCGTCGGCCGAGCTCCGGGCGCGCGTGCTCGCGGCAGCGCGGGCCGAGCCCGTGCCCACCCGATCCGCCGGGTTCGCGCGGCGGACCGCGGCCGTCGCGGTGGGCGTGGCTGCCTCGCTGCTCGTTCTCGCGTACATCGGTGGGCCGAAGCCCGACGGGCGGCCGATGGGGTACTTCGTCGCGATAATCGCCCTCTGGTCGCTCGTGGTCGCGGCGGCCACCTGGGGCGGAGTCTCGCGTGGTCGGTCGATGCTCGGTCGGTCCACCGCGGTGCGCGTCGTCATCGCGGCCCTGACGCCGGCGGCCCTCGTGGTGGCAGCGCTCGCCGCCGCGATGCTGTGGCCGGCGATGGTCTCCGACCCTTCCACGATGAGCGATCACCTCTTCTGCCTCGGGCTCGGGTCGCTCATGGCCGTCGGGCCGCTCGTCGCGTTCGCCCTCGTGCGGCGCGGGAGCGATCCGGTGGCGCCGCGGCTCACCGGCGCGGCCCTGGGTGCGGTCGCCGGCGCCTGGGGTGGGCTCTTCATCGAGCTTCGCTGCGGTCACGCATCGTTCGAGCACGTGGTGCTCGGTCACGTCGTCCCCGTGGTGGTCATGACGCTCCTGGGAGCGCTGATCGCCGGCAGCGTGGTATCGGTCCGACACCGCACGTGATCGACGTCGTCATCGTGGGAGCCGGCCCGGCGGGGTCGACGACCGCGCTCTCGCTGCTCCACCGCGACCCCGGCATGGCGGGACGCGTCGTGATGCTCGAGCGCGCCCGCTTCCCGCGGGAGAAGCCGTGCGCGGGGGCCATCGGGGAGCGGGGCGACAAGCTGCTGCGAGAGCTCGATGCCCACGTCGACGTGCCGAGCGCGCACGTGGACGGCATCTCGTTCCGCTGCGGCGAGGGCCAGGTGCGCGCTTCGCCGGGGCGCATCGGGCGCGTCGTGCGACGCATCGAGTTCGATCACGCGCTCGTGCGCATCGCCGTCGCCCGGGGGGCCGACCTGCGCGAGGGCGTCCGCGTGGAATCGGTGCGCGACGAGGGCGACGCCGGCGCCGTGCTCGAGACGAGCGCCGGAACCATCCGCGCCCGCGTCGTCGTGGGATGCGACGGCGTGGGAAGCACCGTGCGCAAGGCCCTGGGGGCAGGGGTCGGCACGCTGCGCGCGCAGGTGGTCGAAGTGGACACCGAGCCGGTGCCGGGCGACGTCGATCGCAGCCTGCTGCACTTCGACGCGAGCGACCGCGGCCTCGCCGGCTACGCGTGGGACTTCCCGACGGTCGTGCGCGGGCGCGAGCTCGTGTGCCGCGGCGTCTACCAGTTGCGTGCGGACGGTGCGCGCGAGAGCGGCGAAGACGTGGCCACCCTCCTTGATTCGCGTCTGCGCGCGATGGGCATCGACCCGACGGCGTGCGCGAACAAGCGCTACGCCGAGCGCGGCTACGAGCCGGCATCCACGATTGCCCGCGGCTCCCTGATGCTCGTGGGCGAGGCAGCCGGCATCGACCCGGTGACGGGAGAGGGCATCGCCCAGGCCATCGAGTACGGCACGCTCGCCGGGAGGTTCCTCGCCAGCCGGCCGTCGTCCGCCGACGGGTGGAGCGACGTGCTCGCACGATCGCGGCTCGCGCGCGACCTGCGCATACGCAATCGGTTCGCCCACCTCTTCTACGGTCCTGATCGCGCCACGGTGGAGCGCTTCTTCGCGCACGGCCCCGACGCCCTGCACGTCGGTTGCCAGCACTTCGCCGCGCAGGGCTACGACTGGCTCTATCTCGGCGAGGCCCTCGCTCGCGGGGCTGCGATGATCGCAGCCCACCAGATCGGGCGATTGCTCGCCTAGGGAGCCAGGCGGTTGAGCATGCGCGGGACCGGGATGGTCTCGCGCACGTGCGGGAGCCCGCAGACCCACGCCACGGTGCGCTCGATGCCGAGGCCGAAGCCGGCGTGCGGGAACGTCCCATAGCGCCGCACGTCGAGGTACCACTCGAACGCGGGGCGGGGCAGGCGATGCTCGTCGATCGCCGCCTCGAGCTTCGCGAGATCATCCTCGCGCTGCCCGCCGCCGATGATCTCGCCGTACCCCTCGGGCGCGAGCACGTCCATGTTGAGCGCCAGCCCCGGGTCGGCCTCGTCGCGCTTGAAGTAGAACGCCTTCAGGCCGATCGGGTACCGGTGCACGATCACGGGGCGATCGAACTTGCCGCTGATGACCGTCTCCTCGTCGCCGCCGAAGTCGTCGCCCACCTTCGCCTCGGGGTGACCGCCTTGCCGCAGGATCTCGATCGCCTCGGCGTACGTGATGCGCGGGAAGGGCGGCACCACGCGCTCGAGCACCGTCACGTCGCGCTCGAGCACCTTGAGCTCCTCGCGCCGCGACTCGAGCACGCGCCCGACCACGTAGGAGATGAAGTCCTCCGCGAGCTTCATGTCGCCATCGAGGTCCATGAAGGCGACCTCCGGCTCGACCATCCAGAACTCGGCGAGGTGCCGGCGCGTCTTGCTCTTCTCGGCGCGGAACGTGGGACCGAAGCAGTACACGCTGCCGAACGCAGCTGCGCCGGCCTCCATGTACAGCTGCCCCGACTGCGTCAGGTACGCCTTGTCGCCGTGGTAGTCCGTCTCGAAGAGGTTGCTCGTGCCCTCGCACGCGTTGGGCGTGAAGATCGGCGCGTCGACGAGGGTGAAGCCGCGGTTGTCGAAGAAGTCGCGGATGCCCTTGATGATCGTGTGGCGCACCCGGACGATCGCGTGCTGGCGCCGCGAGCGCAGCCACAGGTGCCGGTTGTCCATGAGGAAGTCGGTGCCGTGCTCCTTCGGCCCGATGGGGTACTCGCGCGCGGGAGGCGCGAGGACGCGCACGTCCTTCACGTCGACCTCGAACTGGCCCTCGATCTTCGCGTGCTTCTTCACCGAGCCGACGACCTCGAGCGAGGCCTCCTGCGCGATCTTGTCGGCGGCGGCGAACGTCTCGGGGGTCACGTTGCCCTTGAAGACGACGCACTGGACGATGCCCGTGCCGTCGCGCACCTCGAGGAAGTGGAGCTTGCCGCTCGACCGCTTGTTGTAGAGCCACCCGTGCAGGGTGACGGTCTCGCCCACGTGCTTCGCCAGGTCGTCGATGCGGACTGCAGTCATGGCCCGCGGGAATTAGCACACCGAGGCGCTTGAGACGCTGCTTGGACGGCCGCGCCGGCCGAGCTTACTAACCTTTACGTCCTAAGGAGATTCGGATGGGGCGTCACAAGGTTTCCGGGCTGCTCTGGGTGGGCTTGCTCGCGCTGGTCGCGGGCGGTGGCGCGTGCGGATCGGAGTCGAAGAACGGGTTCAGCCCGGACGGCGGCTCCGGCGGCAGCAGCGGCGCCGGCTCCGGGAGCGGCGGGAGCGACGCCGGCAACCCCGGCTTCGGGGACGCGGCGCCCATCGGCATGTGCGGCGGCCCGCACTGCTCGAGCGACCTGCGCAACGTCGTCGACTGCAACGGCAACGTCGTGAAGACCTGCCCGCCGAACGAGGGCTGCTACGGCACGAGCTGCGAGGCGTCCTGCCAGGCGGCGGCCGACAACAAGAGCAGCGTCGGGTGCGACTACTACGCCGTGGATCCGGACATCATCACCGGCCTCGGCGGCGGGGCCGGCGGGTGCTTCACCGCGTACATCGCCAACACATGGGACACGCCGGTGACCATCAGCATCTCGTACGGTGGCATGACGCTCGACCCGTCGAAGTTCACGTACATCCCGACCGGCTCGGGGCAGAACGTGCAGTTCTCGCCGATCGCCAACGCGACCATCCCGGCCGGCGAGGTCGCGATCGCGGTGCTCGCCGACCTGCCGGGCGCCAACGCCGGCCCGGGGCTGAAGATCACGTGCCCCTCGAGCGTCACGCCGGCCATCACGAGCATGGACGCGGCGGTGCACGGGACGGCCATCGGCTCCGCGTTCCACATCACGGCGTCGGCGCCCGTCGTGGCGTACGACATCTTCCCCTTCGGCGGCGGGCAGAGCGCGCTGACGAGCGCCACGCTGCTGCTCCCGACGTCGGCATGGGACACGAACTACGTGGCGGTCACCGCGATGTCCTACGGCCTCGGGCCCATCGACGAGCCATTCGTCGAGGTCGTCGCCCAGCACGACGGCACACAGGTCACCATCAACCCGGTGGCCGCCATCGCCGGCGGGCCGAACGTGCCCGCGGCGCCGCAGGGCAAGGCCACGACGTACACCATCAACACGGGGCAGGTGCTCCAGTTCACGCAGGATGCGGCGCTCGATGGCAGCGTCCTCCAGTCCAACTTCCCGATCGGCGTGTGGGGCGGCAAGACCGGCCTGAGCATCGGCGCTTGCTGCGACGACTCGGCTCATCAGCAGATCCCGCCGGTGCGCGCACTCGGCAGCGAGTACGTCGGCGTGCGCTACCGCAACCGGTACGACGGGCAGGAGGAGAGCCCGCCCTGGCGAATCATCGGCGCCGCGAACGGCACGACGCTCACCTGGGACCCGGTGGCGCCGAGCGGCGCGCCCACGACGCTTTCGCTCGGGCAGGTGGTGCAGTTCAACACGAACGGGCCGTTCACCGTCACGAGCCAGGACGCGCAGCACCCGTTCTACGTGTCGGCGCACATGACGGGCGCCGCGACCTACGATCCGGCGCAGCAGATGCCGCCGACGGGCGGCGACGACGGGCGCGGCGACGCCGAGTTCGTCAACGTGATCCCGCCGGCGGAGTACCTGCAGTCGTACGTGTTCTTCACCGACCCGACGTACCCCGAGACGGATCTCGTGATCGTGCGCGTGAAGGGGAACAGCGGGTTCGCGGACGTGAGCCTCGACTGCGCCGGCACGCTCTCCGGGTGGCAGCCGGTCGGTACGGGCGGCAAGTACGAGTACACGCGCTTCGACCTGGTGACCGGGGACTTCCAGGGCACGGGCAACTGCAACAACGGGCGGCACGAGATGCACAGCGCCTCGCCGTTCGGCGTCACCGTGTGGGGCTGGGGCTCGGCGGCCACGGGCCAGATGGGCCAGGGCTTCTACAGCCAGTACGTGAGCTACGCCTACCCGGCGGGCGCCGGCGTCACGCCGATCAACAACGTGGTCATCCCGCCGCAGAACCAGTGAGTGTCTAGCGTTTGGCGAGCCTCGCGCGGCGCCGCTCCTCGGCGGCGGTCTGCGCGGCCCGGTCCGCGTCCGACTCGAGGAGCAGGGGCGGCACCGGTGTGGGTCGCTGGTCGTCGCCCATCGCGACGAAGACGACGCGGCACTCGACGGTCGGCCACTCTTCGCCGGTGACCGTGTCCTCCCCGCGCACGTCGACGTCGATCTCCATCGACGTGTGGAACGTCGCCGCGACCTGCGCGCGCAGGCGAACCACCTGGCCCACGCGGACGGGCCGCTTGAAGAGCAGGTCGTCGACGAAGGCGGTGACGCACGGCCTTCCTGCGTGACGCTGCGCGCAGATGGCGGCGCAGAGGTCGACCCACGCCATGATCTGCCCGCCGAAGACCGTGCCGCCGATGTTCGCGTGCTGCGGGAGCACGTACTCGGCCATGTTGGTCACCGACGCCGCGCGCCGCTTCGGAGCGAGGGTGCTCACGGCGTCGCCTCGAGGATCTGCCACGTGAGGGCGGGCTCGCCGAGCCACGCCGTGAATGCGTCGCGTGCTGCGGGGGGAGCGTCGCGCTTGGCCGCGAGGCGCACGCGATCGTGGCGCGGCGGATCGAGCGTCAGGCGCCTCGTGTGCACGCGCCCGTCGCGCGACACGAGGGCGTCCACGACGTCGCCGGGCGCACGCCCGCGCAGCGCCGGCTCCACCGTGCTCGACTCGATGCGCACCCCGCCGATCGCGAGGATCTCGTCGCCCGGGTCGATGCCCGCGCGCGACGCAGCCCCCTCGCGCGTGACGACGGAGACCACGGCGCGACCGGCCTCGCCCCGCAGCTTGACGCCGATGGCGCAAGGCGCGGCGTCCGAGCGGGCGTGGCGCTGCACCTCCAGCCCGACGTGCGCGAGCGTCTTGTCGTAGTCGATCTCCGCCGGCGAGCGGATCCATGCGTCGAACAGGTCGCCCAGCGGCACGCCGCTCGCACGCTCGAAGAACGCCTGCATCCCGTCCTCCGGCACGGGTCGCTCCGGCGTGCCGTGCTCGCGCCAGAGGGCCGCGAGCACCTGATCGAGCGACGAGCGCCCGCGCGACCGCGCGCGGATCTCGACGTCGAGCAGCGCGCACACGAGCTCCCCCTTGCGGTAGTAGCTGACGGAGGTGTTGCCGGTGTTCTCGTCGGGCCGATACAGCTTGATCCACGCGTCGAAGCTCGCCTCCTCGAGCGCGTGCACGAGGCGCCCGGGCGTCTGGTCCACGTAGGCCACCTCGGAGGCGAGGTGATCGAGGTACTCCTCGACCGAGCAGAGCCCCGCGAGCCGCAGGACGCGCCAGTCGTAGTAGCTCGTCGCGCCCTCGAACCACCAGAGCAGGCGCGTGTAGCTCTCCTCCTGGTAGCGGTACGGCGAGAGGCCCGCCGGCCGGATGCGCTTCACGTTCCACGCGTGGAACACCTCGTGCGCAACGAGCGACAGGACGTCGAGGTAGCCCTCGCGCGTGTTGTAGGCGCTCGGCGGGGTGACGAGGGCGGCGCTCGCTGCGTGCTCGAGCCCCCCGCGCCCGCGCGGCGTCACGTGGAGCAGAAGCTCGTACGCGTCGTACGGGAGCGCCCCTCCGAAGAGCCGCGCCTCGTGCTCGATGATGGCGCGCGTGTCGTCGACCAGCCGCCGGACGTCCGAATCTCGCAGCGCCGCTGCGGGCCAGATGGAGTAGCGGTGCGGCTTGCCGAGCACGTCGAAGCGCTCCTCGCGGTGCGTGCCGATCTCGAACGGGGCGTCCACGAGCGCGTCGAAGTCCGGAGCCTCCCACGCGCCGGCGTTCTGGCGCATCGACGTGGTGACGCGCCACCCGGCGGGAACCTCGAGCTCCACGCGCGCGCCGAGCCGCTCGTGGCCCTCGATGGCGAGGAAGAGCGCCGCCCCCACGAGGAAGGCGTGCGTGTCGTCCACGTGGCTCGTGCGCACCGTGAGCTCGTTGGCGTACGCGCGGTAGCGCACGACGACGCGCCGCGAGCCACCGGTCTCGACGCGCCAGGCGTTCTTGCGCACCTTGGCGGCGCGGGCCGGCGCCTCCGCCGAGAGCCCCTCGACGTTGCGCGCGTACTCGCGCACCAGATACGAGCCGGGCGTCCACACCGGCATGAAGAGCACCAGCGCTGCGGGGAGCTCGCCCTCGATGGTCGTCTCGACGTGCACGAGGTGCGTGTGCGGCGCGGGGATCGCGACGCGGTGGCGGACGCTGAGCATGCCTCTCCGCCTATATCACGGGGGCAGGATGCGTACGTCGAGGGCCCAGGGTCCCTTCGCCCCGTTGAAGCCGGAGACGAGGACGAAGTAAGGGCCGGCTGTGAGCTCCATGTCGAGGAAGCTCCGCTGGCCGGAGAAGCCGACGTAGCAGCCGTTCACCGTGGGCGCGCCTGGGCACGCGGGGCCCTGGCGCACGTCGAGGATGGTCTCGTAGCTCGAGCCCTCCATGTCGAGGACGACGCGCTGGTCGTGCGCGAGGTTCAGGGCGAGCACCTGCGCCTGCTCGCCGCCGGGAGGGCCGCTCGGCGAGTCGCAGCCGCTCGTGAAGTCCTGCGCGACGGTCGACGTGTCGCCCGTGAAGTACCCGCCGTTCGAGATGTCGACCGTGGTCGTGCACGAGCCTGCGGCGCCGGAGGGGACGATGGTCGGCGCCACCGTGTTTCGCACGAGAGCGTCCACCGTGCCTTGCAGCCCCAGCTCGTCGGCGACGACGACGCGGTAGTCGCCCGCGGGGACGTCGCGCTTGCCGACGCGGATGGGAGTGCCCTCGATGTCGCACGCCAGCTTGCTCGCCATGTCGCACGTCGGCCCGTCGAGCGAGACGCCGCCCACCTCGGTCTGGGGGATGCGCTCGATGAGCAGCACGTCGGAGGCCGCCGCGAGCGAGAGGTCGTAGGCGGCGTCCGGCCCCTGCGCGTAGCAGCCGTCCTTGATGGCGCTCTCGTTGTTGGAGAGATCGAACGAGACGCGCCCGTTGGGCATGATCGCGGGCGGCGCCGTGCACGTCTGGTTCGGGCCGGGCATCGTCGCCGCCGAGAGCTCCACGTCGAGCGTCGCGTCGATGGGCGCGTTCGCTCCGAGGGTCACGACGTACGTGCCGGGCTGCAGGTCCTCCTCGAAGAGGCCGACCTGTCCCGCGGTCTCGCATCCCAGCTCGTCGGCGGCGTCGGTGCAGTGCGGCGCGCGCAGCCCGATGACCGGCTGCCCCGTGCCGCGCGCGGTCGACGCGTAGACGCGCACGTTCTGGGGCTGCGTCAGCGTGAAGGCGTACGTGAGCTGCCCTGTGATGGCCGGACACGTGGTCGGCTCGTTCGTGGGCAGCGGCTCGACGATCGGCACGGTGATGGGCATGCCGGGCGTGATGGGCGCAGCGCTCGCGCAGTCGACGTTGGAGGGGGGAGGGGAGTTCGGCAGGAAGTCGACCTGCAACTCGACCCCCGACGTGGGCAGTTGCGTGGTCACGACCGCGTAGTACGTCCCCGGGGCGACGCCGTAGGCGCGTGCCCGGACCTCGGTGGCGCCGCTGCCCGAGCCGCACGCGAGCTCCGTCGTCGAGTCGCCGCAGGTGCCCTGGATGGCGACGGCGACCTCGGTGCCGGCCGAGACCCACACCTCGAGGTCGATGGGCGACCCCGGCGGCACGGTGATCGCCGCCACGACGTTCTGCGCCCCCATCGGGTTCTGCACGCTGCAGGACGTCGCGAACGTGTCGTTGCACCCGATGGTCGAGAGCGCGTAGCTCCCGGCGCCGCCGACCGGCACCGCGTTGGAGCAGGTGCACCCGAGGGGCGAGACGCACGGGACCTCGTCGACGAGCCCGTTGCAGTTGTCGTCGATGCCGTTGGCGCACACCTCGGCGTGGAGGCTCGAGACGTTCGGGTCGAGGTCGTTGCAATCGTGGTGCGGGAAGCAGCGCGCGTCGGGATCGCCGTCCTGGTCCACGTCGCGCGGCGTGTACTTGCACGACTTGGTGGCCTCGACGCACGTGGCCGTCTGGCACTCGTCGCCGTTGTCGCAGGAGACCACCGCGCCGGGCTCGCAGCCGTGCAGGGGCACGCACTTCTCCATGCCGTCGCAGTACCTGCCGTCCTGGCAGAGCGAGTCGTCCGGCACGTTGAGGCAGCGACCGAGCATCTTGTCGCACGAGTCGTAGGTGCACGCGATGTTGTCGTTGCACTGCGTGTCGTCGACGCACGGTCCGCCGAGATAGGGGCTCGCGTCCTCGTCGAACGCGGCGTCGCCCGGGCGCGCGTCGGCTCCCGCGTCGGCGGAGCCATCGCCGCCTGCGTCGTAGTGGATCACGAGCTGCGCCGGGACGCCCTTCGAGCTGCACGCGGTGCTGCTCACCAGGGCGAGCGCAAGCGCGAGCGCGATCCACCGCACGCGCGCATTGTAGCAGCGGTCAGACGACGAGCGTCTCGACGTGCTCGCCCCAGCACGAGCGCAGAACGCCTGCGATCTCCCCCACCGTCGCGAAGGCCTTCACCGCTTCGAGCACGTGGGGGAGGACGTTCTCGGTGTCTCGCGCCGCCGCCTCGACACGCGCGAGGGCAGCGGCGTGCTTCGTCGCGTCGCGCCGCGCGCGCATCGCGCGGAGGCGCTCGACCTGGTCGGACTCGATGCGTGGGTCCACGTTCATCACGGGCACCGGCGGCGTGTCCTGCACGAAGGCGTTCACGCCGACGACCAGGCGCTCCTTGCTCTCCACCTCGAGCTGCTGCTCGTACGCCGTGCGCTGGATCTCGCGCTGCGGGTAGCCCTGCTCGATCGCCGTCACCATGCCGCCCATCTCGTCGATGCGCGCGATGTACTCGCCCGCCAGCTTCTCCAGGCGGTTCGTCAGCGACTCGACCGCATAGCTGCCCGCCAGGGCATCGACGAAGTCGGCGACCCCGCTCTCGTGCGCGACGACTTGCTGCGTCCGCAGCGCGATCGTGGCCGCCTCGCTCGTCGGCAGCCCGAGCGCCTCGTCGTACGAGTTCGTGTGCAGCGACTGGCAGCCCCCGAGCACCGCCGCCAGCGTCTGCACGGTCACGCGCGCGACGTTGACCAGCGGCTGCTGCGCGGTGAGCGTCACCCCGGCGGTCTGGCAGTGGAAGCGAAGGGCACGGGCGCGGTCGGTCTTCGCGCCGAAACGCTCCTGCATGAGGCGCGACCACATGCGCCGCGCGGCCCTGAACTTCGCCACCTCCTCGACGAGGTTGTTGTGCACGTTGAAGAAGAACGAGAGCTGCGCGCCGAAGGTGTCGACGTCGAGCCCCAGGTCGATTGCGGCCTTCACGTAGGCCATCCCGTCGGCCAGCGTGAAGGCGAGCTCCTGCGCCGCGTCCGCCCCCGCCTCGCGGATGTGGTAGCCGCTGATCGAGATCGTGTTCCACTTGGGCACCTCGCGCGCGCACCACGCGAAGGTGTCCGTGATGAGGCGCAGCGAGGGCCGCGGCGGATGGATGTACGTGCCGCGCGCGATGTACTCCTTGAGGATGTCGTTCTGGATCGTCCCCCGCAGCGCGCCGCGGGCGACGCCCTGCTCCTCGGCGACCGCCACGTAGAGGCAGAGGAGGATCGCCGCCGTCGCGTTGATCGTCATGGACGTCGAGATGCGGTCGAGCGGCAGCTCCGCGAGCAACGTGCGCATGTCCTCGATCGAGTCGATCGCCACGCCCACGCGTCCCACCTCGCCGCGGGCGCGCGGGTCGTCCGAGTCGCGCCCCATCTGCGTCGGCAGGTCGAAGGCGACGCTCAGCCCGGTCTGCCCCTGCGAGAGCAGGTAGCGATAGCGCTCGTTGGACTCGCGCGCGGTGCCGAAGCCCGCGTACTGGCGCATCGTCCAGAGCCGCCCGCGGTACATGTTCGGCTGCACGCCCCGCGTGAACGGAGGGCGCCCGGGGACGCCGAGGTCGCCCTCGGCGTCGAAGCCCGCCGCTTCCAGATCGTCGGGTCCGTAGAGCGGCGCCGCGTCGGCGTGGCCCGCGAGGTTGGGCGCGCGCTTTCGCGGCGCCTCCTTGGCCTCGTTCGGCGCGAGCGTCTCCTCGGCCCAGCGGCGGCGAAGCTTGCCGTAGTCGCCCATGACAAGCGGGGGATTAGCTCACTTGCGCCGGTCGCGCAGCAGTCTCCCGAGCGCCTCGCCCGCGGCCCGCGCGACGTCCTCGAGGTGCGCGGCAGTCGCGAGCGCGTCGACGTAGCCTTCGGCCATCACGAGCGCGACCGCCTTCGAATCGACGCGGATGGGCGCCAGCGCCACGTCCCCCGCGGGGGCGCGCTTGAGGCCCGCGAGCAGCGGCGCGTGGGTCGCGTCCTTCGGGATGCGCACGAAGGTCGCCCCCTCGGCGGTGAGGACGCCATCGAGAGCCGTCGCCGGCCCCGGCGTGAACCGCGAGGCGCGGAGCTCGCCGCGTTCGGCCATCTCCGGCGAGCACGTCCAGCCCACGAGAGAGTCCTTGCGCACGGCGAAGACGGCGACGCGCGGCGCGATGGCCTGCACGCCCTCGACCACCAGCTCGAGGATCCGGTCGCGATCGGCCGCTCCGCGAATGCGCTCGAGCGGCGACTCGGCGGCCAGGAGCGGCTGGCCCTCGGGCGGGCTGGACGATTTGCGCCGGCGCAGCTCGATCACCGGCTCGCCATCGGACCGGGGCTCCTTCTCGACCGCCGGCGGGCCCACCTCGACGATCGTGTCGGGCGGGATGCTCCGTCGCTTGAGCGGGATGGGGATGTCCTCGTCGAGCGCTTGCAGCTTGCTCTCGTCGACGATCGGCGAGCCGTACGCCGGCGTCTTCGCCAGGTCCACCGGCGGTTGCCCCGGCGTCGGCACCCAGATGGGCGGGGCGAGCGGCCGCACGCCGGGCGGCTCCGATTTCGCGTCCAGCCGGCGGAGCGCCGCGTCCATCGCCGCGAGCGACGTGCGCACCATCCGCACGGGAGCGCGCAGCCAGTGAGCCACCTCCTGCACCGGGTGCGGGTCGCGGGCGTCGACGACGGCCACGTCCACGGTCCCGGTCCTCGGGTCGCGCCGCACCGGAAGCGCCAGCAGGCGGTCGCAGAGCCCAGCCGGGAGCTGCTGCACGAGCGACATCACCGGCGCCACGTGCCGCATGTACGGCGCCTCGCCGCGCTCGAGCTGCTGCTCGAGCCGGAGCGCATCGATGGCCCGCGTCGTCAGGAGCGCCCGCACGAGGGAAGTACCCCGCGTGGCGGACACGAGGAGTGCCTGCGAGAGGGCTTCGGCGGTCACCGCGTCGGCGAGGAGCAGCGAGCGCGCCAGGGCGAAGGACATGGGGGAGCGGGCTTCAGGCTACAGGCTTCGGGGCCTGCCCGGCGAGGGCCGGAAACGTGGGCGGAGAAGTGGTCCATCGAGGCAGAGTCGTGGCAGGCTTGGCCCGTGTCGCGAGGGCAGGTCCCGGATTTCCTCCAGAAGACCCTGCCGATCGCGATGCTCTCGGTCGCGCTCGTCGCGGTCCCGGTCCTCATCCTCGAGCCCGAGGGTCTGCCGAGGCTCCGGTCGCTGAACAAGGAGCTCGACCAGGTCCAGAGCGAGAACGACGAGCTCCGGCGCGACATCGGCACGCTGCGCGTCGAGGTCACGCAGCTCCGGGACGACCCCGCCGCCGTCGAGCGCATCGCCCGCGACGAGCTGGGCATGGTGCGAAAGAGCGAGGTCGTCTTCCAGTTCGGACGATAGCCCCCACGGGTGCGACCGGAGAAAGCTTCCGCTAGAACCGTCGCATGCCCGCGTGGGAGTCCGTCATCGGTCTCGAGGTGCACGCCCAGCTCCTCACGCGCACCAAGGCGTTCTGCGGGTGCTCGACGGCCTACGGAGCGCCGCCGAACACGCAGGTGTGCCCGGTGTGTCTGGGGCTGCCCGGTGCGCTGCCAGTGCTCAACGGCGATGCGGTCCGCATGGCGGTGCGCACGGCGATCGCGCTCTCGTGCGCCATCCGGCCGCACAGCCGCTTCGCGCGAAAGAACTACTTCTACCCGGACCTGCCCAAGGGCTACCAGATCAGCCAGTACGACGAGCCGTTCAGCGAGAAGGGCCACCTCGCCATCGAGGTGGAGGGAGGCGGCCAGAAGCGCATCGGCATCACGCGCGTGCACATGGAGGAGGACGCCGGCAAGAACGTGCACGGCGCCAGCGTCTCCGTCGTCGACCTGAATCGCGCCGGCGTGCCCCTCGTGGAGATCGTCGGCGAGCCCGATCTGCGCAGCGCCACGGAGGCGGGGTCGTACCTGCGGGCGCTTCGCGACGTGCTCGTCTTCATCGGTGTCAACGACGGCAACCTGGAGGAGGGGAGCTTCCGCTGCGATGCGAACGTCAGCATCCGCCCGGCGGGCTCGACGCAGCTCGGGACGCGCGTGGAGCTGAAGAACATCAACTCGTTTCGCTACGTCGAGAAGGCGATCTCCCACGAGATCGCGCGGCAAACGGCCCTCGTCGAGGGCGGCGGGCGCGTCGTGCAGGAGACACGCGGGTGGAAGGAGGGGGAGGGGACGACCTACAGCCTCCGCAGCAAGGAGGAGGCGCAGGACTATCGCTACTTCCCGGACCCCGATCTGCCGCCCCTCGTGCTCGACGGCACGTTCGTCGACGAGGTGCGCGCGAGCCTTCCCGAGCTGCCGCGCGACAAGCGCGATCGGTTCGTGCGCGAGATGGGGCTGACGCCCCAGGCCGCCGACGTGCTCACCGGGCATCCGCGCGTGGCCGCGTTCTTCGAGGAGGCGGCGACGCTTCACGGCCAGCCGGCGCGCGTCGCCAACTTCGTGCAGAGCGAGGTGCTGCGCGACGTGACGACGCACGGGCTGGCGGCGACGATCCCGGTGACGGCGCGCCAGGTGGCGGGGCTTCTGCGCCTCGTGGACGCGGGGACCATCCGCGGCAAGCAGGCCAAGGAGGTCTACGCGAAGATCGTGGGAAGCGATCGCGCGCCCGAGGACGTCGTCGCGGAGCTCGGGA
>DASVWO010000421.1:0-14992 GCA_036393165.1 Polyangiaceae bacterium | reverse complement strand
GCGTGCGCGCGGGCCCCGTCGCCGCGATGGCCGGGGTCGACCCGGGCGCCGCGATGGCGGAGCTCCGCGCCCGGCGACCGGATCGCCGCGCCGCTTCGGGCCTGCCTCGGCGCAAGGAAGCGTGGCCCTGGATCGTGGCCGCGGGCCTCGTCGCCCTCGTGGTCGCCCGCATGCCGGTGGCGACGCGCAACGCGAAGCTCGCCTCGGGGGCCATCGCCGGACTGATGATGGTCGCTCTGCTCGGGTACGCGGCGGTCAAGCGACTCCGGCGTCGACTCGCCCCCGCCGCGGCGAACGCGAGGGTGCACGCGATTGCCCATCTCGCGACGGGGACGCTCGCGGCCGGCGTCGCGGCGTGGCACGCGGGGCCACGCATCCACGTGAACCTCGCGGGTGCGCTGTGGCTCTCCTTCGTCGCGGCGAGCGTGACGGGCGGCCTCGCTGCGGCGGCGTACGCGCTGCTGCCGCGTGTGCTCGCGCGCGTCGAGCGTCGGGCCGCGCTTCCCGAGGACCTGCCGGCGAGAGCGCGAGACCTCGGCGAGCGCGCGTTCGGGGCGCTCTCCGGTCGCAGCGACGCGACGAAGGCGGCCTACGCCCGATGGCTCGCGCCGTACTCCGCGGCGTGGCTCGCGGGCTTTCGCTTGATCCTCGGCCGTCGCACGCTCGGCGAGGAGGAGCGCCGCCTGCGGGCCGAGATCGAGCGCGCGATCGGCGCCCGCATCGCGCACCTCGACGGCATCGACGATCTGATTCGCCTGACGGTCGAACGGCGCGCCGTTTCGGCTCAGAGGCTCGCTCAGGGGGCGCTGCGCGCGGTCGTGCCGGTGCACGTCGTCTGCGTCGCGGTGACCACGGTTCTCTTGCTCGCCCACGTGGCGAGCGTGGTCCTCGCCCGATGAGCCTCGGAGCCGGTGCCACGAGCGACGTCGCCCGTCCTCGTCGGATGCTCCTTCTCGCCGTGCTGGCTGCACTCGTCACGGCCATCGCCCTCGTGACCATCCCGCGGGCGCATACGGCGGCGCCCGGGCCGCTGTCGGCGCCGCATCAGAAAGCGAACGTCGCGTGCGCGTCGTGTCACACCGACGGGCCGGGCTCGCCGGTCCGCGGTGCCTCGTGCGTCGCATGCCACAAGGCGCATCCCTCGACGCGGCCCGCGCACGCGGCGCTCGCGGCGAGGGGAGCGCTCGGATGCCCCGCGTGTCACGCCGCGCACGGTGCGCCAGATCCGCTTCCGGTCGCCGACGGAGCGGTCGCGCGTGTCTCTCTCTCGGCGTGCACGTCCTGCCACGCGCTGTCGCGTGCCGACGATCCGGTGCGCGCTTGTATCGGAAGCGGCGTCTGGAGCGGGTTCTCCGTCTGCTTCGACGAGCACCAGACCCCCACGTCTCCGCTCCCGAGTCGCGGTGTCTGCGCGCGCGAGCACGGCACCGACCGGTTCGTCGCTTGGGAGCAAGCGCGCGCATCGGACTCGCCCGTCTCGAACGGCGGCCGCTCGGCCCGGGGGCTGAGCGGATGGACCCTGGCCGGCTCGAGCCTCGGTGTGTTCGGCCTCGCGGCGGCAGGCGTCGCGCTCAGGCGCCGCTCGCGCCGCGTTACCCCTGCGCCCAAGGCCATGGCGCCGGCCCCGCCGACGCTCGTTCGCCTGCCTCACGTCGACGCCGTCCGGTGCCTCGGCTGCCAGGCGTGCGTGGACGCATGTCCGTTCGATGTCCTCTCGGTCGAGCGTCACGTGGCCGTCGTCGCCCGTCCCGACGCGTGCTGCGGCCTCGGCGCTTGCGAGAAAGCGTGCCCCAACGGATCGCTCACGTTGCTCGAGCCTCGACGCAGCCCGCCCGATCGCCTGCGCATCGACACCTCGCTCGAGAGCCTCGACCGGCGCGGCGTGTACGTCGCGGGCGACCTCACCGGCGTCCCGCTCATCCGCAACGCGATCCTCCAGGGTGCCCAGGTCGCCGAGCACGTGGCGGCGACACTTCCGCAGCGCGAGCGCGGACAGAAGGGTCGGGCCGACCTCGCCATCATCGGCGCCGGCCCGGCGGGACTGTCGGCGGCCCTGCGCGCCAAGGAGCTCGGGCTCACCTGCGTCGTGCTCGAGCAGTCGCAGCTCGCCGCCAGCATCCGGTCGTTCCCGCGCGGCAAGATCGTCCACGATCCGCCCATCGACATGCCGATCGAGGGGCCCCTCTGGCTTCGCGAGAGCACCAGGGAGGAGCTGGTGGCCCAGTGGACGCGCATCGTCCGCACGCATCGGATCGACGTGCGCGAGGAGCACCGCGTCGTCTCGGCCGCGCGCGAGGCGCGCGGCCACGTTCTCGTCGCGTCGACGCCCCAGGGCTCGCGGTCGGTCGTCGCTGCCCGCGTCCTTCTCGCCGTCGGCCGCCGCGGCACGCCCCGCGAGCTGGAGGCGGTCATCGAGCCAGAGGCGTTGCCGCGCGTGCACCATGCCCTGTCGGACGCGCGTGCGTACGCGGGCCGCCGGGTCCTCGTGGTCGGTCTGGGCGACTCGGCGATGGAGGCGGTGATCGCGCTCGCCCGTCAGCCGGGGTCGACGGTCACCGTGTCCTACCGGGGAGCCGACTTCTCCCGCGGCCGCGCCGCCAACGTCGACGCGATGCGGCGGCTGGTCGCGAGCGGCCGCGTGCGCCTGCTCCTCCAGAGCCAGGTCGTGCGCGTGGACACGCGGTGGGCGCTGGTGCGCACGCCCGAGGGTGTCGAGAAGGTCGCGGTCGACACGGTCCTCGCGCTCATCGGCGGCGAGCCGCCCACGGCCCTCCTGCGCGCCGCCGGGCTTCGGCTCGCTTCCGACCGATAGATCTCCCGCTTCCCTGGTGCGTAGGAGGCTTCATGCGTGTTCGCTCATTCGCGCTCTGGTCGGCGCTCGGCGTCTCTCTCGCGAGCGCCGGCGCGTTCCTGCTCCCCGTGCCGGTCGCCCACGGCGGCGGGGGAGGCACCGCCCAGCAGCAGGTGTCCGACCCCGGGTCGGATCCCCCTCCCGATCGCGCGCACTTCGTCGACGGCACCACGCTGCTCCTCGACGGGCGCCTCGGACACGCGTCGATCGAACGCGACCCGCGCGGCGGTTCGGCCTCCACGTTCCTGCTCGCCACGGTCACCGGCGTGAAGGGCGGAGCGGGGGACGCCACGCGTCCGCCGCCCGTGCACCTCGCGCTCGCCGTCGACCGCTCCGGCTCGATGGCGGGCCCCAAGATGGCCAACGCCGTCGCGGCCGCCGTGGGCGCCGTCGAGCGCATGCACGAGGGCGATCGCGTGACCGTCGTCGCCTTCGACGACACGGCGCGGCTCATCGTGCCGCCCACGACGATCGACCCGGCGACGCGGCCGTCGGTCGAGGCGTCCATCCGGGGCATGCACGCCGGCGGCGACACATGCATCTCGTGCGCCCTCGAGCGCGCGACCGAAGCGCTCGACTCCTCGCCCGGGCCGCGCGACGAGGTACGGCGCATCCTGCTCATCTCCGACGGCGAAGCGACGACCGGCATCCGCGACGCGACGGGGCTGCGCACCGTGGCGGCGCGTGCGCGCGACCGAGGCTTCACCGTCTCCACCATCGGCGTGGACCTCGCGTTCGATGAGAAGGTCATGGCGGCCATCGCTCAGGAGTCCAACGGGCGTCACTGGTTCGTCCCGGACGCGAGCGCCCTCGGTCAGGTCTTCGACCAGGAGCTGGGCTCGCTCGAGACGGCCGTCGCGACGAACGCCGAGCTGACCATCGAGCCGGCGCAGGGCGTGGTCGTGGACGACGTGCTCGATCGCTCCTTCCGCCGCGAGGGCGGCCGCATCGTCGTCCCGCTCGGCGCCTTCGATCCGCAGGAAGAGAAGACCGTGCTGCTCTCGGTGCGTCTGCCGGCGGGCACGGCGGGCAGCGAGCCTGTCGCCAAGCTGTCGGTCGACTACCGCGACGTCGAGGCGGCGCGCGACCGCGAGAGCGTCGGCTCGCTCGAGGTCGACGTGCGCGACGACGGCACGGCGCAGAAGGATCTCGATCCGTTCGTCGCGGCGCGCGTCGAGCGAAACCGAACGGCGAGGTCGCTCCTCAGGGCCAACGAGCTGTTCTCGCGTGGCCATGCGGATGCGGCGCGCGCCGAGCTCGCCAGGCGCGAGAAGGATCTCGCGACGGCCGCTCCGACGACCATCGCGCGAGCCACGGCGCTCCCGCCCGCGCCGGTGAGGCCCATCGGGGACGACTTCGAAGCGCAGCGCAGCGCGCTCGCCCACGCGCAGAGCGGCTTCGCGGCTGCCCCGAGCCCGGCCGCCGGCGGAGCCGCTGCGCCCGCTGCGAAGTCGGCGCTCAAGAAGAACCAGGCGGAAGCGACGGACCTCGCGTTCTGACGCGACGGCTATGCTCCCGGGGTGCGCCTCGCGATCCTGGTGACCGCCCTCGCCGTGGGCGCGTGCGCGCGCCCGGCTTCTCCGTCGGCACCGGCTCGACCCTCGTTCGTCTACGCCGTCACGCCGCCGCCCGCGGGCTCCTGGACCGTCGACGTCGACGCACGGCTGGCGAACGCTCCCACGGATCGTCTCGCTGCGCCCGGCGCCGACGCGCTGCGTGTGACCCGGCACGACGGCAACTGCACCCGCAGCTGCAGCGTCCACTACACGGTGGACCTCGATGCGCTCGCCGCCAGCTGCCGGCGCATCGACTGCGCGAGGCGCGTCGGCGACGCCGTGATCGGGTCCGCGGCCGCCTGGATCCTGATGCCCGATCCTCCCGGCAACGCGACCGTCCACGTCGACGTGCGCGGCGACGCGTCGCGCTTCGCGACCGGGCTCCGGCGCGATCGGGCCGGCGGTTACACCTTCGCCGCCACCGAGCTGCGCGAGGCGAGCTACACGGCGTTCGGTTCCTTCCGGCACGTGCCGATCGCGCTACCCGAGGCGACCCTGCAGACGGTGCTCCTCGGTCCGCCGCTCGCGATGGGCGACGCCGCCGCGACGTCGTGGGTCAAGGACGCCGCGACGTGTGTGGCGAGCCTCTACGGTCGCTTCCCCGTCGACGCCACTGTGTTCGTCGTCCCGGTGGAGGGCGCCGACGAGGTGGTCTTCGGACGCGTCATGTCTCTCTCCGGTGCGTCGGTCGCGCTGCTCTTCGGGAGCAAGACGCAGAAGGACAGCGAGCACGGCGACTGGGTCGTGGTGCACGAGCTCTCGCACCTAGGTACCGCATCGTTCATGGGGGAGGGGCACTGGCTCGAGGAGGGCCTGGCCACGTACTACGAGCCCGTCCTCCGCGAACGCGCCGGCTGGATGACCGAGCGCCAGCTCTGGGAGCACTTCGTCCGCGAGATGCCCCGCGGGCTTCCGCGGGCGAACGAGCCGCCGGACATCGAGGAGCGCGACGACATCGATTCGACGTACTGGGGAGGAGCGCTCTTCGCGTTCCTGGCCGACATTCGCATCCGCACGTCGACGAAGGGCGCTCGCTCCCTCGACGACGTCATGCGTGCTGCCCTCGCCAGGCTCGGCGACGCGACGCACGAGGCCCGGCTCGCGGAGTTCCTGGAGACCGGAGACGAGGCCACCGGCACGGACGCGCTCGCGACGGTCGACGGCAATTTCGCGGTGCACGGCCAGCCGCCCGACCTGGACGCGATGTGGCGGGCGCTGGGCGTCGAACCGCAGGCGGACGGTACCGTGGTGCTGCACGACGACGCGCCCCTCGCGGCCGTCCGCCGTGGCATCTCGCTTGGCGTTGCGCACTGAACCGATGTACCGTCGAGCAGGGTCGTCGTGTCCCTGCGCAGCAAGCTTTCCCGCCTGGAATCCACGGCTTCTCCGCCGAGCGAGAAGGTCGACCTCCTGGCCGACCTGAGGGCCCGCATCGAGGCGACGCTCGCCCGGACGGCACGGCGCGCACCCGCCCCGCCGCCTCCGGTCGACACCGTGGACCTGCCGTTCGCGACCGAGCAGACGCCGCTCGGGCCCCTCCACGTGCGCGTCCAGAGGCTCTCGTTCGCGCACCGCACCGGGCGCATGCCCGTCGCCGCCGCGCGCAACGCGAGCGCCGAGATCCTCGCGTTGCTGGCGCTCGACCCATCGATCGCCGCGTGCGACCCGCGCGGCGCGCTCTATCTCGACACGGAGACGACGGGGCTCTCGGGGGGCGCAGGCACCGTCGCGTTCCTCGTGGGGCTCGGCTGGTGGGACTCCCAGGGGTACGTGCTCGAGCAACTGCTCGTTCGCGCGCTGGGCGAGGAGGCGCCGATGCTGGCGCGCGTGGCGGAGCGCCTGGCGGCGGCGTCGATGCTCGTGACGTTCAACGGCAAGACGTTCGACATGCCGCTCATCCGCACGCGCTTCGTCATGGCGCGCATGGGTGCTCCCGCCTCGCCGCCGCACCTCGACCTGCTGCACGTCGCCCGGCGCGTCCACCGCGAACGATCGGGGCTCGGCTGTCGTCTCGTGCACATCGAACGCGACGTCCTCGGCTTCGTTCGTCACGACGACGTCGAGTCGGGAGACGTGAGCGCCTGCTACCTCCACTTCCTGCGGACCGGCGACGCGCGCGCGCTCCTCGGCGTCATCGAGCACAACGCGTGGGACGTGGTCGCGATGGCGGCCATGGTCGGCCTCTACGGCCAGCCGCTCGACGGCGGGCTCGTGCCCACGGATCTCGTGGGCGTCGCGCGCACCCTTCGCCGCGCCGGGGCGATCGAGCGCGCGCTCGAGATGGCGCATGTCGCCGTCGAGCGCGAGTCGTCGCCCGGGTCGCTCCGGGCACGCGCCGAGATCGCCAAGGCGTCCGGCGACCGCGCACGCGCCCTCGAGGACTTCGAGACGCTGGCGGCGACGATCGACGACCCCGCGGTCCGCCTCGAGCTCGCCAAGCTCTACGAGCACTGGGTGAAGCATCCGACGCGCGCGCTCGAGTGGGCGCAGCGCGGCACGGGCGAGGACGAGGCGCGCGCGCGCAAGCGTGCGGACCGCCTCCTGCGCAAGGCGGCTAGGGGACGCTGACGCGTTCTGGATCCCGAACGATCCAGAGCACTTTCGTCGCAACGTTCGCGTCTCCACGACGGCCGCCGCATGGCGCGGCCATTCCAGTGTGTTGAGATGATTCCAATGACGATGACAGGGCGCTTCACGACTTCGCGGGCCGTGACGGGTCTGGCGACGGCTTGCGTGCTGACGGTCGGCCTCTACGCCGGATGCGGCTCGAGCAACGACTCCGGCGGCGGCTCTCCCGACGGAGGGCCGGGCGACGGCAGCCTCGGCGACGTCGTCGCGAGCGACAGCCCCTCCTTCGGCAGCGAGAGCGGGCAGTGCTCCACGTCCGCCGACTGCAAGGGTGGGATGCAGTGCATCGGCGGCGTGTGCTGCAGCGACGCCGCGCACGTCTGCTCCGGCGCGTGCTGCACCGGAGGTACCGTCTGCCTCTTCGACCAGTGCGTCACGCCCGGCGCGCCCTGCCAGAACAACGACCAGTGCGGCATGGGCCAGTACTGCGAGCCCGCGCTCGGCGGGACCGACGCCGGCACCGTCGGCGATTCGGGCTGCACGCAGGTCGCCACGACCGGGCGCTGCCTGCCGCTTCCGCCCACGTGCGTCGGCGACGCCGGCACCACGCCCGACGGCGGCTCGTGCCTGCAGCAGTGCGAGTACCACCCGCCGCACACCGGCATGCTCAACCCGGTGCTCAAGTGGCAGTGGGGGCCGACGGCTCAGCAGAACCCGACGCAGACCGACCTCTGGTCCACGCCCACCGTCGGCCGCATGTACGACACGAACTGCGACGGCAAGATCGACATCCTCGACTCGCCCGTCATCGTCTTCATCTCGGGCGACGTCGCAGGCACGTGCTGCGGGTGCAACGGCGCGACGCCGAGCACGTGCGAGAACGGCATCCTGCGCATGGTCGACGGCCAGACCGGCAAGGAGATCTGGACGCTCGCGAAGGCGAGCGCCGGCTCGGTGGGCTTCATCGGCTCGACGCCGGCCATCGGTGACGTCGACAAGGACGGCGTCATGGACGTCGTCACGATGACCGGAGAGGGCTACGTCGTTCTCGTCGATCACCTCGGCAACGTGAAGCGCACGAGCGACAAGCCGTATCCGCACGTCACGGCGCTGAGCGCGGGGCAGGGGACGGGCTGGGGCGGCGGCCTCGCGATCGCCGACATGGACCTCGACGGGTTCGCGGAGATCTCCTTCGGCGACACGGTCTGGACGACGACGGGCGGCAAGATCACCCTCGCCTGGACCGGCGGCAAGGGCACCGGCGGCGGCTCGGCGCAGGAGACGAGCGCCATCAGCGACATGGACAACGCCAAGGACGGGCACATGGAGCTGCTCGCCGGCAACACCTGCTACACGGACACCGGCAAGATCCTCTGGGACGACAGCGTCGGCCCCCTCAACCTGCCCGACGGATTCCCCGGCGTCGGCGATTTCAACAAGGACGGGGCGCCCGAGGCGGTGCTCGTCTCGGGCGGCAAGGTCTGGGTGCTCGAGGGAGCGACGGGCAAGCTCGTCACGTGGCTCTCGGCCGCGACCAACCCGTTCACCCTGCCCGGGAGCGGCAGCGGCGGCGCCCCGACGGTGGCCGACTTCGATGGCGACGGGTTCCCCGAGATCGGCGTGGCGCAGAAGAACAAGTACACGGTGATCAAGCCGAGCGCGAAGGCGGGAGCCATCTCGCAGCTCTGGACGATGGACAACCACGACCTCAGCTCGGCCGTCACGGGCTCCACGGTGTTCGACTTCGAGGGCGACGGGATCGCCGAGGTCGTCTACGCCGACGAGTGCTGGCTCTGGGTCTTCGACGGCCCGACCGGCAACGTGCGCCTCGCGTACTCGCACTCGTCCTTCACGGGCACCGAGGCCTCGATGGTCGCCGACATTGACGGCGACGGACACGCCGAGATGCTCATCCCGTCGAACGGCGTCGACATGAGCGTCGCCAACGGGTGGGGCTGCGACGATTACACGACCAACAAGACGATGAACGGCGTGCACTGGACGCCGGGCCCGGGCACGGCGCCGAAGGACTGGTACCGCGGGCTCGTCGCGCTCCAGGACAGCGCCGATTCATGGGTCGGCACGCGCACGCTCTGGACCGAGCACACGTACCACGTGAGCAACGTGTGCGACGACACGGACACCGCATGCAGCGCCCCCAACGTGTACGGATCGATCCCCACCCCGGAGACGCGCAACTGGACGCTCCCGTGGCTCAACGACTTCCGCCAGAACGTGCAGGACCACGGCATCTTCAACGCGCCCGATCCCATCGTGGCCCTGGCCGTGAGCTGCACGACGCCGCCCGTCGCCCAGGTGTCGGTGCGCAACGTGGGCCAGGCCGGCCTGCCGAGCGGCGTCGAGGTGGACGTCTACATGCTCCCGGCGATGACCAAGGTGGGGAAGACGAGCACCACCATCCCGCTCCTCCCCGGGCAGACGCAAACGCTGAGCGTGAACCTGATGCCCCCGGCCGCCTCGCACGGCACGTACCAGGCGCAGATCTACAACCCGATGTCGATGCCCAAGTTCCACTCGTGCAACACGAACGACGAGACCAGCAAGCCGGTGACGACCAGCTGCTCCCAGTGAATCCTCGGAACTTGCGCGCAGGGGGGGCAAGGGCGAATACTCGATCTTCACCACGTCTTACGAGATCCGTCCCCATGCCCTGCTGAGCTCCGCGCGTGCGTCGCGCAAGGAGGACTTCGTGCAATGGCTGCACGGCGCGCCGCTCCTTCTCATCTCGGTCGGCAGCCGGGCCGAGGGAACGGTGGACGCGGCCCTGGTGGACGGCCTCGAGGGGTGCACGGCGCGCAACGGCGCGCCGGTGGCCCCGTCGCGTGACGGGCTGCCCTTCAGCACGGCCACGGTGCCGGGCGAGGCGGTCCGCCGGGGCAGCGTGCTCGAGCGCGTCACCGGCGACGACCTGCTCTACGCGGTGGTCCTCCACAAGCGGCCCGGCTCGCGGACGCTCTCGGAGCACCGCATCTGCATCGGACGCTCGCACGGGAACGACATCGTCCTGCGGTCGTCCAGCGTGTCGAAGCTCCACGCCTGGTTCCAGCGCGACGAGGACGAGATGTACTTCGTCGTCGACGCCGGGAGTCACAACGGGACGCGCGTGCGCGAGGTGCCCGTCGCGCCGCGCAAGGCGACGCAGGTCGGCTCGGGCGACGTCATCCTCCTCGGGTCCGTGGAGGCGACCTTCTGCACGGCCGCCGACTTCTGGGACGTGCTCTCGTCCGCGCCGCCCTGAGCCCATGAAAACGGACCCGCCGTCTGCCGAGGCCACGGTCTCGATCGGGCCGAATCCCTTCGGCCCGACGGTCCTCGAGCGCGGCACGTGCGTCGGGAGATACGTGGTGCTCGACCGCCTCGGTCAGGGCGGCATGGGCATGGTGTACCGCGCCTACGATCCGGAGCTCGATCGCCCGGTGGCGCTGAAGCTCGTGTTCCGCACGAGCGACTCGCACTGGGACGCGCGCCGCGAGCGGCTGCAGCGCGAGGCGCAGGCGCTGGCGAAGCTGCAGCACCCCAACGTGATCGCCGTCTACGACGTGGGCACGTTCGAGGGGGACGTGTTCATCGCGATGGAGCTGGTCGACGGCCAATCGCTTCACCACTACCTGCGCGCGGCGACGCGCAGCCGCAAGGAGATCCTCGACGTCTTTCTCGCCGCGGGCGAGGGGCTGGCGGCGGCGCATCGCGCGGGTCTCGTGCATCGCGACTTCAAGCCGGACAACGTCATCGTGGGCCGGGACGGGCGCGTGCGCGTGCTCGACTTCGGGCTCGCGCGCGCCGTCGAGGGACCGCCGTCCGGCGCGATCATGCCGACGCCGGAGCCCTCGTCCGACGGGCTGGAGTCGGTGCCGACGCCACCGCCGTCGCACGACTCGAACCTCCTCGCGACGCCGCTGACGCGCGCCGACACGATCATCGGCACGCCTCGCTACATGTCGCCCGAGCAGGCGCGCGGCAAGACGACCGATCCGCGGGCCGACCAGTTCAGCTTCTGCGTGGCGCTCTACCAGGGGCTCTACCGGGCGCTCCCGTTCGCCGGCGGCTCGGAGCGCGGGCCCCGTCGCGACTGGCGCGTCCAGGAGCCGCCCGAGGGCGCGACGGTGCCGCGGTGGCTGCGGCTGGTGCTGCTCGAGGGGCTCGCGGAGAAACCCGACGACCGGTACCCCTCGATGCAGGAGCTGCTCGACGCGCTGCGGGCGGATCCGTCGGCGAAGCGGCGGCGCTGGTGGCGTGCGGCGGGCGTGCTCGCCGCGGCGGCGAGCGTGGTCGCGGTCTTCGCGGGGCTGCACCGCAAGCAGGCCCAGGTCTGCGTCGGCGCCGATCGCGAGCTCACCGGCGTGTGGGACGACGCGCGTCGTGCGCAGGTGCGCGCCGCGTTCAAGGCGAGCGGCCTGCCCTACGCCGACGCGGCGCTCGCCACCGTCGAGCACACGCTCGACGACTACGCGCGCGCGTGGGTGAGCATGCACGTCGACGCGTGCGAGAGCGCCCTGGTGCGCCACGAGCAGTCGCAGGATCTGCTGGACCTCCGCATGGCGTGCCTGACCGACCGCCGCACCGAGCTGAAGACGCTCTCCGATCTGTTCTCCGCCGCCGATCCCGGCGTCGTCGAGCACGCGACGCAGTCGGCGCAGTCGCTGCCCGGGCTCCAGCCGTGCGCCGACGTGGCGGCGCTCAAGGCCCCCGTGCCCCCGCCGCGCGACCCGCACACGGCCGAGCGGGTCACGGCGATCCGCGCGGAGCTCGCGCAGGCGGAGGCCCTCGAGCTCGCCGCGAAGTTCGACGACGGCTTGAAGATAGGTCGCGCGGGCCTCGAGGAGGCGCGGCCGCTCGGTTATCCGCCCGTGATCGCCGAGGCGCAGCTCCGCGTCGGCCGCCTCCTCGGATGGCACGGCGACTACGCGGACTCCGCGGGCATGCTCCACGACGCGCTCGTCAACGCGCTGGCGGGACGCGACGACGAAGCCGCCGCCTCGGCGGCCACCGAGCTGATTCGCGCCATCGGGATCCGCCAGGCGCACTACGACGAGGGCTCACGCTGGGCCGACGTGGCCGAGGCCCTCGCCGGCCGCATGCAGAACAAGGACGAGCTCCTCGGCGTCTTCTTCTCGACGCGCGCGACCCTGCGCGAGCGCGAGGGCAAGTACGACGACGCGCTCGCCGACGCGAAGCGCGCGCTCGACCTCGAGCTGCACGTCTTCGGTCCGGATCACTACACCGTCGCCCAGACGTACTACCACCTGGGCGCCATCCACTACTTCCGCGCCGAGTACGCCGAGGCGCTCGAGTCGTACCGCAAGTGCATGGACATCCAGAGCCGCAACGCGGGACCGGACAACCCGGACCTCATCGGCGCGCGCGTCGGCATGGCGGACGTGTACGGCGACTCCGGGGACCACGAGCGGGCGCTCGCCGAGTACCGGGGCGCGCTCGCGATGCTCGTGCGCGCGCGCCCCGAGGATCCGGACATCGCCATCATCCGCAACAACATGGGCGGCGAGCTCCAGCAGCTCGACCGGCCGGGCGAGGCGTTCGACCAGTACCGGCTCGCGCTCGAGGACTGGCAGAAGCGCATCGGCCCCGGCAAGGAGACCGTGACGGCGCTCTCGAACATGGGCGAGGCGAAGGTCGCGATGGGCCAGCCCGAGGAGGCACGGCGCTACTACGACGAGGCGCTCGAGGCGTGCGGGCCCGCGCTCGGCGCCGAGCACCACGCGTGCGCGCGCCTCGTGTGGGGCATCGGCGAGACGTATCGCCTCGAGGGCAAGCTGAAGGAGGCGCTCGACGACTACCAGCGCTCGCTCGCCGCGACCGAGAAGGCGCTCGGGCCGAAGCACCCGCAGCTCACGGGCCCTCTGCTCGGCATCGGCCGCGTCCAGCTCGCGCGCCACCAGCCGACGCTCGCCGTCGAGGCGCTCGAGCGCGTCCTCGCGATCCTCGGCGACGATCCGGGCGAGGGCCTCACGCGACCCGACGCGCAGTTCGCGCTCGCTCAGGCGCTCTGGGCGCTGGGGGACAAGGCCGGCGCGCTCGATCATGCGCACAAGGCGCACGACGCGTACGCCGAGGCCGGCGCGCCCGGGCGCAAACCGCTGGGCGACGTCACGGGCTGGCTCGCGGCGCGCTGACGCGCGGCATCGCTCCTGCTCCATGGCGACGACGCCATGGCCACGACCGAAGGAAAGCAAGCCATCCTCGAGGTGCTCGACCAGAACGCGCTCCTGCTTCCGCAGCGCGTGCACGAAGCGCTCGATGCCAACGGACGCGTCAAGTACTACCTGTCGCTCCTCCAGCTCGCGTGCGCGCACGCCGACGAGCCGGATGCCCCGCCGGCGGATCTCGCGGGCGAGAGGGAGCGGCTGCACATCGGCGACCGCGAGCTCGACGACGTCGTCGCGAGCGCGCGCCGCGGGCTCGACGGCCGCTACGTGGTGCCGCACTGTCGCGAGATCGTCGAGCACATCGACGAGGACCTCGAACGCATGCTCGCGCCGATCGCGCTCTCGGACGGCGCGGAGGCCGACACGTGGAGAGGGCGGCTCGAGACGGTCCGATCGCGCGAGGCCGAGCTCGTGGGAGGCGACCGGATGACGCCCGAGGCGCTCGCGTGGATGACCGCGGTCGATCCGGCGAACGACGGCACGCACCGGCTCTGCATGGAGCTGCACAAGGCGCTCGACCGGGTGGAGGCGCGGCTCGCCACCGAGGTCCTCGACGGGGCCAGCGTCTTCGGGCTGAGCGACCTCGAGCGCCCGCTCGTCGCGGCGTTCATGCGCGGCGTGCATCGCACGGAGCACCTGAAGTTCGGCCACCCCGGCCTGGGGACGACGGCGACGCGGTCGGGGCGGCGGCTGGTCCTCGAGAACGACGTGGGCGTCACCGACGCGCACGTGCTGGTCGTCGACGTCGAGGGGCTCCGGGCGACGGTCACGACGGCGGACGTGCACGTGCAGCGGCTCGCGTTCTTCCAGCGCATGCTCGCGACCTCCCGCGTGGCGTGGCACGACACGCGCTCTCGGCGCGCCCCCGGGCTCGGGGACGACGAGTTCTTCCTCTGCTCCGGCACGTTCGACGCTGCGTCAGGCGAGGAGCTCGCGTGCTTTCTCGAGGACCTCGGCTCGCGCCTCGTGTTCCTCATCGACTGGAACAAGGCGCGCAAGGCGCTGCAGTCGTTCGTGCCCAAGCCGGCCGCGGTGCGGCTCCTCGACTGGGCGGCGCAGGAGGAGGTGGGGCACCGCGCGTGGCTCGAGACGGGGGGAGACCAGCTCGTGTACGACGCGATGGCCGCGGTTCTGCACACGCCGGTGCGCTTCGGCGAGCGCCTCGAGGACGCGATCGGCGTCGAGCCGGCCGAGGAGTTCCTGCGCTTCGTGCTGCGCGAGACGACCGAGGGGCTCCTCGAGGGGCGCTCGCGCTCGCTCGTGCGCGAGCGGGTGCGCGCCGAGCTGGCGGGCCTCTTCGCCGCCGCGGGCGAGCGGCTCGTCGAACCGATGCGCCGCCACGCGGCCATCGTGCTCGACCTCGCGTCGAGCCTCGCAACGGTGCCGATGCTCGGAGGGAAGATGGAGCCCCGCGAGGTCGCGGCGCGCGCCAAGGCGCGCGAGAGCGAGGCCGACGAGGTCGTCGTGGAGGTGCGCAGCCTCGTCGAGCGCATCCCGGAGGAGCGCGCCTTCTGGCGCATGGTGGAGGCGGCCGACGATGCCGCCGACGAGATCGAGGAGGCCGCGTTCGCGCTCACGCTGCTGCCGCCGGGGTTCGTCGCCGACGACGAGGTGCGCGCGACGATCGGCAAGCTGGCTGCCCTGACCGTCGCGGCGGCGAACGCGTGGGTGGCGTGCGTCGAATCGGCGCCGCACTCGGTGCGCGGGGGCGCGGTCACCGGCACGCAGCCGTTCCTCGACGCGGTGGACCGGGTGGTGACAATCGAGCACGAAGCGGACGAAGCCGAACGCCACGCGGCTGCCGCGCTGATGGCGCACGAGGGCATCGACTC
>DASVWO010000420.1:0-28682 GCA_036393165.1 Polyangiaceae bacterium | reverse complement strand
CCGCTGCTCGAACACGTCGGCCACGGGCCCCGGCAGCCGCAGGAGCACCATCCCCGCGTGCGTGGCGCCAGCATGCGCCGCCGCGCGAAGCACCTCCCCCATGTCCTCGTCATTCAGCCCGGGGATGATCGGCGCGACCATCACCCCCACGTCGATCCCCGCCTTCGCGAGCCGCTCGATCGTCCGGATGCGCCGCGCGGGCGTCGTCACGAACGGCTCGAAGGCGCGCGCCTTCTGCTCGTCCCAGAACGGGCAGCTCACGGCGATCGAGAAGCGCGCGTTGCGCGTCAGCTCCTGGAACACGTCGATGTCGCGCTCGACGAGCGGTGCCTTCGAGATGATCCCCACGGGCTGCCGGTACTCCGCGCAAACCTCGAGACACCCGCGCGTCAGCCGGTAGCTCGCCTCCAGCGGCTGGTAGCAATCGGTCACGCCGCTGAACACGACGAGCTCCCCCTTCCACTTCGGCTCGTCGAACGCCTCGCGCAGCAGCTCCGCCGCCCGCGGCTTCACCACGATCTTCCGCTCGAAGTCCGTCCCCGCCCCGAACGACAGATACTCGTGCGACGGCCGCGCGTAGCAGTTGTGAGCGACGACTCCCTCGGCGATGAAGTCCTCGGTCCCAGTCGTGATGTCGAACATGGGCAACTCGCGGCCCAGTGCCTCGACGCGGGCCACGCGCAGACTCGAGTCAGGGTCGCCTGCGCCGAGCGATCGCTCGCCGACGAGCACGTCCGACCCATTCAGATGATCGGAGCGGTGGCCGACGCCCTCGGCGACGTACTTCCAGCCGCGGCGCGTGAGAAAGCGATGATCGCCGCTCGCGATGATCGCCCTGCCGTCGCCGAGCGTCAGGCGGTAGGCGGCCTTCACGGTCTCCCACTGCGCGAGCACCTCCGTCTTCACGACGCGCCGGTACCTGCCCTCGGCAGTCGTCCCGCAGATCGCGTCGCCCACCCGGACGTCGCGCAGCTGCTTCGTCGTCCCGTCGGCCATGAGGATGCGCGTCTCGCCCCCTAGGCAATACGCGCACGCGTGAAAGCATCCGCGGTACGGGTTGACGCTCCAGGAGAAGCCGACGTCGGGGCTGTCGTTGTGGGCGAGGATGCCCTTCGTGTGGTCCTCGTAGACCTGGAGCTCGGCCAGGGGGACCTCGCCTTCGAGGTACTCGACGTCCGTCGTCGCCCAGGGGTTCGGCGGATTCGCGAGGGGGCGCAGGGGCGTCGGCATCCCTCAGCCTGATACTGAACACCCGTGCGGGTCAAGCCTGGTTGCGCATGGGGTCGGTCGGCCGGGCGACGCCAGGGCCGTTCTCGCGCGTTTCCCTGGCGTAGGCGCGCGTCTCGGCGTCGCTTCGCTGCGGGGCCGCCGCCTTCTACTGCGCTTCCACGGCGGTCTGCTGCCATCCAGCGGCCATCCGGGGCGGTTCGGGGATGGGTCCAGGGCGATCGACGGACGGTGTCACGCGATTCACCAGCGGTCCCGCGCGATTGACCGACGGTGCCGGGCGGTGGGGTGACGGTGCGGTCCGATTCAGCGGCGGTCCGGTGCGACTCAGCGGCGGTCCGGTGCGACTCACTGGCGGTCCGGTGCGATTCACTGGCGGTCCGGTGCGATTCACTGGCGGTGCCGAGCGACTCATCGGCGATGTCCTGCGATCGACCAGCGTTCTTGCGCAATCGACCGCCGGTCCCGCGCGATCGATCGACGCTTCGGCCCGTTCCTTCGCCGATGGAGCGCGCATCATCGTCGATGCCGTGCGTACCTTCCGCATTGCCGGTTGCCTGTACGGCGTTTCCCGAGAGTCTCAGGGCGGTCCGGCGCGATCGAGCGACGGTCTCTTGCGGGCGATTCGCGTACGAGCGCGACTGATCGGCGCTCCGGTCCGGCATAGGAGCGCACCGGTACGACTTACCGACGCACGAGTACGCCGGACCAGCGCATCAGCCGGGTCGACCGGTGCATGGGTACGCACGACCGACGCACCGGTACGCTAGACCGGCGCATCGGTCCGGGCGACCGTGGCACCGGTACGCGTGACCGGTGCATCGGTACGCCGGACCGGCGCGCTGGCACGGGTCACGGGCGCTTCGACTGGCGCGAGCAGCGCGCGATGAGTTTCTTCGTGCGGTCGACCGCCGGGGGAACCTCGTCGGCGAGCTCCCACCGCTCCATGAGACGCGCTGCGTAGCGCTTCGCCTTCAAGCAGTCGCCGTGGACGAGCGCGCGACGCGCCGAGCGCTCAGGCGATGTCAAAACTGGCGGAGGAACGGAGCTGGACGGCGGCGCGCACCGAACGCACGTTTCGAGCGAGTGAACCCCGACCCTGCGCTGCAGCCCTACCGCGCGCGCGATCTCGTTCGCGTGCCGGGGCTCCTCAGCCTCTGCAGGCTCCCGCTGGCAGCCGTGTTCCCGTTCTGCGTCGGTCGACCGGCGCTGGCTCTCGGCGTGCTCGCCGCAGCTGCCGCCAGCGACGTGCTCGACGGATGGTACGCCCGGCGCTTCCACCAGGAGACGCGGACCGGCGCGCTGCTCGACGGCGTCATGGACAAGGTGTTCGTCCTCACCGTGCTCGGGACGCTCCTCGTGACGCGTTCGATCACGATCATCCAGATATTGCTCCTCGGCGCGCGCGAGCTCGGCGAGCTGGCGCTCATCGCGACGGCGCTGGTGCTCAGGCCCCGGCCGCTGGGGTCGCACCGGAGCGCGAGCTTCCTCGGCAAGCTGGCGACGGTGCTGCAGTTCGCCACCGTCGTCCTCGTGATCGTCCGCGCGCCGTACGTGAGCGTCGCGGTCGCCGTCACCGCTGCGTGCGGCGCGCTCGCTGCCGGAGCGTACTGGCGCAGCGAGTGGACGGCGCCGCGATGACCGGCGGCATCAGGCGACGACGGACTCCTTGAGCAGCTTGTCGGCCTGCGCCTTGCGCCAGTCGACGAGCTTCGTCCCGAGCTCCGGGCGCTTCCCCGCGAGGATCGCGACGGCGAAGAGCGCCGCGTTGCCCGCGCCTGCCTTGCCCACGGCAAAGGTGGCGACCGGGATGCCCTTGGGCATCTGGACGATGGCGAGCAGCGCGTCGAAGCCGGCGAGGTGGCCCGAGGGGATCGGCACGCCCAGCACCGGGCGGGTGGTCTTCGCCGCGACGACGCCCGGCAGGTGGGCGGCGCCGCCGGCGGCCGCGATGAACACCTCGACGCCGCGCTTCTCGGCGTCCGCGACGTAGGCGAAGAGCGCATCCGGCGTGCGGTGCGCGCTGAGGACCCGCACCTCGTGCGCCACCCCCATCTCGGTCAGCGCGTCGCGCGCCGGCTGCAACATTTCGAGGTCGCTCTTGCTGCCCATGAGGATCGAGACGAGGGGCTGACTCATGGCGCCGGGAGTTACCACACTGCCGGCGCGCTACAATCCCAGCCGTGGGCGCGCAGGAGACGGCAGCGTCGGCGGAGCGCGAGATCGCCGCGCTCTCGCGCAAGATCGACCGCGCCAGGGCGGAGCTCGCCAGCCTGCGCCAGCACGGCCCCGAGCCGCGCGGGATGGTTCCCGGCGTCCTCGCTGGCATGGTGCTCGTCGTGGCGGCGTTCGTCGCGTTCGTGCTCTGGGTGGACAGCTTCGCGGTGAAGGTGCCCCTCTAGTCATGCAACCGCTCGCCGAAAGCCCCTTCCGCGAAGACGATCCGGCCGCACGCCTCGCTGCGCTGTGCGACAAGCGCGACGCCCTGCGCGCGGACCTCGCGAAGGTCGAGACCGAGATCGCCCGCCACCGTCCCTGGCGCTGGGGGCGCTTCTTCCTCGGGCTCGTGCTGCTCCCGGGGGCCATCGCGGTCGTCGTGATCGCGCGGCTCTAGTTCAGCGTCACGTCGGCGCCGACGCTGCGGAAGCGGAACACGAGCTTCTTCTCGGCCTTGTCGCCGCCGCCGCCGTCCACGTCCACAGTGACGTGGCCGCCGTTCTCCAGCTTGCCGAAGAGCAGCTCGTCACCGAGCGGGCGCTTCACTTCCTCCTGCATCACGCGGGCGAGCGGGCGGGCGCCGTTGTCCGGATCGTACCCCTTGTCGGCGAGGTAATCGGTCGCCGCCGGCGTGAGCTCGATGGTCACCTTGCGCGCCGACAGCTGCTCGCCGAGCTCCTTCACGAACTTGCCGACGATGCTCTTCATGATGGCCGGATCGAGCGCGCGGAACTGGATCTTCGCGTCGAGGCGGTTGCGGAACTCGGGGCTGAAGAGCTGCTTGTACTCGCGGTCGATGCCCGGCTGCTCGCGCTCGCTGCCGCCCGGCCCGCCGAAGCCCACCGCGCGCCGCTGCAGATCGCGCACGCCGATGTTGCTCGTCATGAGCAGGATGACGTGCCGGAAGTCGGTCTGCTTGCCGTTGTGGTCCGTCAGGCGCCCGTGGTCCATCACCTGCAGAAGGATGTTGAAGATCTGCGGGTGCGCCTTCTCGATCTCGTCGAGCAGCAGCACGGCGTGCGGGGTCTTCGCGATCGCGTCCGTCAGCAGGCCGCCCTGATCGAACCCGACGTACCCCGGAGGCGCGCCGATGAGCCGCGAGACCGTGTGCGCCTCCATGTACTCGCTCATGTCGAAGCGGTGGAAGGCGACGCCCATGACCTTCGCGAGCTGCTTGGCCGCCTCGGTCTTGCCGACGCCCGTCGGCCCCGTGAGGAGGAAGCTTCCGATGGGCTTCTCGGGCGAGCGCAGCCCGGCGCGCGAGAGCTTGATGGCCGACACGAGCTGGTGAAGCGCCTCGTTCTGGCCGAACACGACGGCGCGAAGCTCGTCCTCGAGGCTCTTGAGGCGGTCCTTGTCGCTCGTCGACACCTCGCGCGGGGGGATCTGCGCCATGCGCGCGAGCACCGCCTCGACGTCGCTCACCGAGACGACCTTCGCCTCGCCCGCCTCGAGCTTCTTGGCCGCCCCCGTCTCGTCGACGAGGTCGATCGCCTTGTCGGGCAGCTTCCGGTCGTGCAGGTACTTCGCCGACAGCTCCGCCGACGCCTGCAGCGCGTCGTCCTGGTAGGTGACGCCGTGGAAGTCCTCGTACTGCTTGCGCAGCCCGTGGAGGATCTTCACCGTGTCCTCGACGCTCGGCTCGTTCACCTCGACGCGCTGGAAGCGCCGCGACAGCGCCCGGTCCTTCTCGAAGTGCTGGCGGTACTCGTTGAACGTCGTCGAGCCGATGCACCGCAGCCTCCCGCTGGCGAGCGCCGGCTTGAGCAGGTTGCTCGCGTCCATGCTGCCGCCCGTCGTGGCCCCCGCGCCGACGATGGTGTGGATCTCGTCGATGAAGAGGATCGCCTTCTCGATCTTCTGCAGCGCCTTGATGACGGCCTTGATGCGCTCCTCGAAGTCGCCGCGGAAGCGCGTGCCCGCGAGCAGCGCCCCCATGTCGAGCGCGTACACCGTGCTCCCCTCGAGCGCCGCCGGCACCTCGTGCCGCTCGATCTTGAGCGCGAGTCCCTCGGCGATTGCCGTCTTGCCGACGCCGGAGTCGCCCACGAGGATCGGGTTGTTCTTCTTGCGCCGCGCGAGGATCTGCACGATGCGCTGCACCTCGTTCTCGCGCCCCACGAGCGGATCGATCCGCGCCTTGCCCGCTTCCTCGTTGAGGTTGAGCGTGTAGGCCCGCAGCGGGTCCTTCGCGGGTGGCGCCACCTCGCCGTCGGCATCGGCGCCGCTGCTGCCGCCGGTGCCGCTGCGCGCGGTCTCCGGCTCGTCGTCGTCCACCTTCGAGACGCCGTGCGAGATGAAGGACACGACGTCGAGCCGCGACACGCCGGCCTCCTCGAGCGCCGACACCGCGTACGAATCGCGCTCGGCGTACATCGCCACGAGCACGTTCGCGCCGGTCACCTCTTCCTTGCCGCTCGACTTCACGTGGTTGACGGCGCGACGGATGGCGCGCTGCACGCCGAGCGACGGCGTGGGCGACTGCAGGGACTCCTCCGGGAGCTGGTCCAGCTGCTCGTCGAGGTACTTCTCGAGGCGCCTCTTGAGGCGCGCCGGGTCGCCGCCCGACTGGCGCACGACGTTGGCCGTCGTCTCGTCGAGCAGCAGCGCGTAGAGCAGGTGCTCGATCGTGATGTACTCGTGCCTGCGGCGCGCTGCGTCGCTCTGGGCGACCGAGAGGGCGATCTCGACTTCGGGGCTGATGCGCATGAGCTGTTATTCGGGTTCTGCCGTCACGAGCAGGGGGTGGCCGTTCTCGCGTGCGTCTCGCATGACCTCGGCGACCTTCGTCTCGGCCACGTCGCGGGGATAGGCCCCCGCCACTGCACTTCCTTTCTTGTGCACGGTGAGCATGATGTGCAACGCCTCGGTCTCGCTCTTGTGGAAGAAACGGCGGAGCACCTCGACGACGTACTCCATCGTCGTGTAGTCGTCGTTGTGGAAGATCACGCGGTATCGCTTCGGAACGGCTGTCTTTTGCCGTTCTTCGACGTCGACGTCCCCCTGCTTTCGCGGATCCCTCGGGTCGGACATTTCGTCCCCTTCGACCATAACGCGCCCGCGGCGCTGGCGCACCGGCTCACTCCGCCGCCCGGCGTGAGCTAGCCTGCCTTTACCGTGGCGAGCGGCGACCGGGCACGGGCGGCAGGGCTGGTGAGGGCGGTGCTCTCGCTCGGCGACGGCGGGCTGCGCGCCGAGTACGTCGCGAGCGTGGTCCGGAGCTGGGACGTCGCGGCGCTCGCGGCGGTGCTCGACGAGGTGTGCGAGCGTGCCGAGCAGGCGAGCCCGGACGCGCGCGAGGCGCTGCTCGCGGTGGTGGACGCGCTGAACGCCGAGGGCATGGATGACGTGGTGCAGCTGCTCCGGGAGGAAGCGGCGGGCGAGTCGCTGCTGGCGCTCGACCGGCTCATCCGCCCGGCTGTCGCGGCCCTCGCCGGGCAGGCGAAGAGCGGGCGACCGCCGGGCGGCACGCCGACGAGCCGCGCGAAGGTGCCGGACGACGGCAAGGGGCGTCCGCTGACGCTGGGGGAGCGCAAGGCGATGGCGCGGCGGCCGGACCGCGAGACGATGCAGCGGCTGCTGGCGGATCCGCATCCCGCGGTGATTCACCGGTTGCTGCGCAACCCGCGCGTCCTCGAGGACGACGTGGTGCGGCTCGCGGCGAAGCGCCCGGGGCGCAGCGACGTGCTCGCCGAGATCGCGCGGTCGACGAAGTGGGTGCACCGCCCGCGGGTGCGCATCGCGCTCGTGATGAACCCGGCCACGCCGCTCGAGATGGCGGCGCGCATCGTGGGCTTGCTGCTGCGGCCGGAGCTCGCGCTGGTCGCCGGCTCGCCGGCCGTCCCGGCGCCCGTGCGCGCCGTTTGCCTGGAGCACCTAGAGCGCCGGCCGCCCGTCGAAGAGCACGAGGACGAACGCGTGCACTGAGGATCGAGTGCTTCGAGGCTTCGACCCCGACCCCCGACCCCGACCGCGTCAGCCTTCTTCTTCCTCGATTTCCCAGCGCGCCCACGCGGCCAGGCCGATGGCCGACGCGCACGACGCGCAGAGCGGCACCTTCTCGAAGCGCACCTCCGTGCCGCGCGTCCACACGTACATGCCCTCGCCGGGCACGGCGTAGCCCTCGTCGTCGTCCGCGCGAGGCATCCGCCGGCCGCAGGCGTCGCACAGGACCTCGTCGGCCGGCTCGCACTGGGCTCGCGG
Source organism: Polyangiaceae bacterium (assembly GCA_036393165.1). Classification (GTDB taxonomy): domain Bacteria; phylum Myxococcota_A; class Polyangia; order Polyangiales; family Polyangiaceae; genus Palsa-1150. Next base: position 21,035 of record DASVWO010000420.1, on the reverse strand, counting down.
CGGCGGGACCTGGACCTTGTCCTCGTAGGCGCTGGCGGACATGGCTGCTTCGGCCGGAATGCTAGCGCGCGCGAGCGCGGAATCAATCCACGCAACCGGCGGCCGGGGACTGCCGATGAGGGGGCATGAGAGACAGGTCCCTCCTGACGTGCTGCACCCTCGCCGTGGCCCTGCTCGCGAGCGCGTGCGCTCACGAGGCGCCGCTCCCGCCCAAGGCCGTGCTCCTGAACGCGGCCGGCGCGCAGGCCCTCGCGCGCGGCGACCTGGAATCGGCCGAGGCGAGCCTCGCGGTCGCCATCGAGTACAGTCCGCGGTTCGTCGAGGCGTGGGTGAACCTCGGGTACGTCGAGCTGAGGCGCGGCAACTTCGACCAGGCGCGGCGCGACTTCCTGAAGGCCCGGGCGCTCAACCGCGACCTGCCCGCGCCGCACCACGGGCTCGGCGTGCTCGCCGAGGCGCAGGGGGACGGCCCCGCCGCCGAGGCCTTCTATCGCGACGCCCTCAAGGTAGACCCGGGCTTCGGCCCCGCGCGCGCGAACCTGGCGCGCCGGCTCTTCGGGCGCGGGCAGTACGAGAACGCGCGCGAGCAGTTCCAGCGGCTGCGCGAGGTGGAGCCGGGTGCCGCCGAAGGGTGGGCGGGCGAGGCGGAAGCGCTGCTGCGGCTCGATCGCGAAGCAGAGGCCGAGGCGATCGTGTCGGCTGGTCGGATGCACGCGGGCGACGCGCCGTCGCTCCTTCTCGTCCTCGCCCGGCTCCGGCTGGCTGCCGGGGCGTGGGACGAGGCCGAGGCGATCCTCGCGCCTCTCACGGGCATCGACGATCGCGCGAAGGCCGGCGCTGCGTGGTCGTGGATCGCGGTGGCCCGCGCGGGAAGGGGAGACGCTCCAGGCTCGCTCGAGGCGGCGCGCGCGGCGCTCGCGGTGGACCGCGACGATCCGGTCGCCCGCTACGCGCTGGCGCTCAGTGCAGGAACAGGAACGCCGTCCCGATGAGCAGCAGGATGACGCCGAGCACCAGGATGACCACGACCCACGCCGGCACGTGCGTGCCCGGGATCTCGATGCGCTCTTCCTCGTAGTACGGCGACGCCGGCGGCGCCGAAGCGGGCGGCCCGGGCGGGAGCACCGGGGCCTCGCCCGCGGCGAACACGACCGTCGACGACAGTCCCTGCGGCGCGCTCGACCCCGGCCCGTGCGGCAGCGACAGCGCGGGCGGCGCCGACGACATCTCGGGCCGGCGGATGTGCGGCTCGGTCGCGTCCGCGGGCTCTTCGGGCAGGATGTACTTGCGGTACTTGAGCGCCTCGCCGTCGGGCGTGGCGGCGTGCAGGCCGTCGCCGTCGAACTTCACCACGATGACCGTGATGTTGTCGTGCCCGCCCGCCTGGTTCGCGCGCTCGGTGAGGAGCTTGCACGCCTCGAGCGGCTCGGACGCCGAGCGGAGCACCTCGCGGATGTCGTCGAACCGCACCATGCCCGAGAGGCCGTCGGAGCAGAGGAGCAGCGTGTCGCCGCGCCGCAGCTCGCAGTACGTGAGATCGACCTGCACCGTGTCGGCCGTGCCGAGGGCCTGAAGGATGATGTTGTTGTGCTCGAAGGTCTCGGCCTCCTCCTCGGTGAGCTGGCCGGCCTCGATGAGCTGGTTCACGAGCGACTGGTCGCGCGTCAGCTGCACCAGGTTCCCGTCGCGCATCACGTACCCGCGCGAGTCGCCCACCTGGGCGAAGAAGAGATAGTCGTCCACGAGCGCCGCCGCCGTCACGGTGGTGCCCATGCCGCGGCGCGTGCGATCGAGCTTCGCCTCCTGGAAGATGCGCAGCCCGGCCGCCTCGATGGCGCGCACGAGGCGCCGCGCGAGCTCGTCGCGCGAGAGCGCGTGCTGGTCGTCGAGGTTCTCGACCATGCGCTCGTACACGATGTCGACCGCGAGCTGGCTGGCGATCTCCCCCGCCGCCGCGCCGCCCATTCCGTCGCACACGGCGAAGATCGACCCGTGCTTGCCCACCGCCGAGGCGCGGTTCGCCTCGAGCAGGCCGCGCTGCTTGCGCGTCATGTCGGCCACGAGGAAGTTGTCCTCGTTGTGCTCGCGGATCTGCCCCACGTCGGTGCGCGCGAAGAGCCGTACGCGGATCTCTCCCCGGGGCGCGGTCGAAGTTTCCTTCGAGGCCTCCGGATGCGGCGCGCTGTGCGGGGCGTCGGGGATGCTCACGTGTCGAACCGGAAGAGCTGCTGGCCGATGCGGAAGTGATCGCCCGGTCGCAGGCGCACCTCCTCGCGCACTTGAAGGAAGGTGCCGTTGGAGGAGCCGAGGTCGGAGAGGGTGAAGCGGCGTGGTGCTGCGCTCGGGGAGCCGGGGGGCGCGCCCTGCACGCGCAGCATGCAATGTCGGCGGGAGAGGAACGGGTCGTCGGGGAACACGATGTCGCCTTGCTCTCGGCCCAGCACCGTCTCGGCCTTGCGGACGTAGAACACGTCGCGCACCACCCCCTCGACGGTTCGCTGGCTCAGGCGCGCGTAACGCGGTGCGGCTGGGGTGCCGAAGAGCAGCGTGCCGTTCTCGGAGGCGACACCGAATCCCTCCTCCGCATGCTTCACGACCTCAAACCTTAGCACCTGTTGTCCTACCAAGAACAAGTCTTGATCGGCCAGCAGCTGCTCGCCGCCGCTCGGCATTTCGGCTTGGCCGACCCCCTGAAATGGGATGCGCATGAACACCCCGTTCGTGCTCTCGAGGTCGCGCAGGTGGAACGCGCCGCCGCGGCGGCTGAGCCGTGCGTGCCGCGGGGAGATGTAGCGGTCGTCCGCGATGACGATGGTGCCCTCGACCCGTCCGATGTCGGTCGTCTCGGCCAGCGGGTAGCTCGGGCCCTCCCCGCCGTCGCGCGCGATGAGGACGAGGCGCCCGCCGGAGGCGACGACTCCCCCGTGCAGCGCGGCTGCCGCGATGGCCTGCGGAGTCCCCGGCGCCGTCGGCGGGATGGGTACGGGCTGCATCGGCGGCGGCGGCGACGAGATGGGGTTGGGGGAGGGTTGCAGCGCCACCGACTGGGCATCTGCGAGAGACGCGCCGCAGAACCGGCAGAACTGCGCCGCCCCGTCGCTCGCGCCGCGGCATCGCGGACACAGGCGCTGCATCGGCGGAGCCTCGGGCGCGCCGAGCCCGACGACGCGCACGGGCGCGATCGGCGGCGGCGTGGGCGTCGGCGGCGCGGGCGCCGGCTCGACGAACCTCGGCGGCTCGGGCACCGTGCGCGAGAGATCGATGGGCGCGCGCGCCGCCGCCGACGCGGCGTGCGGGCCGGCGAGGCTCTGCCCGCAGGTGACGCAGAAGCGGAGACTCCCCTGATTCATCATCCCGCAGAGCGGGCACTTCATCGCGGCCGCGGCGGGCGCTGCGGCCACGGGAGGTGGCGCGGGCGACGGTGCGCCGGGCGCGGGCCCATCCGTCCGGGGTCGGAAGCTCATCTCGGGCGCGGTGGGCCGCTGGCGCGTGACGGGCGGCGCGCCGGGCGACGGAGGCTGCGACGCGTGTCCCGGCGGCGCGAGCGCGGTCGCCGCGAGCGGCGACGGCGCCGACTCGGCCGCGGGCGGGACGCCGACGGGTGGCGTCGGCGGCGCGACGCGCGGTGCCAGCCTCTGGCCGCATTCGCGGCAGAAGGTGAGGTGGCTCGGGTTTTCCGCCCCGCACGTCGTGCAGATCACGCATTCCGATGGGACACCCGCGCGCGGGGCCCAGTCAAGGTGGGGTGGGGGAGGGTCCCCGAACGGACGACAGAGTCAGAGCCGGTCTTTCGCCTCGATCGACACCTCGAGCCCCAGGAAATGGGCGATACCCGCGTCGTGAGAGGTGTTGCTCGAGTCGACCCACGCCTGGAGGTACATGGCGCGGTACGCGAGCGACAGCTCGAGCACCGGGCCGCCGAGCTCCACCTCGAGGCCGCCGCCGAGCGTCCCGGTGCCGCCCCAGGTGTCGATGCCGAAGGTGTCGCCGTAGCCGGCGACGCCAGCGCCGAGCAGCACGAAGGGCGACACCTCCTTGCCCGTCGGGAAGAACCGCCGCCCCTCGACGCGCGCCTGCTGCAGGATGCCGAGCCGATAGAGCTGGTTGGGGTCCTGCTTGCTCATCTCGTAGACGCCGCCGACGTAGAAGACATTCGCCGGCCGCCAGCCGACGCGCACGGTGAGCCCGCCGCCGGAACCGAGGATGCAGTTCTGCGACCCGGCGCCGTTGCACGCCGGGCCTGCGGACACGACGCCCTCCGCGGCGAGCCCGACTCCGTACTGAAGGTATCTCTCCTGCGAGGGCGGAGCCGCCGTGACGGTTTCGCTGGCGGGCGGTACCTGGGCGAGGGCCGCGCCCGTCATCGTGACGAGCGACCCCAACGCGGACGTTGACAGCAAAGGGGCGGTTCGCATACTCGGGTGGCCCGACCGATGGAGATCTTCCTCGATAAGCGCGCCGTACGCCAGATCCGCCTGTCCGCTCAGGACGCGATCGAAGAGGGCGACATCGAGACGCTGCGCGAGGACATCCTCGAGGCGTTCACGGAGGAGCAGGTCGAGGAGATCGAGCGCCGGCTCGACAACGGCGACTTCTTCGAGTTTCTCACGGACCTGCTCGACGAGTGGTCGGGCGACGATCCCGACGAGCTCTTCGAGCTCCTCGACACGCAGCTCGGCGACGTGGGGGTGGACCTCAAGTTCGAGAAGCGCCCCGCCGGCGCGGCGGCCGAAGCCGAGGGGGAGCCCGAGGAAGAGGACGAGGGGACCGACTACGAAGACGACGATTTCGAGGAGGACGAGGAAGACGACGACGAGGACGAAGACGAGGAAGAGGAAGAGGAAGACGAAGGGGACTGACTGAGGATCCTCCGAAGGCGGGCCGACGGCCCGAAGGGCCACAGACCAATCCCCGCCGCCCTCACTGCTCGGCTTTCGGTTCCCAGCCCGCGCGTTCGATGTAGGCGCGGCAGGTCTTCGGCGCTCCCGATTCGCGCGGCCTCTCGACGCCCGGGCACTGCTCGGTCGCGCACGGCACGTAGCGGCTGTCGGGGAAGTCGTGCACGAGCGTGGCGAGGCGCGAACAGGCGGTCGGCGCGTCGCCGTCCTCCTTCCAGAGCGCGGCCTCGAGCCACAGGGCGTCGTCGCGACGCGAGGAGTGGACGAAGTCGGTGTAGAGCCGGTGGAACGTGGCGCGCGCCTTCGCGTGGTCGTGCAGCCGGTCGCGATAGAGCTCGCCGAGGCGAATCATCGCGGGGACGTAGTGCTTGCGCTCGTAGCTGCCCAGGAGCGTCGTGGTCTCGCGCTCCGCGACCATCCGCTCCAGGTCGGCGGCGGCGGCGCTGTCGTGGCCGAGCTTCTCGTCGAGCAGGCTGGCGTTCCAGAGGGCGCCGTCGAAGAAGGCGCCGTACGGGTAGGGCCAGCGGTCGGCGATGCGCACGTAGGCGTCGCGCGCGGCCTGGTCGTCGCCGAGCGTCTGCAGGTGCTCGGCCGAGAGAAACGCGACGAGCTCGGCGAGCTCGGTGCGTCCCACGTCGTGCTCCAGCGCCGCGAGCTCGTCGAGGCCGCCCTTGGCGCCGCCGGGGCCCTCGTCGGCGTGCGCGACGAGCCGCCGGATCGCGGCGTGCGCCACACCGTGCGCCGGGAAGCGGCGGACGACCCTCTCCATGTCGTGCCACCCGCGGTCGGGATCGCCGTGGGAGATGCGGAGGTCGGCCGCGCGGTACGCGGCCTCGGCCTGCCGGTCGCTCGAAGGGTCGAGCGCCATCGCGTCGAGTCGCGCGACGGCGTCGCCCACGCGGTCCTCGCGAACGAGCACGTCCACAGCGGCCCACCGCGCCTGGTCGGCGTCGCCGCGACGCTTGGCGACGGAGGCCGCGTGGTCGTACGCCTGCAGCGCCTCCGCCAGTCGGCCCGCGCCCTCGGCCCGCTCCGCCGTCGCGTAGGCCTTGTCGTACGTCGACCCGTACGACGGCGCGCACGCGAGGAAGGCCAGCGCACCGAGCGCGAGCCAGCGCTTCACCTACCGACTCGCCTTCGCGATCGCCGCCGCGAGGATCTCCCCCGCCTGCTCCACCTGCGCGCGCGACACATCCAGGTGCGTGACTGCGCGGAGGCGCTTCTTGCTCGTCGGGTTGATGAGGAGCCCCATCTCCTTGGCCGCACGGCACACGGCGTCCGCGGGCGCCTCGACGTCGAGGTTGACCATGTTCGTCTCGACCCCGGCGAGGTTCACGCTCGCTCCCGGCGCCCGCGCCATCTTCTCGGCGAAGAGCCGCGCGTTCGCGTGGTCCTCGGCGAGCCGCGTGCGGTGATGCGCGAGCGCGTGCAGCGCACCCGCGGCGAGGATCCCGGCCTGCCGCATCGCGCCGCCCCAGCGCTTCCGGAGGCGTCGCGCCTCGTCCACGAGCTTCTTCGTTCCGCAGAAGGCGCTGCCCACAGGCGCGCCCAGGCCCTTGGAGAAGCACACGCTCACCGTGTCGAAGGGCGCGGCGAGCGTCGCCACGTCGACCCCGGTCACGACGCTCGCGTTCCAGATGCGCGCGCCGTCCAGGTGCACGGCGAGTCCGAGGGCGCGCGCGCGCTCGGCGACCGCCTTCGCCTGGGCGTGCGGCCACACGCGGCCGCCCGCGCGGTTGTGGGTGTTCTCCACCATGACGAGCGAGTTGTGCGGCGCCCAGTAGACGCGCGGATGCAGCGCCGCCTCCACGTCCTCCGCGGTGAAGAGGCCGCCCTTGCCGACGGCGGTGAACTGCACGCCGCTCAGCGCCGCCCCCGCGCCCGCCTCCAGGAACGCCGAGTGCGCGCCCTCGCCGACGATCACGTCGTCCGCCGGCCGTGTCTGCGTGGCGATGGCGAGCTGGTTGCCCATCGTGCCGCTCGGCACGAAGAGCGCCGCCTCCTTGCCGGTGATGCGCGCGACCTCCTCCTGCAGCGCGTTCACCGTCGGGTCGTCGCCGAAGACGTCGTCCCCTACCTCGGCTCTGGCCATCGCTTCCCGCATCGCGGCCGTCGGACGCGTCACCGTGTCACTGCGCAGGTCGATCATCGGCCCGCACGGTAGCGCGCCGGCGGCGACGCCGGCGATGAGTGGGCGCTCAGCAGCCGACCTGGACAACCGCGTAGGTCTCGTGACTGCGAAATGACTTGCGCATGCTTCGGCTGCATGTCAGGTGGTTGAACCAGTAGAGGACTGGCGCATGCCTGACGATACCGACAACCCCTCCACCAGCCCTTCCGCGGACTTGCAGACGCTTGCGTCGCTGGCCCCCGTGGCGCGGCAGAGCGTCGTCGATGCCGTCGCCGACCGGCTGAGGAGCGAGATCCTCTCCGGGCGCCTGCGCCCCGGCACGCGACTGCCGAGCGAAAGGGAGCTGTCGCTCGCGCTGGGGGTCAACCGGCTGACGCTTCGCGCATCGCTGGCGCGGCTCGAGGCGCTCGGCCTCGTGACGACGCGCCACGGCGCCGGAACGGTCGTGACGACGTGGCGCGAGCGGGCCGGCCTCGAGATGCTCGGGACCCTCGTCAAGGGGCTCAAGCTCGCCGATCCTGCGTGGCACGAGCTGGTGCGCAGCTCGCTCGAGCTCCGGCGCATCCTCGCCGCGGAGGCCGCGGCCCTCGCCGCCGAGCGTCACGACGACGCGGACGTCGATGCCATCGCGGCGTGCGTGCAAGTGCTCGCCGAGCACCAGGACGACCCCGTGGCCTTCGCGCGCGCCGACATCGCCCTGATGCGCGCCGTGTGCCGCGCGGCCCGCAGCATCGGGTTCGAGCTGTTCCTCAACACGTTCGCCCGCTGGCCCGACGAGCACCCGCACCTGTGCGCCGTGCTCTACGACGACACGACGACGTCGATCACCATCTATCCGCCGCTGGTCGAGGTCATCAAGTCCCGCAACGCCGAGATGGCGCGCACGCTCGTGCGCCGCGCCCTCGAGGGCCTCGACGCGGACTGGGCCCGCCGTCACCCGACGCCGGCGCCGGAGCAGGCGACCGAACCAATCGCAGCCCCCGCGGCGCGCAAGGAGAAGAAGCGATGAGACTCACGGGCATCGAGAACCGCTGGGCCGAGGCGGCCATGGGCGCCATCTTCCCGGGCTCGCGCGAGCAAGGGCTGACCGACATCCGCGCGATGGACGTGCGAGGGTTCCTCGCGCGCGTCGTGGCCAGCGTGCCGTCCAAGGTCGCCCTCGGCCTGCGGCTCGCCGTGTGGATCGTGGCGCTGGCGCCGCTCTTCGTGCTCGGGCGCCTTGCGACGATCACGAGCCTCGCGCAGGCCGATCGCGAGCGCGTCGTGGCGGCGCTCGTCATGAGCCGCAACTACGCGCTGCGCTCGCTCGTGATGATCCTCAAGACGATGGGGGCCCTCCTCTACGCGGGCGACGACGCCGTGCGCGCGCGGATGATGGTGCCCTCCAAGCCGAAGTCGCTCGTCACGCTGCGCGTGAAGGGCGCACCCGCCGTCGCTTAGCCAGGAGCCTCTCTTCCGATGTCGCACGATTCGCAGCACCACGACGATCACGATCACGAGCACGCCTCTTTCCCCGACGAGCAGCTGCCGGAGGGCAGCGTCGTCGACGGGACCGCCCTGTCGCGCGACGTGGACGAGGCGTTCGATTTCGTCGTCGTCGGCTCGGGCGCCGCCGGCGCGGTCGCCGCGCACACGCTGGCGCGCGCCGGGTTCGCGGTGGCCATCGTCGAGGAAGGCCCGTGGGTGAAGACGCGCGAGTTCGGCGAGAAGGTGTCCGAAGCCTTCACCCGCATGTACCGCGATGCCGGCACGCAGGTGCTCGAGGGGCACGCGTACGTCCCGCTCATCCAGGGGCGGTGCGTCGGCGGCAGCACCGTGATGAACTCGGCCATCGCGCACCGGACGCCGGAGGACGTGCTCGCCGAATGGGACGAGCGCTTCGGGCTCGGGGCGCACATCACGGCGCGCGCGCTCGAGCCGCATTTCGACGCGCTGGAGCAGGAGCTCAACGCGCACGCGGTGGACGACGCGGTGCTCGGGGAGAACAACCGGCTCTTCCTCGACGAGGCGAAGCACGAGGGCCTTCCGGCGGGCAAGATGCGCCGCTACGAGCGCAACTGCCGCGGGTCGGGCCGCTGCGTGACCGGCTGCCCCAACGCCGCGAAGCAGGGGATGAACGTGAGCTACGTGCCGTGGGCGCTCGCCCTCGGCGCGCGCATCTACTGCTCGTGCCGCGTCGAGCGCGTCGTCGTCGAGGGGGGTCGCGCGCGTGAGGTGCTCGCGAAGACCACGGGGGTTGGGGCGTCGAAGACCGTGCGTCTTCGCGCCCGCCGGGGCGTTCTCGTGGCGGCGAGCACAATCCAGACGCCCAACGTGCTGCGCCGGAGCGGCCTTCGAGCGCGGGCCATCGGGGAGCACTTCCAGTGCCACCCCGGTTTCGGCATCGGCGGCGTCTTCGACCGGCCGGTGACCATGAGCTTCGGCGCGACGCAGGGCGCCGAGAGCACGCACCTGCGCAAGACCGAGCGCATCAAGCTCGAGACGATCGCTATGCCCCCGGAGCTCGCCGCCGTGCGCATTCCCGGTATCGGGCACGACCTGATGCAGCGCATGGGCGTCTTCTCGAACCTCGCCGTGTGGGCCGTCGTCGTGCGCGCCGAGGCCGAGGGCACCGTGCGCGCCGGCTGGGGCGGCGGCGACAAGGTGCGCCTCGACTTCACGCGCCGCGACGTCGAGCGCACTCGCAAGGGCACGGCCATCCTGGCGCGCATGATGTTCGAGGCGGGTGCGCGCGAGGTATGGCCCGGCATCTTCGGCCTTCCCAGCATCCTCACGTCGCCCGATCAGGTGCGGCTCATCGAGGACGCCCCGGCAGACTCACGCCTCTTCAGCATGATCACGACGCACCTCTTCGGAGCCGCCCGGATGGGCCCCGACCCCGCCACGAGCGCGGTCGGCCCCGACTTCCAGGCGCACGAGGCTCGCGGCCTCTGGGTCGTCGACTCCAGCGTCTTCCCGACGAACCTCGGCGTGAACCCGCAGCACTCGATCATGGCCATGAGCCGGCTCGCCGCCACCCGCATCGCGGAAGCCGCCGGCCGCACCGCCTCCGCCGCTTGACTCGCGCGCCCCGGCGCGTACATTCCGCCGCCTACCTGCCCACCTAGCTCAGTCGGTAGAGCAATGCTTTCGTAAAGCATAGGTCATCGGTTCAAGTCCGATGGTGGGCTCCGGAGAGAGTCACTTCCCCACGAGCCGTGCGAACAGGCGCTCGAGCGCGGCCCACACGTCGGGGCTCTGCACCTGCACCGGCGGGCGCGTCGCGAGCTGCATCCGAAGGTCGGCGATCCGGGCGCGCAGCTCCTCGTTCTCCTCGGCGAGCCGGCGAGAGACGGCGGCGATGTTCTCGGGCATCTGCGCGCGGAGCGTCTCGAGCTCCTCCTGCTGTCGCGAGACCGCGCTCCGGAGGCTCGAGTTCTCTTCCTGCAGCTCCGAGAGGGCCGACTGCAGGGCATGCAGCTCGTCGCGAAAGGGGGACGAGGACATGCGTCGAAGTTAATCACCCGCCGGTTCCGTCGACAGGAACGCGTGTGCGCTCGACACGCATGGGTGCAGTGCCGACACGCGGAGCCGTTTTGCCGATACCCGGGCGGCGCCCCGTGCGTATCCTTGCCGACCATGCGTACGACGAGCGTGACCATCGCCGTGCTCGCTGCCTCCCTGCCGGGCCTCATTTCCTGCAGCAAGAAGGACGATCCAGCCCAGCTCGCCCCCTCCGCCAGCTCCCTCGCCTCCTCGCAGGCGTCCCCCGCGGCGATGGCGTGGCACTACGCCATCGACCCGAAGAGCACCACCCACGTCGACATGCCGGGCCTCAAGGAGCACATCAAGGGCGACACGACGGCCGCCAAGGGCACGCTCGACGTCGTCGGCACCGACCTCGCGCAGTCGCGCGGCACCATCATGATCGACCTCGCGACGTTCGCGACGAACACCTTCGGCAACGACGACGACGCGACGCAGACGAAGCACGCGCGCACGTGGCTCGAGGTGGTCGTCGACGGCCAGACCCACGACGACATGCGCTGGGCGACGCTCGCCATCCGCGCCATCGACGGACTGAGCGCGTTCGATCTCTCGAAGGTCGCGCCGAGCAAGGACGGCAACGACGACGTGCGCAGCGTCGACATGGTGGTGCACGGGGACGTGCTTGTCCACGGGCACAAGCTCCAGAAAGACGTGCCCGTCACCGTGGCCTTCCGTTATCCTTCGGGGGCGGCGCCGACGTCCGAGCCGACGCGCGTCGACATCCAATCGAAGGCGCCCATGCGAGTCGTGCTGAAAGAAGTCGACGTGCAGCCGCGCGACACCGTGGGAACGCTCACCGCGTGGACCACGAGCCTCGTCTCCAAGGTGGCCGAGTACGCCGACGTCACCGTCAAACTGGGCGCCACGCCGGCGCAGTGAATCAAGGAGAAACACGATGCGACCCGATCTGAGCCTCGACAAGATTGCCGCCGTCCTCGCCGTCATCGGCACCAGCGCCGTGGTCGCGTGCGGCGGAGGAACGCCGGCACCCGTGCAGGCGAACGACGTGACGCCCGCTGCGGCGTCGGCGACGCCCACGGGGCAGTCGTCGTGCTCGGCCAGCGCATGCGGCGCGAAGGCCGGAGGTGGCGCGGCTGCGCCGGCGACGACGACGGCGGCTCCGGCGAGCCCCGCCCCGACGGCCCCGTCGACCGACGCAGCGTCGGCCGGCGCGGCAGCGGCGAGCGCGGCGCCCGCTGCGTCCGCGGCGCCGGCGACGTCGGCTGCTCCGACCGCGGCCGCGAAGCCCCCCGCCAAGAAGGGCGGCGCCAAGCCGGCCAAGAAGCCTGGCGCCTCCGGCGAGTCGAGCTGCGGGCAAGGCACGTGCGCGAGCGACAGCAAGCCGAAGCTCTTCTGAGCTCGCCGCCGAGCGTCGACGCTCTCGCGAACAAAGTCGGGCTCGGTCTGCGCTGGGAGTTCCTCGACGAGCTCGTCGAGCGCGGCGCGCAGTCGGAGCTGTCCATCGACTTTCTCGAGATCGCGCCCGAGAACTACATGCGGCGCGGCGGGCGGCATCCCGAGGCGCTCGCCGCGCTGGCCGCGCGATGGCCGGTCCTCTCGCACGGGCTCACGATGTCGCTCGGCGGGGTCGACCCGCTCGACGCGCAGTACCTCGTGGAGCTCGCGGCGTTCCTGCGCGACGTGCGCAGCCCGTGGCACTCGGATCATCTGTGCTTCGGCGCCTTCGGCGGCCGCATCCTGCACGACCTGCTGCCCCTCGCGTTCAAGGAGGCGACCGTCGCGCGCGTGGCCGACCGCATCCAGCGAGCGCGCGACGCGATCCGCGTGCCGCTCGCCGTCGAGAACGTGAGCTACTACTGGCACCCGGGGCGCGCCGAGATGGGGGAGGCGGAGTTCCTCGCGCGCGTGTGCGAGGCGGCCGACTGCGGGCTGATGCTCGACGTGAACAACGCGTACGTGAACGCGACCAACTTCGGCTTCGACGTCGACGCGTGGATGCGCACGGCGCCGCTCGAGCGCACCGTGCAGATCCACGTGGCCGGGCACGAGTGGTTCGGCGTGAACGCGGGCGGCCTGACGGGCCCCGCCGCCCCGACCGACGACGGCGCCATGATCGTCGACACCCACGGCGCCGACGTGCCTGACCCGGTGCTCGCCCTGCTCGCGCGCGTCTACCCGCGCACCGGGCCCGTGCCCGTCGTGCTCGAGCGCGACCAGAACATCCCGGACCTCGACGGGCTGCTCGCCGAGATGGGACGCATCCGGGGAGCGTTGACTCCGCACGCGCCGCGAGAGTGGGCGGAGCGGAGTCGAACACCAGACTAGGTGTCCTCTCGCGCGCCGAGAAGGACCCCGCGCTCGCCGAGGTCCGCCAGTAGTCGCGCCACCTCGCGCAGCACCGCACCCGGCACCGTCTTGTGCTCGGCGCACGCCCGTTCCACGGCTGGGCCGAGCGGCTCCCCGTCGGCGAGCCGGTCGAGCACCGCGCCGGCGAGCGGCGTGAGCTCCAGCCAGCGGACCACGTGCGACGCGTCGCGGTACGCGAGCAGACGCACCTCGCGCCGCGCCGGCGGCGTCAGGTCGCTCTCGTCGGCCGGCAGCTCGTGGACGGCCCACGCGTAGCGCACGACACGCATCGAATCGGCGAACACGAGCGGCCGATCGATCGCCACGTCCGCCGGCTTCTCGGGAGCGCGCGCGGGCGCCGACGCCGCCACGGCGAACTGCGCTAGCTCGTGCATCGCGAGGTCCACGAGCCAGGCGGGCAGGGTGGCGTCGCTCCTCCAGCGCGGCGCCGCCCACGCGAGGAACTCCGCCGGCACGTCGCGCAGGTAGTGCGTGCGCGGGCCCACCTCGTCGACGAACGCCCCGAGATCCGCCTCGAAGCGCCCCGGCGCCGCCGCGTCGAGGCGCGCGTGCGTCCGTGGCAGCATCCGGAGCACGACCGAGCCGAGCCCGTTGCGCACCAGCGTCCGGTACACCGCGAGCCGCAGCGGCCCCGCGAGGATCGCCTCCACGTCCTCCGCCGCGACGCCGTGCGACTCGAGGTAGGCGCGCAGGTCGCGCGCCATCGCGTCGTCCGCGCTCGCGCCGAGGCACACGTCGGCGATGAGCTTCTGGAGCGCCTCGTCCGGCTCACTCATCGAGGGCGAATCGGTAGTGCGTCGCGGTCCCCTCGGCGACGCTCACGGTCGCCGTGCGCGACTTGCCGCTCGGCGGCGTGCAGTCGACGCGGTGCGAGCCCGCAGGCACGTCGAATCCCGTGAGCGGGGTGACCCCGCGCTGCGTGCCGTCGACCGACACCGAGCACCACCCGGGCGAAGCGACGATCGAGAGCCTCCCGTTGCCCTTCGCCGGCGCCCCGCGGCCGACGACCGGCAGCGAGTCGACCGAGATCGTGGGCACGTTGCTCGAATCGTCGGCGCTCGGCGGCTGCGTGGGATGCGTCGGCTCCGGTTGCACCGCGAGCGCCGAACCAGCCGGGGGCGTCACCCCCGTCGTGGCCGCGACCGTCGACCCCTGGATGGCCGCGCGCGACGTCGTCCCGCCGCCCGACAGAGCCATCGTGACGCCCACGATGAGGAGCACCACGACGACCCCGGCCCCCGCGGCCCCGAGCGCGCGCGTCTTCGGCGGCAGCTCGCGGTAGAACCGGTCGAGGTGCCGTAGCCACGCGATCGCCGCCTCGACGCCCCGGTTCGCGGACTGCGTCCACGCCTGCGGCTCGCCGTTGCCCTGTGCGGCCGCCAGGCCCTTCGCCGGGGTGGGCGGCCGGGCCGACGGCCTCTGCCCGCCCGACTGCGGCGGCACCGACTTCGTCGCCGCGTCACGGTCCGACCGCCCCACCATGGGCAGGGCGTTCGTCGCGTCCGGGTCGCTCGGTCGCTCGCCCTCGCCGTACGGCGACGGCAGGCGCATCGGCAGGTTCTCGACCTCCTTGATCGTGGTGTCGAGCCGCTCGACGATCGCGTCGAAGGACGCGAGCCGCTTCGTCTTGTCGGTCACCATGCACTCGCGCACCAGCGCGCGGATCGACTCGGGCAGCTGCGGGGCGGCGTCGTCGATCTTCTTCGGCTCCTTCGTCGCGATGGTCACGATGAGCGCGTTGAAGTTGGGCGCGTCGTACGCGCGCTGCCCCGTCATCGCCTCGAAGAGGATCCCGCCGAACGCGAAGATGTCCGTCCGCCCGTCGATCCCCGCGGCGCCCATCGCCTGCTCGGGGCTCATGTAGAGCGGGCTCCCGAGCACCGTGCCGACCACCGTCAGCGACGTGTTGTTCTCCTCCTCGAGGATCTTGCTCACCCCGAAGTCGAGCAGCTTGGGCACGACGCGCCCGTCGCGGTCCTTGTGCAGGAAGACGTTCGTGGGCTTGAGGTCCCGGTGGATGACGCCGCTGCGGTGCGCGGCCGCCAGCGCCACGGCCACGTCCTTCATGTGCCCGAGGAACTCGTGCAGCGTCATCGCCGGCGTCTGCCGGCGTGTCGCCACGTCGAGCGAGACCCCGGTGAGCAGCTCCATCACGAGGAACAGCGACCCGTCCTCGGCCTGCCCGACGTCGATGACCTCGATGATGTTCGGGTGATTGATGCGCGCGCTGACCTTCGCCTCGAGGAGGAAGCGACGCGCGGCCTCCGGCGTCCGCGCCACCTGCGGCAGCATGAACTTGACGGCGAACTCGCGCTCGGTGAACACGTTGGTCGCGGACCACACGGACGCCATTCCGCCCGTGCCGAGCAGGCGGTTCAGACGGTACTTCCCCGCGATGGTCTGTCCGGCCTGCATTGTGTCCCCGAGCCCGTGCGCTCCTTATCCGATCGTCATGCCCCCGTCGATCACAAGCGTATGGCCGGTCAAGAAACTTGCAGCGTCACTGGCGAGATACAGCGCACCCCCTGCGATTTCATCCGGCGTGCCGTACCGGCGCATGGGGGTTTTCGCGAGGACGTGCGCGAGAAGCTCGTCGTTCTTCAAGATGGCGCTCGCCAGCCGTGTGTCCACGAAGCCCGGCGCGATGGCGTTCACCCGGATCTTCGACGGCGCGAGCTCGATGGCCAGCGTCTTGGTCATCGAGATGACGGCGGCCTTGGTGGCCGCGTAGACGCCCTGGAGCGGCGTGCCCATCAGGCCGGCGACGCTGGTGACGCTGACGATGGAGCCCGGCGCCTCGCGCCCGATGCAGTGCTTGGCCACCTCGCGCGCGCACCAGAAGTATCCCTTCAAGTTCACCTCGAAGGTCTTGTCCCAGGCGCCCATTTCGGCGTTCAGCATCGGGCCGAAGTAGGGGTTCGTCCCGGCGTTGTTCACGAGCACGTCGACCCTGCCGAACTTCTCGATGGCGGCCCCGACCAGGCGGACGCATTCGTCTTCCTTGCCGGTGTGCGCCCCCACGGCGAGGACCCTGTCGGCGCCGTGCTCCTTGGCGATCGACTCGGCGACGGCCTGCACGCCCTCGACCTTGCGCGACGCGATGACGACGCGGGCCCCGTGCGCGGCGAAGGTGTGCGCGATCGCTTCGCCGATCCCGCGGCTACCCCCCGTGACGATGGCGACTTTGCCTTCCAGCGTGACGCGCGCCGTCATGCGCCCAGAAGTATCACGCCACGTAGGCGCCGAGTCGACGGAAGCGACGGTACCTGTCCTCGGTCAGCTCCTGGGCGCCCAGGGCCTCCAGCTCGCGCAGGGCCTTGTCCAGCGCCACCTCCACGAGGCGTGCGGCCCCATCCGGGTCCTGGTGCGCCCCGCCGGCCGGCTCGTCGACGATCGCGTCCACCACGCCGAGGCGCAGCAGGTCGGGGGCGGTGATCTTGAGGCGTGCCGCGGCCTCCTCGGCCTTGCTCCCGTCCTTCCAGAGGATGGAGGCGCATCCCTCGGGGGAGATGACGCTGTAGGTCCCGTACTCGAGGACGAGGACCCGGTTGGCGACCCCGAGCGCGAGCGCGCCGCCGCTCCCCCCCTCGCCGATGATGCACGCGACGATGGGAACGCGCGCGCGGGCCATCGCGGCGAGGCACGCGCCGATGGCCTCGCTCTGCCCGCGCTCCTCGGCGCCGAGGCCCGGGTAGGCGCCCGGCGTGTCGATGAGCGTGATGACGGGGATACCGAAGCGGTCGGCCATCTCGTAGAGCCGGCGAGCCTTCCGGTAGCCCTCGGGGTGGGGCATCCCGAAGTTGCGCTTCACGTTGTCCTTGGCGCCGCGACCCTTCTGGTGCCCCACGAGCACGACCGACCGGCCGCGCAGCCGCGCCATTCCGCCGACGATGGATGCGTCGTCGCCGAAGGTGCGGTCGCCATGCAGCTCGACGAAGTCGGTGAAGACGCGCTCCACGTAGTCGAGCGTGTACGGGCGGCTCGGGTGACGCGAGAGCTGCACCTTCTGCCACGGGCTCAGCTCCGCGAAGAGCTCGCGCGCCAGCTTCGCCGCCTTGTCCTCGAGCCGCTTCAGCTCCGGCTCGAGCGCCCGGTCGGCCTTCGCCAGCTCCCGCAGCTCGCGCACACGCGAGACGAGCTCGACGACGGGCTTCTCGAACGGCAGGACATACGACGCGGCGGCCATCGAGGGCTGCATCCTTAGCACGGGAACGTGGAGAGCCGGAGGACCGCTGAGCTGCAGCGGGAGAGTGCGGGAGCGGCGCAAGGGCGATCAAGACCGTCTTGATCGCGACCAAGACGCACGTTTGGACGATCAAGTGCGTCTTGATCGTCCTTTCGTTCAACGACACTGGATCAAGAGCGTCTTGATCGCGATCAAGACGAAGATTTGGTCGATCAAGACGGTCTTGATCGACCGATCGAGCGTCCTGATCGACTAACCGACCTTGGCGACCGCGCTCGCCTTCTCGCGCACCACGTTGAAGCGGCGCATGGGCTTCTCTTTGCCCTTCAGCGAGCGGGCCTCGATCTCTTCGAACTCGAAGCGGTTCCCGAGGCGCGCGAGCGTTGCTTCGCTCACGACGATCTGTCCCGCGAGCGCCGTGGCGCACAAGCGGGCGCTCGTGTTCGCGGTGTCGCCGATGACCGTGTACGAGAGGGCCTTCGAGCTGCCGACGTAGCCGACGACGCCGGGGCCCGTGTGGATGCCGATGCCGACGGCGAGCGGGGGCTTGCCCTGCGACATGCGATCGCGGTTGAAGCGGCCCAGGACGTCCATCTGGTCGAGCGCGCACTGCACGCAGCGGATGGCGTCGTCCGGGTGCACGAGCGGCGCGCCCCAGAAGGCCATGATTCCGTCGCCCATGAACTTGTCGAGCGTGCCCTCGTACTTGAAGAGCGTCTCGACCATCGGCTCGAAGTAGTCGTTGAGCATCTCGACGATCACTTCGGCGTCGGTGCCCTCGCTCATCTGTGTGAAGCCGCGGATGTCGCTGTTGAAGATCGAGAGCTCCTTGACGAGCATCCCGCCCTTCTTCACCTCGAGCTTGCCGCTCATCATCTGCTCGGCGACGTTCGGCGCCACGAGGCGCGTGAAGCGATCGCGGAGCACGATCTCCTGCTCGACCTTCTTCGCCAGGATCGTGTTCTCGATGAACATCGACACCTGGCCGGCCACGCCGGTGATGACCTCGAGGTCCTTCGGCTGGAACTGCGCGAGCGACTCCGAGTCGAGCCAGAGGACGCCGAGCACCTCTTTCTCGTTCTCGTGCAGGAGCGGCACGACCATGGCGCTCGAGATCCGGTTCAGGATCATCGACTTGCCCTTGGACGCCGCGAAGTCCATCGACGCGTCGTGCGTGAGGACGCCCGCGCGCTCCTTGATGACGTGATTCAGGATGGTGCTGCTCACCTGGATGGGCGCCTCGCTGCCGTCGCGACGGCGCGCGGCGCGCGGAACGAGCTGCCCGTCGGCCTCGCGCAGCAGGATGACGCCGCGGTCGGCCTTGGTGAACTTGAAGAGGGCCAGCAGGATCTTGTCGGTCAGCTTGTCGAGATCGCGCTCGAGGCCGATGTCGCGCGTCAGCTCCCACGTGATGCGGAGGCGCTCGTAGTCGACGCGCAGCTGCGCCGCGTCGTGCCCGATGGAGTCGAACGGCTGGAAGCCCTTGGTCTGCGCGGCGATCTGCGTGCCGATGGCGCGCGCCGCGTCGAGCACGTCGACGCGCGTGCCGCTGATGCTCGGCGGCCGGTGGGGCGGCGGAGGCATCGGCGCGGGCGGCGCCGTGGGGCCCGAGAAGGGGTACGACTGCTGCGGGGGGCGCATCGGCGGCAGAGGGGGGCCGCCCGACGCGGGCATCGGTCCGGGTGAAGGCCAGCCGCCGGGACCGGGCATCCCGGGCGCTCCTCCCATCGCGGGGCCGTGCTGCACGGCGCCGGGCCCGACCGGGGGCGGGGGAGGCGCCACACCCGAGCCGTCGTCGTAGCGTGCTCGCGTCGAGCCGAGCGCGATCTCGTCGCCGTGCTTGAGCAGCGTCTCGCCGCGCACGCGCTCGCCGTTGACGTACGTGCCGTTGAGGCTTCCGAGGTCGCGCAGGATGAAGTGCCCGTCGCGTTGCTCGAGGATGCAGTGCTCCTTCGACACGATCTTGTCGAGGAGCTGGATCGTGTTGTTCGGGTGCCGGCCCAGGCTGTTGATCGGCCGAAGCTCGATCGCCTGCTGTCCTTCGGCGGTCGCGAGGATCAGCCTAGCCATGCGCCGGCCCATGGTAGCGCGACCGGCTCCGGGGGGACAGCCCGCGGTCTCGTCGCTGCGCGGGGCCGCGCTCGCGCTGTTTGTGCGGGGCCCCTCCCCCGCACCCCGCCCGAGGATCACTGCATGCTAGATTGATGTAAGCGGCGGAATGCAGAGGACGCACAAGGCCAAGGGAGCGCGAAACGGGGGCCGCGGAAGCGGCAACGGCTCTCAGCCTCAGGCCCCTCGCCGGGGAGGCATCCCCAAGCCGAGGGCGTCCGTCACGTCACTCGATGGAAACAACGGGGGAGCCGGACCGCTCGAGTCCGTCCGCAGCCCCTTCCGCGTGACGCCGGAGCTCACGGTCGTGCGCACGGAGCCCTCGAGCTTGCCGGAGAGCCCGCGCGAGAGCCACGGCCTGTTCGAGCTGGTACCCACGGTTGCCAGGCGCGCGCTGGAGCTGGGCCTCTCGGCGCGCGAGCCGAGCTTCCACGTCTTCGTCGCGGCCGATCCGCAGGTGATGATCGAGGACGACGTGCTGCGATACGCAGTGCGCTTCGCTGCGGCGCGGCCCACCCCGGACGACATCGTGTACGTCCACGACTTCGACCACCCCGAGGCGCCGAAGCCGCTCGTCCTGCCCGCGGGAGTTGGCCCGCGTCTCGTGGCGGCGATGGAGGGGCTCATCGAGCGGCTGCAGGAGGAGATCCCGCGCGTCGTCGAGCGCGACGAGTTCAAGCGCGCCCAGAGCACGCTGGCGACCGAGCTCGAGGCACGCAACCGCGCCGTCATCCACCAGCTCGAGTCGCTCGCGAAGACGCTGGGGTTCGGCGTGCGGAGCGTGCACGGCGGGGTGCAGACGTATCCGATCCTGCACGGCAAGCCGGTGAGCGCCGAGCAGTTCGACGTCCTCGATGAGTCGACCAAGCGCGCCCTCGGGGACAGCGAAGAGAAGCTCACGAAGGAGGTCGAGAAGGCCGCGGAGCTCGTGCGAGCGCAGAGCGCGGGGTTCGAGGCCGCGCGCGAGGCCGTGTTCTCGAAGGCGGCCGCCATCGTCGTCGAGGATGCGATGAAGAGCGTCGTCGTCGAGTTCGGCCCCTACGGCGAGGAAGTCGTGCAGTGGCTCGCGCGGGTGCAGGTGGCGCTCGTCGAGGACTGGGACGACCTCGTGGTGCTCGACGAGCCCAGCGAAGAGGAGCGCAAGCACGAGGAGAAGGACGATCCGGAGCTGGCGACGCGCCTGAACCGGTTCAAGGTGAACCTCCTCGTGACGCACGAGCCGGGGACGCCGGCGCCGGTCGTTTACGACACCAACCCGACGTACCCGAGCCTCTTCGGCTACCTCGAGCGGCGGGCGCGCATGGGCGCCCTGCTCACCGACTTCACGCGTATCCGCGCCGGGTCGCTGCACCGGGCGAGCGGGGGCGTGCTCGTGGTGCGCGCGGCAGACTTGCTGACTGACCCGATCATCTGGGAGCGGACCAAGCGCGTGCTGCGTGAGCAGCGCATCGGCGCCGAGGATCCGCTCGGGCCGCTCGGGCTCTACGCGACGACGCTGCGACCGGTACCCGTGCCGGTGCGCGTGCGCGTGGTGCTGGTCGGCGCCCCGGAGCTCTACGCGCAGCTGCTCGAGGCGGACGCCGATTTCGCGGCGCTCTTCCGCGTGAAGGTAGAGGTCGACCCGATGATCCCGCGCACGCCGCGGAGCGTCGGGGCGCTCGACGCTTACCTCATGGCGATGGCGACCGAGCGCGGGTGGGGCCGGTTCGACCGGGGCGCGCGCGGGGAGCTGCTGGATCTGGCGACGCGCCTGGCGGGCGATCGCGACAAGCTGGCGCTCATCCTCTCGCCACTGGAGGAGACGATGGCGTTCGCCAGCGCGCTGGCCGCGGGGCGCGCGCTGAAGGACCGCGAC
>DASVWO010000419.1:0-12480 GCA_036393165.1 Polyangiaceae bacterium | reverse complement strand
GCTGAACCCCATGAGCAACCAGGTGGCGGTCGTCGGTCCGTTCAACGGGTGCACTTCGGTCATCGACATCGCGATCGACCAGAACTCGAACGGGTACGTGACCACCTCCGACGGCTTCTACAAGGTGGACCTGATGACCGCGGCCTGCACCCTGGTCGCTTCGGGCGGCTACCCGAACTCGCTCTCCTTCGTGCCCAAGGGCACGCTGGATCCCAACGTCGAGGCGCTCGTCGGGTACGACGGCTCCACCTACATCCGCATCAACGAGACGACGGGGGCCATCACCACCGTCGGCGGCCTGACGGGCGGGTACACGTCGAGCGGCGACATCGTGTCGGTCATCAACGGCGGCACCTTCCTCACCGTCAAGGGCGGCAACCAGAACTGCAACGACTGCCTCCTGCAGGTCGATCCGAAGACCGGGAACCTGATCCAGAACTACGGGAGCGTGAACCACCCCGACGTCTTCGGGCTCGCGTTCTGGGCCGGCACCGCGTACGGCTTCGACAACGGCGGCGAGGTGTTCTCGATCGACTACAAGAACGGCTCGCTCGTCACGATGAACATCCCGGTGCCCAACCCACCGCCGAATCTCTCGTTCTGGGGCGCAGGGTCCACCACCGCGGCGCCGCCCACGTCGGCCGACGGCGGGGGCATTCCGGTGCAGTGAGAGCGGCGCTCAGGAGCCCTTCGAGACTTCGATCGTCCCGTTGATCGTCCGCAGCCGCAGCTCGCGCCCTCCGTGGCCGATGCTCCCGTGCGTGCTGCGACGATCGGTCGAGCCGTTGAACGGGAAGCCCACGTGGATCTCGCCGTTGAGCGTCGAGGCGACGAGCTCGGCGTTCGCCGCCGCCGGCAGCGTCACCTGCACCGGCCCGTTCACCGTCTCGAGCTCGCAGTCCGAGTCGAGGTCGGCCGCTCGGAAGCTCGCGGTCACCGATCCGTTCACCGTGCGTGCGCGGGCCGACGTCGCCGAGCGAATGGCGATGCCCCCGTCCACGGTGTGCGCGTCGATGGGGCCGGAGACGCCGTCGACGTCGATGGCCCCGTGCACCGAGCGCGCGAGGATGCGCACACCGGCCGGTACCTTCACGTCGAAGTCCACCGAGCCGTCGTGCCGGTCGTGCTGCTCGCACCCGTGCTCCCGGACCTCCACGCGCGCGACCACGCCGTGCTCGTCCTCGGTGAACCGGACGGTGGGGGCGGAATCCGGGTCGCCGTCGTGCACCTTCGCTTCGATCTCGCCCACATCGCCGGTCGCGGCGGTCACGTGGATGGTCCCGGCGATGGTCCGGACCTCCATGGCCTTCCCGGCGGCGACGTGCCCGCTCCAGTGCATCGGTTGCCCGGGGGCGGGCGTGCCCGAGGCGACCGGGGCGGCGGGCTTGGGCTGCGCGCCGCCCGCGTCGCGGCCCCCTCCGCACCCGACGGCGAGGGGGACGATTGCCGAAATGACACAGCGGACGAACATGCGACGGCCTGCGTTCATGGGCGGGCTCCTCTCCTCGGCTTCGTCCCACTGGACGCCGGCCGCCCCGCGGGCGTTTAACCCTTAAACGCGGGCCGTCCGGCCGGCGTCACAGGAATCAGAAGTGGACACCACCTGGGTAGGCCCCCTGCCGATGACCGATTCGCCCGTCCGCACGCAGCATGCGCCCGTCGGGGTCCCGGCTCGTGTGCGTGCGGCCCAGGAGGGGGACGCGGCGGCGTTCGAGGCGATCTATCGCGAGAACGTCGGGCGGGTGCACGCGCTCTGCCTGCGGATGACGGGCAACCCGCGCGAGGCCGAGACGATGACCCAGGAGGCGTTCGTGCGCGCCTGGCAGCGGCTTCACCAGTTCCGCGGGGAGAGCGCCTTCTCCACCTGGCTCAATCACGTGGCGGTGAGCGTGGTGCTCACCGGGCGCCGCACGACCCTGCGCCGCCTCCGTCGCGTCGAGACGACCGACGATCTGATGCGTCTCGACGGGCCCGATCCCGTGCGCCCGTCGCCCGACAGTCGCATCGATCTCGAGCGCGCCATCCGGCTGCTTCCCGAGGGGGCGCGCATCGTCTTCGTGCTCTTCGAGATCGAGGGCTACTCGCACGCCGAGATTGCCCGCGAGCTCGGCATCGCCGAGAACACGAGCAAGGCGCAGCTGCACCGCGCCCGCGGCCTCTTGAAGGAGGTGCTCCATGACGGACCCTGAGCGTGACGTTCTGCGCGAGCACCTGGATCGACTCCCGCGCGAGGTTCCGCCGGAGCGCGATCTCTGGCCGGAGGTGGCGCGCGGCATCGAAGCGTCGCGCCGTCGCGCGCGGACGCTCCGTACGATCACGATGGCCTCGACCCTCGCGGCGGCGGCGGTGCTCGCGCTCGTCCTCGGTCTGCGCGGCCGCCACGCGCCGTTGCCGCTGGCGCAGGCGCCGTCGGTGTCGATCCCCGCGCCCACGCCCGTCCTCGCGTCGCCCCCGCCTCCGCTCCCCGAGGAGGACACCTACGCGAGCGCCGAGCGCATGCTCGACACGGAGCTCGACGCGCGGCGGGCCTCGTTGCGCCCGGCGCAGGCCGCGGTGCTCGACGAGAACCTGCGCATCGTGGACCAGGCGATCGAGACGGCGCGGGCCGCCGTGCGCGACCACCCCGACGATCCCGAGCTCCGCTCGGAGCTCGATCGCGTCTGGCAAGACAAGCTGGATCTGATCCGGCAGGTGACCGAGCTCTACTCGGAGATGTGAGCCATGCGTCCCTTCCTCTGCTCCATCGCCGCGACCCTCCTCCTGCTCTTCGCGTGGGTACCCGTGGCCTGGGCGCAGCCGCAGGAGAGCACCATCTCGATCGCGCCGGACGGCATCGTGAGCATCGGCGTCGTCGACTGCAACGTCCACGTCGTCGGATCGACGCGCAAGGACGTCAAGGTGACGGCGAACACGAGCGACGTGCGGGTCTCGGGAGACGGCGACCACGTCTCGATCCACGTCCACCCCGGGGGCGCATCGACGATCGACGTCGCCGTCCCTTCCGGAGTCCACCTCGACGTGCACGGCATCGAGGCGACCATCTCTGTGCACGAGGTATCGGGCCCAGTGCAGGTGGCGACCGTCAACGGCAACGTGTCGGTCGACGGAGCGCCGCGCGACGTCGAGGCGGGGAGCGTCTCGGGCAGTGTCGACGTCTCGATCCGCCGTGGCAACGTCCGCGCGTCCTCGGTGAGCGGGTCGGTGGCCGTCCACCTGGCCAACGGCGGCACGGCGTGGGCGCGCACCGTGAGCGGCTCGGTGCAGGTGGGCGGGGCTCCCCTGACCCGAGCCGAGGCCCACACCATGTCCGGCACCATCGATCTCGACGCGCGCCTCGAGGGCGACGGTCCGTTCGAGCTGCACAGCCACTCCGGCAACGTCCGCGTGGCGGTTCCGAAGTCGCCGCCGGTCATCGTCGACGTGCGCACCCACGGAGGTCGCGTCGACAACGGGGACGCAGGCGCCCCGCCGCCCGGCTCCGCTCACACGGTGCTGACCGTCTGGACCTTCAGCGGCGACGTGCACGTCGACCGCAAGTGACGGTGGCCGTTTCGGCAGTCAGTCGCCGCAGCTCGGTCCCGCGTCACCGACCGCGCAGATGGCGTTGCAATTGCACGAAGCGCAGACGGCGATGTTGTAGATGAGCTGCACCGCGGGATCGCTGGAGCTCACGATCCCCGCGTCCTCCGCGCAAGGGATGCCGCAGTTGACGATGTCCCTGAAGCTCGGTTGCTTGAAGCAATTGTCGGCGACTGCGCAGACGTAGGTCGCGGCGCACTTGGTGTTCGCATTGCACGCCGCGATCTCGCTGGCGCAGCCGGGAGGCGACGCGTCGTCGGGCGTGTTGAGACAGCCGATGCACGTGGGGGGGACGACGACCTCGGGAGCCGAGGCGTCTCCGTCGACGGCCGCGTCCGACCGGGATCCCTCGGGCGTCGGTCCGTTGTCGGTGACCACGACGTCGGGCATCGGCATCACCGGTCCATCGTCCGACGACGGAGCCTCGTACACGACGGGGGTGAGGTCCAGACACGCGACGCTCGCCACCGTCGCCACGGCGGCGGCGCCCGCGAGGGCGGCGAACCAGAGCGCTCTACGAAGGCTCATGGCAAGAAGTCATATTGTAGCCCGACGACGGCGCGGAACGGATCCACGGGCGCGAGCTGTGGGGAGAGGAGGTAGGTCGAATCCTGCGCCGGACCCACGACGTACGGGCTTCTGTCGGCGAGCGCCCAGTTTGCGGACAGCCGGTAGCTCAGGCCCTTGATGCCGGGCACGGGGCCGTTGATCGTCGCGCGCAGCTCGAGCTGGGGCGGGGCGACGGGAAGCCCCTGGGACGCCGTCCAGCCTCCGTCCCAGGCGCGGTCCGCGTAGCGCTTGCCCATCCAGTGCGTCGCGACGGCGAGGGTCGGCCAGTCGCCCGGCAGGTCGTAGGAGAGGCGCGCGTTTCCGAAGACCTGGGGCCCCACCGTGAGGGGCACCGCCGGTGCGCTCGGGTCGTTCGGGTCGGTCTGTCGGGCGACGGCTGCCGTCGCGGTGGCACCCCACCGGAACTGTTCCGATTCGCCCACACTGCCCTCGTACAGGGCGTTCACGCCGTAGTTGTCGATCGAGGCGACGTTCCGGAACTGGACGAACCCGGAGTAGAGGAGGGCGTTGACCTGCCCCGCCATGGCCGCTGCCTGCACCTCGCTCTGGGTGAGCTCGTGCAGGAGGACCATGTTGCTCCACCAGGATCGGAAGGCGCCCACGAGGAGCCGCTGCGTGCCGAAGCGCTGCTCGAAGGAGGCTTCGACCGACCGCACGCGCTCCGGGCTCAGGTTGCCGCCGGGCAGCTGCTGGAGCGTGGCGAGGTTCGTTTCGGTCCAGCTCGGGGCCCGGAACGCCTCGGCGTAGATGGTCTTGAAGGTCGCGCCCGGCCACGCCCCCACGCTCGCTGCCACGCGAGGCGAGACGTTGCCCGTGTAGCGCGTCTCCTCGTCGAGCCGCGCGCCGGCGTTGAACCCGAGCCAGCGGGCCGGTTGCCACGTCTGCTGCGCGTAGACGCCGAGCGCGTAGTCGTCCTGGTTGATCACCCCGGTGCTGGAGCGCACCGGCTGGCCGGTCGCGAGGTCCAGCGTGTCGATCTTGCTCCCCACGGTGCGCAGGCGGCCGTCGGCTCCGACGAGCGTCACGAAGGACGCATCCTTCAGCCAGTCGAAGGTGAACTGCTCCTCGAGCCCGGCCCAGCGCGAGGCGAAGCGCGCGCGATAGAGGCACGACGGATTCATCCCCTGGAGCGGCACGCCGATGCACGACGCGATCTCCGAGGCGGTCTGATTGTCCTGGAAGTCCCACGTGTCCGCGTAGACGCGCGACTGCAGCTGCACGACCGCCGAGATCGTCGCGCGGTGCTTGAGGTCCGCCCAGAGCGACCGCTCGACGTCGTGGCTGTCGGGATCGTCGAAGTCCTGCGTGGAGTGCGTGAAGCGTGCGCGGTAGGGAGTGGCGCGGTCGAAGATGGATGCGTGGACGGAGAGGTCGAACGATCCCCACGCGATGTGGAGCTGACCGCCGGGCTCGCGCACGTAGTAGTCCTGATCGGCGAGCCCTCCCCACACGCCGGTCGCCGGTGCAGGCGGTCGCGGATACTGGATGGGCCTGTTGCTCGCGATGTCGTTGCCGACGTTTTGCGGCCCGAAGGTGAACGCCGGGCCGTCTTGCTTGAAGTACTCGACGGCCACGGTGATCTCGGCCGTCTTGCCGAACACGGGGACCTCGTAGCCGGCTCCGCCCATCGCCCGCCACGCGGTCAGCCCCACGGCGTTGCTCGACTGCCACCCGCTCGGCAGATAGAGCTGGGAGCGAACGCTCGCGGGCTGCTGCGACAGGTGGGCCGAGTCGATCTGCGACGGCCCGCCCCATCCCTCGACGGCCAGGTGCGTGCCTTGCCAGTCCTTGGCGCGCTTGGTGATGACGTTGATGACGCCGAGCATCGCGTTGGACCCGTAGAGCACCGAGCCGGGGCCGAGGATGACCTCGATGTGATCGACCATCTCGATGGGGATCCCCATGCCCTGGTCGAAGCGCGCCGTGCCGAGCAGCGGCTCGTTCACGGCGTGGCCGTCGACGAGGAGCAGGAAGTGATCCCCGGAGTCCGCCGACAGAAGGACGCCGCGAGCGCCCGCCTCCGCCGTGTCCAGGGGGTTGGCAGTGACGGCCCCGAGCGAGAGGAAGTCGATGGCCTCGGCGACCGAGTGCAGGCCGTAGCGGCGGATGTCCTCGGCCGTCAGGGTGCTGGACGTCGCGGGTGCCGTGGTGCTCGTCTCGGCGGACTTCGACGCCGTCGTGACGACGCTCTGATCGAGGAGGCCCTGGAGATCCGACGTGTCCGACGACTGCGCGAACGCCGTCGACGCGATGCCGAGCGCGCCGAACAACGACGCCAGGGCCGGGAGGATCGCCCGCCTTCTCATTCGAACACTCTCGCCATCTTGAGGATCTCCGCCATGAAGGCGACGTGCTGGCGGCGCGCCTGCGCCAGGTTCACGAGCAGCTTGGGCTTGCCGCTCACGAGGTCGAAGCCGAGGACGATGCCCTGAGGCACGTAGTCGGGAACCGCCGCGACGCTGAGAACGTCGACGCCGTCGAGCGCCGACCGGATCGCGCCCACGTCCCCCGCGAACTCCGGCGTGAAGTAGACGATGGCCGCGTGGCGCGAGCGAACGAGGTCGGCCAGGCCGCCGGCTCCGGGCCACGGCACGATGGCCTCGTCGTGTGCGAGCCCCCCGACGTCCGGAAGCTCGTGCAGCGCCGCCTCGAAGTGCGCAGCCGAGCGGGCCGAATCGGCGTCGTCCGGCTTGTCCACGATGACCACGTGCGCACGGTCTGCGGCCCGGGCCGCGAAGTTGCGGTCGTACGCCGCGATCTTGGCGACGAGCTCGGCCTGCAGCTTCTCGGGGACCGCAGACTCGTCTGCCCCCGCTTCGTCGCTGCGCGTGAGGACGGCCGCGCACAGCGCCACCAGCGCCGCGAACGAGACGAGCGGCCGGACCCTAGGCACCGTCGGCGATGTTACCCGGGTTTGGCAGCCTCAGGGGTGTTTCAGGATCACGCGGTCGGCGGCGAACTTCAGGTACGTCGAGTAGGCGGCGGGTGCGAGGCAGTTGGTGTAGGGCGTGACCGCCGTCCCGTTCTTGTCCTTGCACCCGGTCACGTGGTTTCCCGTCAGCTGGAACGTGTAGTTGCCGCCGGCACCTGCCGCCGGGGCGTCCGGGTTGACCTGGTCCGGCTGCACGGGGCTGATGATCGTTCCGACGATGTTCGCGGTGCAGCCCTCCACGAACACGTCGAGCATGTTGTTCGTGGCGCCGAAGTTCTGGGTGCAGTTCGTCTGGAGCTGCGGCGGCACCGCGGTTCCCGCGAGGCTGGCTGCGGTCGTGTTGCCGCAGAGGAGACCCGTGGGTGAGGTGTTCGTGAGGCCGGCCGTGTTGAAGCTGGTGAGCGTCGAGGCCACGTGCTCGCTCGCGAGGTGCCCCGGAGGAGCGCCCGTCGACGCCGTCGGCTTGGTCGCGGGGCTCGCGATCGGGAGCTGGAGCTTGATGCTGGCCAGGTCGAGGAGCGACGTCCCGAAGGCCGAGACGAGGACGTGACCGCCCGACGCGCTCAGGACTCCGCCCGCGAAGGTTCCGGCCGACTCCTTCGAGTTCGGCGTGAAGAGCGGGGTGCCGCCCGCCGTCGTCGTGTCGAGCGTGTACCACCAGTCGAGGTCCGAGTTTCCGGTGAACGTTCCGGTGTACGCATTGGTGAGCGTCGCGTTGTAGCTGCCGACGCTGGCGGTGCCGGCCTGGCCCGTGAGGTCGGTGATGGCGAAGTACTCGAGGACCAGGTTGTCGGTTCCGTTCGTGACGTCGGTGTCGAGGTCACCCTGCAGCGTGCTGTGGACGTTGGCGAGGAAGGGATCCTTGATCGCCTCGAGCAAGACGTCCTTCGTGCAGAAGGTGTCGTGCGCCCACTGCAGGACGATCCGGGTTGCGCGCGTCACCTGCTCGAAGTTGCAAGTCGAGTTGCAGCCGTCGAGGTTCACGAGGTTGCCGTCGTCGCACTGCTCGCCGGTCTCGAGGATGCCGTCGCCGCACACCGGGGGCGGAGCGACGCACATGCCAGTCGTGCAGGTGTCTCCCGTCGCGCACATCTGACACGTGCCGCCGCTGGCCCCGCATGCGGCCGTCGTGTTGCCCGGCTGGCACGTGTTGCCCTGGCAGCAGCCGCTCGGACACGACGCGGCGTCGCAGACGCACTTGCCGCCGGAGCACGCCTGACCCGTGCCGCACGCTGCGCCGCCGCCGCACGTGCAGCTTCCCGTCATCGAGCAGCCGTCACCCGTGGTGCCGCAGCTCGTGCAGGAGGCACCGCCCGTTCCGCACGCCATCGCCGACGGCGTGGTGCACGTGTTGCCCGAGCAGCAGCCGGTGGGGCACGACGCGGCGTCGCAGACGCACTTGCCGCCGGAGCATGCCTGGCCGCTGCCGCACGCCGCGCCTCCGCCGCAGCTGCAGGTTCCACTCGCCGAGCAGCCGTCGGCCTTCGAGCCGCAGTTGGTGCACGTGGCGCCCGCGGTGCCGCACGCCATCGACGACGGCATCGTGCACGTGCTGCCCGAGCAGCAACCGTTGGGGCAGCTCGACGCGTTGCAGCCGCTGCACGATCCGTTGCCGCACGTCTCCCCCGTCGGGCACATCGCGCACGTGCCGCCGGCCGCGCCGCACGCGTTCGGGTCCGTGCCGGGCTGGCAAATGTTCCCCTGGCAGCAGCCCGTGGGACACGACGTGGCGTCGCACACGCACTGGCCGCCGGAGCAGACCTGTCCGCTGCCGCAAGCGTTTCCACCGCCGCAGGTGCAGGTGCCGAGCGCCGAGCAGCCGTCGGCTGTCGAGCCGCAGGCCGTGCACGTCGCGCCGGCCGTCCCGCAGGCGCTGGTGGAGGGGGTCGTGCACGTCGTGCCGGAGCAGCATCCGGTGGGACACGTGACGGCGTTGCAGCCGGTCACCACGTCCGCCGGCGCGTCCATGCCCGACGTCTCCGGCGGCGCGTCGACCGTGGACTGGTCCCCTGGTGCATCCGTCGTCGACTGATCGGAGGGTGCGTCGACGGCCGTGCGGTCCGAGGGCGCATCGGTCGTCGACTGATCCTGCGCCGCGTCCGCGGCGTCGTGCCCGCCGTCGCTCGACATGCTGCGATCGGAGCCTGCGTCGGGAGGCGGTACGGTCGAACCGTCGCCGCCGTCCGACGTGGCGTCACCCGAGCCGTCGTCGCCGCCTTCGCCCGTCACCGTCTCGACGTTGTTGCCGCCGCCGCATCCCGAGGCGAAGAGCGCCGCCACCACGAGGAGGACGCGCGCGGTCGCGGCGAAGGCCGCTCCGCGATACACCGGTCGGTTCATGCCAAGCTCCCCAAGCTAGTGTCCGGCACCCCTGCGGGCCGGTCAACCCCACCTGTGGGACAGGCGTGGGGGGTCAGCTTCGAGCGGCCGCCGTCGCATTCGAACGCCGGCCGGGAGGGTGCGCGTCTGCCGACACGACTGCGGCGTCTGCGCCGTCTGCGCCGTCGCGCAGCTCGATCCACACGCCGTGCTGCGCCGGGACGCGCGGTCCGGGCAGCAGCACGCCGACCAGGTTCAGGGGATCGCACGGGCGCAGGCGCACCGTCTCTCCGGTGCGCTCCTCCCGCCGGACGCGCCGGAGACCCTCGACGGCCTCGGGCAACGCGTACTGCTCGCCGATGAAGCCGGCGACGAAGCGACCCCCGCGCACTCCGCCTCGCGCCTCGCGGCGACGAAGGGCGCGGAGCACCTCGCGCCAGGGGATCGCAAAGCTCTCGCGCGTGACAAGCTCGCGGAAGACCACCCCGTAGCGGGCGAGAAGCTGGCCGGCCACGCGATCGGCGAGATCGTCGACCGCGATCGACTCGCCGCGCTCGAGCAACGACCAGCGTCCCTGGGGCGCTCGTCTTCGCACGACCGACGAACGGCCCGAGGAGAGCAAGTCGCGCAGGGGCTGGAACCCATCTCCGGTGACGGCGCCCCGCCCGACGAGATCCCAGAGCCCGTCGACGAGGGCGCCGCGATCGAGGTTGGCCCTGGCGGCGAGGTCGTCGAGGAAGAGCGCGCCTCGCTGCCGGAGCGTCTCGAGCGCCACCGAGGCGGACCCGGTGGGCGGCGAGTCCGGCTCCTCCGCGCCGCGCACCGCCTCGAGCAACCACTGCAGGTCGCGTCGCCAGGCGAGCGCGATGGGTGTCGCGCGAGACGTCGAGCCCAGGGCCGTGCCGTTGGAGCGCCTGGGGGAGAGACGCGCCCACGCGACCTCGCCGGCCAGGCAGAGCTCGTCCAGCCACTCGGAACGGTAGCCAGCCACGCGCGGCCCGAGGACGTCGGACTCCCACGAGGCTGCGGCGATCTCGAATCCCTGGAGGGCCGTGACCGCGTCGCGCAGGGCGGCGCGACCGCCGCCACGTGCCCTTCGCACGAGCCTGTGGCGCTCGAGGAGATAGCGCATGAAGTCTTGCGCGCTCACCGGCTCGATCTCGCTTCGAAGCCGATCGAGCGTGTACCTGTGGATGCGCGCGAGCAGTCGCCTGTCGCACAGCTCCTCGATCTCGGTCTCGCGACCCGGGGTGAAACGGCCGCGCAGCACGAGGCCATCGCTCTCGAGGCGCGCGACGGCGACGTCGATCTCCCACGCTTCGAGACCCAGCTTCTCGGCCAGCGCGTCCGCCGTGAACGGCCCCGAGGTCTCGGCGTGCCCGCGGACGAGCTCCAGGAGCGCGTCGTCCCTCGGGGGCGCGGGCCCGTCGAGGTGCGGGGGGATCGTCCGTCGCGGGGCGCCGACGTAGATGGCCTCCACGTGACGCGCGTTCTCCATGGCGAAGGCGAGCTCCCCCAGGCGCGCCGCGCGACCGGCCCGCGCAAGCTCGTCGAACATCGGTCGCCACGACTCCTCGAGCGGGACGGCGACGAGGCCCATCAGGGCATCGTGCAGCTCGTCGGCGTCGCGCGGCCCGGGCCGGGCCTCCGCGGCCACCCGGGCGATGGCGTCCGGATCCAGTGCGCCGAGATCCCGCTGGTGCTCCGGAAGCGTGCGGCGCAAGGACAGCGCGCGCGCACGGCGCTCCTCCAGCGGAGCGTCGTCGAGGAACGCATAGGGCTTGGCGTTGAGCACCTCGTGCGAGAACGGCGAGGGCTCGGTGGTGTCACGCGCGTGGAGGCGGATCTCGCCGTGCTCCATCATGCGCAGCAGCTCGCGCAGACGCTCCGTGTCCATTGCCTCCGCGAGGCAATCGCGCACCGTCTGCTCCACGAGGGGGTGATCCGGCACCTCGATCGGTCCGCCGGGCGCGTTGTCCTGGCACGCGACCTGCGCGGGGAACACCGCCGCCAGCAAGTCGTCGGCGCGCATGCGTTGCAGGAACGGCGGCACCTTGCGCCCCCGGTCGTGGCGGAGCACGGCCAGCGCCCGGGAGGCGTTCCATCGCCACCGCGCGCCGAACATCGGCGCCTGGAGCACGGCCTGCTGCAGCGTCTCGTCCAGCTGCTCGGACCGCACGAAGTGGAACGCGTCGGTCAGCGGGAAGCTGTGCGCCGTCCCCAGCGAGAGCACGATGGCATCGTCGGTCGCCGCCGCCTGGAGCTCGAAGTCGAACGAGACGCAGAAGCGCTTGCGCAGGGCCAGGCCGAACGCGCGATTGACGCGCCCACCGAACGGGGCGTGGACGACGAGCTGCATGCCGCCCGACTCGTCGAAGAAGCGCTCGAAGACGATGTCCTGCATCGACGGCACGACGCCGAGCGCGTCGCGCTGCGCCACGACGTACTCCACGAGCTGCGTCGCTCCGAGCGGGCCGAGCACGCACTCGGCTGCGAGCCACTGCGTCACGTCCTCGTGCCCACCGTCGATGCGCTCGACGATTTCGGCGCGCAGGCGGCTCACCTCGGAAGACAGCTCCCAGGTTCGCGAGGGAGCCTCGCCGAGCCAGAAGGGGAGACTCGGGGGCTGCCCGTTCGCGTCCTCGACGCGAAGCACGCCCTGCCGCGACTCGACGCGTCGGATGCGCCAGGAGTGCGAGCCGAGCACGAAGACGTCGCCGGCCATGCTCTCGATCGCCCAGTCCTCGTTGACCGTCCCGACGAGCGTCTCGTCGGGATCGAGCAGGACGCGATAGTCCGCCACGTCGGGGATGGCGCCGCCGTTGGTCGCCGCGACGAGACGCGCGCCGCGGCGACCCTTGAGGACGCCGTTCACGCGGTCGTGGTGCAGCAGCGCGCGCGAACGGCCGAGGCGAGGCGCCGGGCCCTCTGCGAGGGTGGTCACGACCGCGTCGAAGTCGGCGCGCTTCAGGCGCGCATACGGGGCTGCCTCGCGGAGCTTGTCGAACAGATCGTCGGCCTTCCACTCCTGCGCGGAGCACTCCGCCGCGATCTGCTGCGCCAGGACGTCGAGCGGTGCT
>DASVWO010000418.1:0-9828 GCA_036393165.1 Polyangiaceae bacterium | reverse complement strand
GTCGCGCCCACCGCCGATTTCGCGTCCGCGCACAGCGCGCCCGTCCTCTGGGAGCTCGCGCGTGCTGCCGGCTACCGCACGGCATACGTGTCCTCGCAGAACCCCGAGTACGAGGACTTCGGCACCTTCACGCGGCGCGCCGGCATCGATCACCTCGTGACGGCGCTCGATCTGGGTGGCATGGCGCAGGAGCAGGTGGGCGCCCCCGACGAGCGCGCCGTCGACGCCATGCGCGCATTCATCCGCTCTGTGCCGGACGGCATGCCTTACTTCGCGGTGCTCCACCTCTCGAACACGCACGCCCCGTACCGCATCGATCCCGAGCTCGTGCCCTACGTTCCGCAGTCGCCCGATCCGCTCGGCGACGTGAACGCATTCCACAACCGGTACCGCGACAGCGTCCGGCTGCAGGAGCGCACCCTGGCTCCGCTGCTGCGCGAGCTGCGGACGTCGTCCCGATGGGCGAACACCGCGGTCGTCTTCGTGTCCGATCACGGAGAGCAGTTCCGCGAGCACGGCGGGCTCTATCACAACCACTCGCTCTTCGAGGAAGAGGTGCGCGTGCCCGGATGGATCGCGGCCGGATCGCAAGCACTGTCGGGAGGACAGCGGGCTGCGATCGCGAGCTACGCGACGCGCCGCACGTACATGCAGGACGTTCACGAGACGATCGTGGACCTGTTCGGCCTGGAGGAATCCCGCGGGGCGCTGCCCTTCGCGAATCTGGTGACCGGACGCTCGTTGTTGCGCCCCTGGGCAGGCGAGCCGACGATGCTGCTCGCTACGTCGACCGCGGTCTGGGAGCCGGACGACGCACGCTACGGAGTCATGCGCGGCGACCTCGCGCTCTTCGGCGGCCCCGAAGGCGCATGGTCGTGCTTCGATCTCGCGCGGGACGCCTCCGAACGCGTGTCTCGACCGGCGAGCACGTGCGGCGACCTCGCTTCGATCGCCGACCGCGCGTTCTCCGCGGTTCTGGGGGAGCGAAGGGGTCGCATCGGATGGTAGCCTAGGGTCGTGCCTCGAAGCCCCGACGAGGTCCTCGACGGCGGCACCACCGCCGTCGCCGCGGCCCAGGATCCCGCGGCAACTGCGAGCCCGGTCTTTCGCATCACCGTGGTGGACGGACCGGATCGTGGCGCATCGGTGTCGATCGACGCGACGCGTCCGGCGCCGCTCCTCGTGGGGCACTCACCGGCGTGCGACCTGCGCCTCTCCGATCGCACCGCGTCACGGCGGCATGCGTCGTTCGACGTGATCGATCAGCGCGTCCAGTTGACCGATCTCGGCTCGACCAACGGGACGACGGTCAACGGCATCAGCGTGAACGGCGCGCGTCTCCGGGGCGGCGAGACGGTGCGCATCGGACAGACCACGCTGCGGGTGGAGCTCGAGTCCGAGTCCGCCGTTCGTCCCGTGTCCCGGGCCACGAGCTTCGGCCGGGCGATCGGTGCAAGCCCCGAGATGCGACGGCTCTACCCGTTGTGCGAGAGGCTCGCGGCCACCATGCTCCCCGTCGTCATCGAGGGCGAGACGGGCACCGGCAAGGAGCTCCTCGCCGAGTCGCTCCACGAGGAGGGGCCGCGCGCGGCCGGTCCCTTCATCGTCTTCGATTGCACCGCCGTGCCGCCGAACCTCGTCGAATCGGAGCTCTTCGGCCACGAGAAGGGCGCCTTCACGGGCGCCGTCGCCACGCGCAAGGGAGTCTTCGAGCTCGCCCACGGCGGGACGCTCCTCATCGACGAGATCGGCGATCTCGAGCCTGCGCTGCAGCCGAAGCTGCTGCGGGCCATCGAGCGATCCGAGGTCCGACGCGTCGGCGGCGACCGGCCCATCAGGGTGGACGTCCGCGTGCTCGCCGCCACGCGCCGCGATCTCGATCACGAGGTGCAGGTGGGTCGCTTCCGCGACGATCTCTTTCACCGGCTCGCGGTCGCGCGCATCGAAGTACCTTCCCTGCGCAGGAGGCGCGGCGACGTTCCCCTGCTGGCGGCTGCGTTCGCCCGACAGCTCGGCGCGCCCGACGGGGCGCTCACCGAGGCGCTGCTCCAGCGCTGGCAGGACTATGCGTGGCCCGGCAACGTGCGCGAGCTTCGCAACGCCGTGTCGCGATACCTGGCCCTGGGCGAGGAAGAGCCGGCGCAGGGAGCCCCCGGCGGCGGCGCTGCGCAGGGGGGACAGCCAGGGCAAGGCGCGCTCGAGGCGGTACTCGCGCTCGGGCTTCCCTTCAGCGCGGCGAGGCAGCGCGTCCTGCTGGAGTTCGATCGGGCCTACGTTGCGCGCGTGTTGGCCGAGCACGGCGGCAACGTGATGCGAGCGGCTGCCGCTTCGGGCATCGCCCGCCGGCACCTGCAGCGCGTGAAGGCGCGGAGTCAGAAGTAGCCGTCGACGCGGAGACCCGTCGGCGTCACCGCGAGAGCCGCTCCCGCGCCCGGGGTGCTCTTCGGCATCGACAGCACGAAGAGCGTCGCGCCGAGCGCCACCCCGGCGATCCCCACGCCGAGCCCCACGTTGGCGACGAGCTGCTGCGTCTTTCCGGAGGAGATTTCCCCGTTCTTGCTCGCCGGGCACGGGCCGCCGTTGCACGCCTTGTCCAGGTCGTCGTACGTCGACTTGGCCATCACGGCGAAGATGCCGAACGTGACGAGGCCCGCCGCTCCGACGCCTCCCGCAACGTACGCCCAGGGGCGGAGCGACGCGCGGCTGCTGCCCGTGTCTACCTGCGCGACCGGCTCGGGCTCGGGAGGTGGGGGCGGCGCGGACGCCTCACCTGCCATCGCGTCGATGGTGAGCGTCGACTTCTGCCCGGCTGCCAGCGTCGCCGTGCGCTTCGCGGGAGGGTGACCTGGCGTCGAGACCACGACTTCCGTCGCTCCCGGGGCGACCGGCGCCGGCTCGCCCCACGCCGCGCGTCGGATCTCTTCGCCTCCCACGGTGACGGTCGTCGCATCGGACGCGTTCTGGACGTTGAGCGTCACGAAGCCGAGCTTCGGCTCAATCTCGGCCCGCTCGGCCGTCGCGGCGTCGTACGCCTTCTGGTACCGGTTGTCCTGCGCGAGAAGCTCCTTCGCCTCGACGCCCGTCCGCCCCAGCTCGACGTAGGCTGCCACCAGGTTGCCCGCCCCGCGCAGACAGCGCGAGATCTCGAGGCGCGTGTTGGGGCTCGCCACGATCTCGTGCGACGCGCGGAACTCCGTGAGCGCGCCCGCGTAGTCCTTCTTCGCCATCAGCTCCTTGCCCCGTGCGAAGCGTTGCTGCGCCTGCTCACGCTGTACGGGCGTGGCGACGTCGGGGAGGACGCCGTCGGCGAGCGCGATCGACGTGGTCGTGGAGCAGATCGAGACGGCGAGGAGCAGCGTTGCGAAGCGTGTTCGCACTCAGATTCCCTCCGGTTCGTACTTCGGGCGCGGTGGTGGACGCACGACTGGCGCCGGGTTGGGGTTCGAATAGCCCGTGACCTGGGCA
This sequence comes from Polyangiaceae bacterium, assembly GCA_036393165.1. Lineage (GTDB taxonomy): Bacteria > Myxococcota_A > Polyangia > Polyangiales > Polyangiaceae > Palsa-1150. Next base: position 6,363 of record DASVWO010000418.1, on the reverse strand, counting down.
GGAGGCTGATCGGGGCCCGTGGCGGCAGGCGCCGCGCTTGCGGAAGGCGGGGGCTGCGGCTGCGCCGAGGAAACGGCCTGGAGAGGCGCGCTCTCGGTGGGTGCCGCGGGCACCGGCGAAACCTGGGCGGACGCGGGTGGTGCCGCCGGGGCAGGCCGCGCCGTCGGGACGGTCGCCTGGGTCGATTCGGGTGAGCGCAGAGCGAGCCACCACACCACGGCCGCCGCCAGGAGGACCACCGGCGTGGCGACGAGGGCCAGCGCCGTCGCGCGCGATCGCTTCGTGGGTGCCGGCGCCGGTGCATCCACGGGTGTGACGACCGGGGGAACCGCCGGCGCGGGAGACTGAGAGCGGGTAGCTGCCTGCGCCGGCGCGGGGATCTCCCCCAGCCCCGGCTCCAGATCGTCCGGCACCCGCGCAGCCTGCGGAATGGTGATGGCCACGAGCGGCGTCGGCAGTGCGATCTTCGGCGGCGCCGGTTGCCCGATCTTGGGCAGCGGTGGCGGTACGACCGGCGGGGGCGGCTTCGTGGTCGCGGTGGGTGGCGGCGGTACCGGCGTGGGGACGAGCGAGATCGGTACGTCTTCCTCGACGGGCTCCGCCTGCTTGGCGAGCGCCTGTGCGGCCCCCTCGCCGCGCTCGAGCTTCTCACGCCGCGAGCGGACCGCGTCGCCGAAGACCGCGCGCACGTGTGCGACCATCCTCGTCGGCGGTGCGAGCTTGGGACCCGCGATGCGCCGTATCTCTGCCGCCATCGCTGCGGCTGACGCAAAGCGCTTCGCGGGGTCCGCCGACAGTGCGCGTGCGGTCAACCCCGCGAACGGAGCCGCCCATGCGTGGCCCTCCGGAATCGTCGCCAGCGGCACGCGTCCGCTCAGCAGATGGGTGACGATCGCCGACGGCTGCATCGTCGGGAAGAGAGCGCGCCCGCTGAGCAGCTCCCAGAGGACGACGCCCACGCTGTACACGTCCGCCCGGGCGTCCGCCGATTCGTCGGCCAGCAGGATCTCGGGCGCGAGGTACGCGCTGCCGGACGCACCTGGACGAGCGGTCGCCGAGTGCAGTCTCGCGCCGCTCACGATGCGCGCCACCCCGTCCGTCCCGACGACGATGCACTCCGGCGTGAGCTCGCCGTGCACGAGCTTGAGTGGCTGTCGCTTCGCGTCTCGCAGGTTGTGAATCGCGCTGAGGCCGGTCAGCACGTCCACCAGCACGCGCAGCGCCGCCTCGAGCGGAGGCCGCGGCTCGGCCGCGACGAGATCCAACCAGCGCACGCCGTCGACGTAGTCGCTGACGACGCAAACCTCCTCGCCCGCAATCACGACGTCGCGGATGCGTCCGACGTTCGGATGTTCCAGGGTTGCGATGCAACGCGCGTCGCGGACCCAGTCGGCGATCTCCTGGTCGCCGTACTCCGAACCACGGGTCACACGCTCCACCACCACCAGCCGCGGAGGGCTGCCGGCGGACGTGTCGAGCGCGGCCCACGACGGGACCACTCGCGCACCGAGCGGGCGCACGAAACGGAAGCGCTCCGCGGGCGCAGGCCCGCGAGCGTCAGCCGAGGACAGAGCCGCCAAGCTTCCTATAGGGTACACCGGACGCGGCCGGGTGCTCGCGGGATGGAAATGTAGGACAGGTTGTCGCGTCCCTCGCCGGGGAGGCTCAGGCCCCGCCTTGGACTTCCCGGCTGCCCGCGTCTAGATAGGCCCCGTGCGCGCCGACTCCCGCTTTGCCCGTTTTGCCTGGGGGGTGCTCGCGTGCGACGTGGCCGTCGTCGCCTGGGGGGCCTACGTGCGGGCCACCGGATCAGGCGCCGGGTGTGGGCGCCACTGGCCGCTCTGCAACGGCGAAATCCTTCCTCGGTCGCCTCGGACGCAGACCCTGGTGGAGCTCTCGCATCGGGTCTCGAGCGGCGTGGCTCTCGTGCTGACGGCGGCGCTTCTCGCGTGGGCGTTCCGGGCGTTCCCTCGCGGCCACCTCGTGCGCAAGGGCGCCTCGACGGCCATGCTCCTCATGCTCGCGGAGGCCGGGATAGGCGCCGCCCTCGTCCTCTTCGAGCTCGTCGCGCACGACGCGTCGATGAAGCGGGCCCTCAGCGTGAGCATGCACCTCGGGAACACGTTCCTGCTGCTTGCGGCGACGGCGCTCACGGCATGGTGGGCCTCGGGCGGCGCCCGGCCGACGTGGAGCGGGCAGCGGGCCGTCGTGCCCCTCCTGGCCGTCCCTGTCGTAGCGATGTTCTTCGTCGGTGCGAGCGGCGCGGTCACCGCGCTGGGTGACACGCTGTTTCCTCCCTCGTCTCTCGCGGCGGGGCTCGCGCAGGATCTCGCTCCCCGGGCGCACGTGTTCGTCCGGCTCCGCGCGCTGCATCCGCTCTTCGCGACGCTCACCGCGGCGGTGATCGTTTTCGCTTCGAGCCTCGTGCGTAGCCTCAGACCTGCGGCCTCGGTCCGCGTCCTCTCGCGCGTCGCTGCCCTTCTCGCGATCGCGCAGGTCGGCGCGGGCCTGCTCGACGTCGCGACGCTCGCGCCGGTCTGGCTGCAGCTCGTTCACCTCGTGATGGCGGACGCGGTGTGGGTCGCTCTCGTGCTCCTCTCCGCCGCCGCGCTGGCGTGTCAGCCGAACGCAGCGCTGTCTCGAGCCGCCCCGGAAGCCGTTACTGCGCGTCCGTGAGTCGCTGCACGCGGAAGACGCGCCCCCAGAGCGGGTAGCTCCAGCCCAGGAACACCGCGTGGCTCGTCGCCAGTCGAACGAGCCAGTACAGCGGGCGTGCGCCCGGCACCAGGCGCAGCACCGTGTCGTAGAGGAGCCCGTTGAGCGCGAGGGCCACGAGCTCCACCGCCGTGTAGCCCGCCGCCTGCTTCCCGACGTGGCCGGACTGCGCACGGAAGGCAAAGTGCCGGTTGCCGACGAAGTTCACCACGCCGCCCACCACGAGGGCAGGCACGTTCGCGAGCCGCGCGTCGACGTGCAGGAGCGACACGAGCACCGCCAGCGTCGCGATGTCCGCCGCCGTGGCCGCGATGCCCGCGATCCCCGCGCGCAGGAGCTGCAGTGCCTTCGTCCACATCGTCCGCCGTCCGAGTTGCAACGGACGAGCCCACCGAGCCGTTCCCGATTTCGCCGACTTGCAGCACGGCCGATGCGCGCGCCGCTTCGCACCGTGCTCCGGTTACTTCGCGGGACGGCCGGCGCGCTCGTCTTCTTCAGCCACCTCGGCGAGGCCGGCCAGGTCGCCCAGCGGGATGGGATGAATCGGCGGCCGCGGCGTGATCGGCAAGGCCGCGCTGCCGCCGCGTTCGACCAGGAGCCGGGCGCACAGCGCGACGCACCACTTGCCCTGGCACCAGCCCGTGCCGAATCCGGTGTACCGCTTGAGCGACTCGATGTCGGTGTGCCCTCGATCGATGGCCTCCTCGAGATCGTGCAGCGTCACGTCCTCGCACCGGCACGCGAGCGTCTTGCTCATGCGCGGCGGGACCTCAGGTCCCCTCGTATTCGCAGCGCGACTCGCACGTCTCGCAGACGGTGACGCGCACGAGGGGCGAGAGCGCGGGCTTCACGTGATCCCAGATCCACCGCGCGAGCACCTCGCTCGTGGGGTTCTCGAGGCCCTCCACCTCGTTCAGGTAGTGGTGGTCGAGCTTCTCGTGGAGCGGCTTCCACGCGTCGAAGAGGCGCTGGAAGTCGAAGAGCCAGCCGGTCTGCTCGTCGACCGGGCCGGCCACCGCCAGCTCGACGCGGAAGCTGTGCCCGTGCAGGCGCGCGCACTTGTGCCCTGCCGGCACGCGCGGGAGGCGGTGGGCCGCTTCGAAGCGGAACTCGTGCACGAGCCGGACATTCATGGTAAACGCCCCTCCCCCCGAGGGACTGCCGCCATGTACATCATCCTTTCGAAAGAGCCGCGCAAGCCCAATCGCAACAAGAGCAAGCGCTACCGCGCGAAGCTCAAGGCGAAGGACAAGGCGCGCCGCAACCGCGTCTACCAGAAGGCCAAGGCTTAGCCCGGGCCTAGAAGCCTGAAGACTGCACGCTGTCCTTCGGCTTCGAAGGACCGGCGGGTGTGGGCTTGGGCGCCGGCCCGGTCGCGGGGGTCGGGCGCACCGCCGCGCTCACCGGTCGCGTGGGAGCGGGTATCGCGGTGGTGGCGGACGGCGCGGCGCTGGCGCTCGGCGAAGGAGTCGCCGCAACGGAGTCGGTGGGCACGGGCTGCAGGCTGGGCGGAGGGACGTCCTGCACGATCGACGCGGCGGTGACTGCAGCCGATGGCGCCGCGTGTTCGCCGGTGCCGTGGCGCCCGTTGAAGAAGACGGCGGCGGCACCGATCACGAGCACCGCGGCGACGGCGCCGCCGGCGTACAAGCGGGCGCGCGAGGCGGAGGTGCGCCCGGGCGTGAGCGTGGGCGCCGCCGGCAACTCGGCTTGAGCTACGGTCGCGGCCAGCGTGGGCTCAAGGGCCGGTTGCGTCGCGGCGTACGCCGTCTTGCCGGTCGACCGCGCCGCTTCCGATCCCGTCTGCGGGGCGGGCATCGTGAAGGCAGCCGGTGAGGGATCCGCCGGTTGCCGCACCGAGGGCACCGAGACACCTCCGGTGGTGGAGGCATCCACCGTCGCGGCCTGCGCGCGGTCCGACGACGGTGGCTTGATCGAGGACGCGGGCAGCCGTGAGAACAGCTCCGCCGCAGCGGTGCGCGCCGCTATCGACGTCGACGCTGGAAGGGCCGCCGTCGCGCGGTCCAGTGCGTCCGCCAGCTCCTCGGCGCTCTGGAAGCGGTCCTCGCGCCGCCGCGCCATCGCGCGCTCGACGATCGTCGCGATGCTGGCGCGCACCGCGGGCATCGTGTCCGCGAGGCGCGGGCGCTCGCCCGTGATGATCTGGACGACCAGGTTGTTGTACGTGTCGGCCGAGAAGGGCGGCTTGCCGACGAGGCACTCCCAGAGCACGACGCCGAGCGCGTGGATGTCGCTCCGGCCGTCGATGGTCTTGTCGCTCGCCGCCTGCTCGGGGCTCATGTAGAGCGGCGAGCCGAGCACGGCGCCCGTCTGCGTCAGCCCGGAGCTCAGCTCGGGCGACCCCGCGGTGCCGGACGCGCCGGCGATCTTGCTGATGCCGAAGTCGAGCACCTTCGGCACGATCGCGCCGGTCCCCGGGCGGTGCAGGAAGATGTTCGCCGGCTTGAGGTCGCGGTGGACGATGCCCTTGTCGTGCGCGAGCGCGAGGGCGCGCGCGGCGTCGGCGATGCTCTCGAGGACCATCCGCGGCGGCAGCGCCCCGATGCGGCGCACCAGGATGTCGAGCGACGCCCCGTCGAGGAGCTCCATCACGAGGTACGGCGCGCCCCCGAGCTCGGGCGCCGTCCCGACGTCGAATATCTCGATGACGCTCGGGTGCCGCAGCTTGCCCGATACCTTGGCCTCCTGGAAGAAGCGCGCGAGCAGGCTCGGGCTCGAGGCGCACGACGGGTGCAGGAACTTGATGGCGAAGTCGCGCTCGGTCACGGTGTGCACCGCCTGCCAGACGGACCCCATCCCGCCCGCGCCGAGCTCCTTGACGATCCGGTACTTGCCGGCGACGAGCGCCCCAGTCTGCATGTGCGGGCCGAGAATGCGTGGCGTGCGAGCGTGCGGAGACCCTCACTATGTCACGGCGGCCGGTCTGCGCACGAGGCCGGAGTTTCGCGTACGATGGGAGCCGGTATGCGCGCTGGACGGGTCTCGCTGGCGGCCGTGGGGACGGCGTGTGCAGTCGTGGCAGTCTGCGGGGCGGCCCGGGCGCAAGACGCGGGGGACCTCGCGCGGGCCGAGCAGTCGTTCAAGCAGGCGCTCGCCGACGAGCAGGCCGGCGCGTTCGACAAGGCGCTGGGCGAGTTCACGCAGGCGGGCCAGCTCGCGCACAAGCAGACGCCGCAACTCCTCTACCACCTGGGAGTCTGCAACGCGAAGCTCGGACACCTGCTCGCGGCGCGCGAACAGCTTCGTGCGGCGGCGGACAGCGCGCAGAAGGAGGGGCTCGAGAACGTGATGACGCAGTCGAAGGCGCAGCTGGCCGACGTGCAGCCGCGCATCGCGGGCATCACGCTGACGAAGCCCGCGCAGGGGACCGTGACCGCGGTGGCGGTCGACGGGGCCGACGCGACGTCGAAGATCGGCACGCAGGTCGACGTGGATCCGGGCGCGCACGTGGTGCATGTGACGTACGCGGATGGGGCACCGCAGGACGTGAACGTGAAGCTCGGCGACGGCGAACGTCGAGACGTCGCGATTCCGACTCCCCCTGCGGCCGGCACCGCCACGCCTTCGACCACGAGCGAGCCTGCGACTGCGCAACCGTTGCCGACGGAAGCGCCGTCCGCGCCGTCG
>DASVWO010000417.1:0-9083 GCA_036393165.1 Polyangiaceae bacterium | reverse complement strand
CGGCGTTCTCGCTGCGGTCCCCCTGCGCCGCCGCGTCGGCGACCTCCTGCACGATCTTCGGCCGCTGCCGCGAGCGCAGGTCCGCGAGCTCCTCCTGCAGCTTCCGCGCGCCTTCGCGCGTGATGTAGTTCGGCTCGCCCGCCATGGGTTCCTCAGCGGGCGCGCGCTTCCAGCTCCAGCAGGTAGCTCACCAGGTCTCGCTCTTTGTGGCCCATGACGACGAATCGGATGACGCGGCCGAACGGCCAGACGCGCAGCACCTCGTCGGGGCGCGACCGCGACGGGACGAGCATGGCCCAGACGCCGGCATCGCGCGAGTCGACGTCGATCCAGCGCCCATCGAGGCGGCGGGCGACGAGCTCGCTGAGGAAGGCCCCGTGCCGCATGAGCTCTCGTTCCTCGTCCGGGGTGCGGATGCGCCCGTCGGCGAGCACCTCGCGCAGATAGCGCTGCGCCGTCTCGAGGCCATCGAGGTCGCTCCCGAGCTCGACGCCGTTCCGTATGCGCAGCTCGCGGGCGAGGTCGCGCGCCAGGTACGTGCACACCAGGCGCGCCGCCGACGGGTTGCGCGGGGCTTCGTCCGTCGGGGGCGGCTCGCCCTCCATGCCGGGCGGGAGGCTCAGGCTCTCGACGCGCTCGGGCCCACGAGCCGGGATGGTGTCTTCCGGCGGGGGGAGCGACCACGTGCGCTCGCCACGCGCCTCCACCCGGTAGGCGGGCAACGCGGTGCCCGGGGGCAGGGGACGCATGCTGCCACTGCTTCGGCCCGTGGCACCCCTGCCGGTCACCTCTGGGGCGGCGGGTTTCGCAGCCAGAACGGCAGAGCGGTTCCCGTCTTCCCCCTCGATCTCGGTGCCCGACGGGGGGCGGGGCGCGGGAGGAATGTCCACGTGCTCGATGGCATCCCTGTCTCGGACCGCCTCGGTGACCTCGGGGCTCCGCGGCGTCGGCGCGTCGCTCGGAGGCCTCAGGTCGACGGGGGGAGGGGGGCTGAGTGATCGCGGCGGATTCGCGCTGGGCGGCCGCGGCGCCTCCCGAGGCCCGGCGAGCACCTCGAGGGCCTGCATGCGGAGCACCTCGTCGACCGATGCGTTCTCGTGAATGTCGCGCGCGAAGGCCTCGGCGCGTCGCCGGTCGCCGGCGCGAGCCCACGCTTGCGCGGCGAGCAGCTGCAGCTCGGGGAAGTTGCCGATCGACGTGGAGAGCACCGAGATGCGCTCGGCGACGTTGCGCGGGTCCTCGCTGCCCGCGAGCAGCGCGACACGCGCCCGCAGGTAGATCGTCGCCGGCGTGCGCCCGCGTCGCCGCTCGAGGCCGTCGACCTGCTCGAGAACGCCGGTCGTATCGCCGCGCGCGAGCTTCGATTCGAGGTTCCATAGCGCCGTCTCGGCGAGCGGCCCGCGCGTGGGCGGCTGACGCGTGGAGAGCGCCGCCTCGACGTCCGCGAGCCGATTCTTGGCCGCCGCGGTCTTCGTGGCGCGCCCGCGAGCCCACTCCACGATCTCGAGACGCCCCGGGGTCGAGTCGGGCGCCTCGCGCGCGCGCGGCTTGAGAGCGCGCAGGGCGACGGGAAGCTCGCTAACGCCCTGCAGATCCACGCGCTTCAGCGTGCGCTTGCCGGGCGGGCGCTTGGCGGTGACCTCGGCCGTCTCCAGGAAGACCGACGCGTCGTCCGGCAGCTCCGCCAGCACCGCGGCGAGGTGCACGGCCTGCAGCAGCGCGCCGGCGCGCGCGACTCCCACGTCGCTCGCGAGCTGCGCCAGGTCGAGCCACCTGCCCACGTACTTGCCCGATGCCGCGTCGTACGTGGGCGACTCGAAGAGCTCGGATGCCTCGAAGCGGTCCACCACCGAACGCACGGCAGCGCTGCGCGCGTATGCCCGCGCCACCGCCGGAACGGACGCCTGGCGTATCTCCTCGGCGAGCGCCGGGGTGGCTCCCGCCTCGGCGAGGCGCTGGCGGGCCGCGCTCACCGTCGTCCGGTAGCCCATCTCGCGGATCGCGCCCGGCTCGGTCGCGTGGAGCTCGATGTCGCCCGGATCGAAGAGCGCATATTCGGTCTCCGCCGCGCCCCCCCGGGCCTCGACCACGACCGTGCCTGCAAGGTGGAGTGAGCAGCGAGGCGAGCTTGCCAAGGGCGCTCCGTACAGCATCGCGCGCCGCGATGCTTGCGTGCAAAAAAGGTCGCGCCCTGGCCTTTCGGCCCTCGCCCGGCGGGGCGCCTTCGGCCTAGTCTACCGCCCGCCCTCGTATGCTCCGTCCTCACGGCTCCGTGCTCTTCGCGCTCCTGGCGCTGCCGTTCGGCGTGGTCGTCGCCTGCGGCTCGCCCAAGCCGGCCGAGGAGCCCGCGACCGTGGCGAGCGAGGCCCCCGAGCCTCCGCCTCCGCCCCCTCCACCGCCGCCGCCGAGCCTTTACGAGCGACTCGGCAAGCGCGACGCGCTGCAAGGGATCGTCGAGGAACTGATGGGCAACGTGCTGGCGGACAACCGGATTTCGAAGCTCTTCGATCGCGACAAGAAGGACAAGGATCGCGGGAAGCAGCTCCAGGCGCGCATGGTCGGAGAGCTGTGCGTCGTGGCCGGCGGCGGCGACGAGTGTGGCTATGACGGCAAGCCGATGAAGGACGCCCACAAGGGGATGAACATCACGCCGGCCCAGTGGGAGGCCTTCATGGATGACCTGTCGATCGCGATGAAGACGCGCGGCGTGGACGACGCGCTCGCCAAGGAGCTCGCCTCGAAGCTCGAGGAACAGATCAAGGCGGACATCGTGACCGCCGCGCCCGCAGCGTCCGGCAAGACGAGCAAATGAAGGAAGTGAAGGAGGCGACGTGAAGCACGCGGCCGATGCCATCCTGCGCACCGAGCAGGCCGACTATCTCGATGCCTTGCACGGCACCGCCGTGCGGGCGCTCGCCACCCTGGCCGGCACCGAGCCGGTCGAGGGGCGCGATCCACTGCTCGCCCGCATGGAGGGGCGCGCGGCCGAGCGCGGATACCCCATCAGCGATCCGGAGGTGGCGTGCCTGCTCTCGGCGGTCACGCGCCTGGCGCGCCCGCGGCTCGTCGTGGAGCTCGGGACGAACATCGGTTACGGCGCCATCGTCATGGCCCGCGCCGCCGGGCCGAACACCCGCGTGCTCACCATCGAGTACAGCCGCGACCTGGTGGAAGAAGCGCGCGGCTTCATCGCCGAGGCCGGGCTGTCCGACCGCATCGAGGTCCGTCACGGCATGGCCATTCCGGAGCTCGAGAAGATCGGCGAGCCCATCGACCTCCTCTACGTCGACTGCGTGAAGGAGGAGTACCCGCGCTACCTCGAGATCGCGGTGCCCAAGCTGAGCCCTCGCGGCGTCGTGCTCGCCGACAACGTGCTCTGGCGCGGCTCGACGGCCAAGGACACTCCGCCCGATGCGGACCGGGAGCGTGCGGCCGCGCTGCGCGAGTTCAACCTGGCCCTCGTGTCGAGGCCCGAGCTGTGCGGCGTCATCCTGCCCCTCGGCGACGGGGTGGGCTTCGCGGTGCGAGCGCCACGCGGAGACGCGCGCGATTCAGGGTAGTTGCGCAAGAAAGAATTGCGATCCATAGTTTCAACAGAAATGCACGCCGTAAGCCCCTCCCAGGTCCCTCAGCAGGCCGACGCGGTCGTGACGAAGGCCGTCCTCCGCGTGGCGGCCGCGCTCGAGGTCTCGCAGAAGGATCTCGCCCGCGTCCTGGGACTGAGCGAGGCGTCCGTCTCGCGCCTCATGAGCGGCAAGCTCTTGCTCGACGCCGAGAGCAAGGAGGGCGAGCTGGCGTTGCTCCTCATCCGTCTCTTCCGGAGCCTGGATGCGCTCGTGGGCGACGAGGCCAAGGCCCGCGCCTGGTTCCACGCCGAGAACGTCCATCTCGCCGGCATCCCGGCCGAGCGCGTCCGCACCGTCGAGGGGCTCGTCCATGTCGCCGAGTATCTGGACGCGATGCGCGGCCAGATGTAAGCCGCGCACGATCACGCTCATCGCTTTCCGCGTGGTCGAGTCGCAGCACGTGGTGTCCACGCGCAAGCTCGTGGACTCTGGCGAAGAGCAGGCGCTGCTCGAGGAGCTGGTCGACCGGGTGAAGCCGCCGCTGCCGCCGGACCCGGAGCTGCGCAAGCTCCACTACCTCCTGTCGACGCCCTTCCGGCACCCGCCGCTCCGCTACGGGTCGCGCTTCGGCACGCGCGCCGAGCGAGGCATCTGGTACGGCTCGGGCGAGCTCGCGACGTGCTTCGCCGAGGTCGCGTACTACCGCCTGCTCTTCCTCGAGGGATCCGCCGCGGACCTGGGCACGCTGGTCGTGGAGCTCACGGCTTTCCGCGTGCCCATACGCTCGCCCAGGAGCGTCGACCTCACGCGAGCCCCGTTCAGCGCGTACGCCGACGAGATCTCGGACAAGGTGTCCTACCGGGCCTCCCAGACGCTCGGCCGCGAGATGCGCGCCGCCGGCATCCGGGGATTCCTCTACGCGTCGGCTCGCACCGCGGGGAAGGGGACGAACGTCGGTCTCTTCGCCCCCGGCTTCGCGTCCAGCAAGCCGTCGCGGTTCGAGACGTGGACCTGCGCGTCGAGCCGCGACGCGGTCGAGATGACCGAGAAGTCGCTCGGCAGCAAGCACGCGCGCTTCGCGTTCCCGCGGGCGCAGTTCCTCGTCGACGGCAAGCTGCCCTCGCCGGCGACGTGACGGAAACGAGGCGTCGCTACAGGCCGACGCTCGGCTGCGGCGATCCCGCTTCTCCGGTCGCCGTCGTCTCCGCCGGCTCGCCGACCGGGCGCTTGTACCCGCACTCCTTGTTCGCGCAGGCGATCATCGGCTTGGTGCGCGAGCCGCCCATCACGACGAAGGGCGCGCCGCAGCTCGGGCACGGTTCGGCGATGGGCTTCTGCCACAGCTTGAAGTCGCACTTGATCGACTCGCTCGCGTAGTTCGAGCAGCCGTAGAACGTCTTGCCGCCCCGCTTGCGCGGACGGATCTCGATGAGGTCCCCGCCGCACTTGGGGCACTTCACGCCGAGGGGCACCGGCTTGGCGTTCTTGCACTCGGGGTAGCCGGTGCACGAGAGGAACTCGCCGTACCGGCCGCTGCGGATCACCATCGGCTTGCCGCACTTGTCGCAGGAGATGCCGGTCTCGCGCGGCTGCGTGGGCTTGCCGTCCGGGCCGAGGTCGCGCGTGTTCTTGCAGTCGGGGTAGTTCGCGCAGCCGAGGAACCATCCGTTCTTCGACCAGCGCTTGAGCATCACACCCCCGTCGAGATCACACTTCTCGTCGGTCGGCTCGGGGTCGGGGTTCCAGCGCTTCTGCTTCTTGCTCTTCTCGAGCTGCGAGCGGAACCGCTTGTAGAAGCGCTTCAGCAAGTCGACGCGCTCCTCCTTGCCGGCCTCCACTTCGTCGAGATCCTCCTCCATCTTCGACGTGAAGGCAGGGTCCATGAAATCGAGCTCGCTCTTCACGAGGCCGTCGACCACGAACTTGCCGAGCAGCGTCGGGCGGAAGCGCGTGTTGTCGATCTTCTCGACGTAGTCGCGCGCCTGCACCTTGCTGATGATCTCGGCGTACGTGCTCGGGCGGCCGATGCCGCGCTCCTCGAGCTCGCGCACGAGCGACGCCTCGGTGTACCGCGGCGGGGGCTGCGTGAACTTCTGCTCGGTGACGACGCCCGGCGGCGTCACCAGGTGCAGCGCCTGGCCCTCGCTCAGCTCGGGCAGGGAAGCTTCCGCGTCGTCCGCGAGAAGATCCTTGGCTTCCTTCTTCGGCTCGCCGTCGGCGTCGCTCTCGCCCTCGCCGGCGAGCGGCGCGGCCGCCTTGGGGATCTCGCCCTTGCCGTACGCCTCGAGCCAGCCGGAGAACTTGAGGATCCGCCCGCTGGCGCGAAGGCCGTACACCGTGTCGTCCTTCGCGGTCGCCTCGATATCGACGCTCGTCTGGTCGTAGACCGCGGGCGTCATCTGGCTGGCGAGGAAGCGGTCCCAGATCAGCTTGTACAGCTTGAACTGGTCGTCCTTGAGGTGCCGCCGCACGCTGTCGGGCGTGAGCTCGAGCGACGTCGGCCGGATCGCCTCGTGGGCATCCTGCGCGTTCTTCTTCGACTTGAACACGTTGGGCTGCGCCGGGACCCACTCGCCGCCGTAGCGCTGCCCGATGTACTCGCGCGCCGCCTGCACCGCGTCGGGCGACAGACGCGTCGAGTCGGTTCGCATGTACGTGATGAGACCGACCGCGCCGCCGTCCTTGCCGAGGTCGATGCCCTCGTAGAGGCCCTGCGCGATCTGCATCGTGCGCTTGGCGCCGAAGCCGAGGCGGTTCACCGCGTCCTGCTGCAGCTTGCTCGTCGTGTAGGGAGCCGGTGGGTTGCGGCGCCGCTCGCTCTTGGTGACCTTGGCGATGCGGAAGCGCGCGCTCTCGAGGTGGGTGCGGACGGTCGCCGCTTCGTCGCCGTTCTTGACCGCGAGCTTCTCGCCGCCGCGGCTCGCCAGCCGCGCGAGGAACGGGTGGTCGACGCCGTTCGTGGGCGAGAGCGCCGCCCCGCAGTTCCAGTACTCCTCGGGGACGAACGCCTCGATCTCGCGCTCGCGGTCCACGATGATCCGCAGCGCCACGCTCTGCACGCGCCCGGCGGACAGACCGAAGGCCAGCTTGCTCCAGACGAGCGCCGACACGTCGTAGCCGACGATGCGGTCCAGGACGCGCCGCGCCCGCTGCGCGTCGTACAGGTGCTTGTCGAGCTCTCGCGGGTGGTTCACCCCGTACTCGACGCCCTTCTTGGTGATCTCGTGGAACTCGACGCGCTTGGTGTGCTTCTTGGCGTGCTTGAGCTCCTCGGCGATGTGCCAGGCGATGGCCTCGCCTTCGCGGTCGGGGTCGGTTGCCAGCAGGATCTCGTCGACGCCCTTGGCGGCGGCCTTGAGCTCCTGCACCACCTTCTCTTTGCCCGGGACGATCTCGTAGGTCTCCTGGAACCCCTTCTCGATGTCGATCCCCATCTTCTTGGGGAGGTCGCGGATGTGGCCCTTGGAGGCGAGAACCTCGTACTTCGGCCCCAGGTATTTCTTGATCGTCTTGGCCTTTGCGGGCGATTCGACGACGACGAGCGTCTTGGACACGTTGTGCTCTTTCTCGGATTACTCAGTGAGTCTGCGTCTTTAGCTAGCGTCGCGTCGGCGAAAGAACCCTGGAGGGCCCTCTACTACTACGTTCTCCAAGGCGAGCGTCAAGAGCGCGGCGGTGGCCGCTTGGGGCGAAAGGTGTGCCCGCGCCGCAATCTCGTCCAGGTGAAGCGGGGGCTCGAGCGGGGCGGGGAGCCCCGCCAGGAGCCTTCCTGCGGCGTCGGAAGCGGCCCGATCTCGCGGGTTACGGACGAGGTGGGCGAGCGAGCCGAGCAGCGGTCCGACGGCCTGCAGGGGGCGGACTCCGCCGTCGAGGAGCCTGCGGGATCCTGCGAAGTCGCATCTCTCGTCTTTCTCGTCGAGCAGCCACGGCGAGACCGGCACGACCCACAGCGGCTTCCGCTGCCTCAGAGCGCGCGCGGCGGTCGAGAGGGCGCCGGACTGCAGTGCGGCCTGCACCACCACGACGGCGTCGGACAGGGCGACGAGGACGTTGTTGCGCTGGTGGAAGAGCCGGGCGCGCGCCCCGAGATCGGGAGCAAAGGGCCAGACCATGGCACCGGGGCCGCTCGCGATTCGCGCGAACAGCTCCGCGTGCTCGGGCGGGAAGCAGTGGCGTTCACCGGTCCCGGCGAGGCACCACGTCCGGCCCCCCGCTTCGAGCGTCCCTTCATGCGCCGCCGCATCGATCCCGAGCGCACCGCCCGAAGCCACGACGACGCCCTCGCGCGCGAGCTCGCCCGCCAGCTTCCGGGCGAACGTGACGGCCTCGGGATGGGCCTCGCGCGAACCGACGATCGCGACGACCCGGTCGGCCTCGAGCGGGCCGCCGCGCACGGTGAGGGTGGCCGGCGCGCTCGAGAGGCCACGCAGGCGCGAGGGATATGCCGGGTCGAGGGGCGTGAGGCAGATGCTCTCCACGCCCCCTTATCGGCGGTCCAACGCGCCCGGTTGCGTGCCCGTCACTGCCCCTTGGAGAAGAGCTGCACGGCCACGTCGCCGGCGCCCTGGTCGGCGAAGATGTCTAGCTTGTACGTGACCGGCGTCTGCGAGACGGGGCACATGGGCTGGGGCTGGCCGCCGATGACCGGCTTGTTGTCGTCGGACAGGTCCTGCCCCGAGAGGATGCCCGGCGGCAGGAGCAGGTAAAGGTCGAGATCCTTCACCTTCTTCGAGTAGCCGACGATCGAGTAGCACTTGCCCGGCTGCAGCGTGATGTCCGTCTGCAGGTGCTGCTTCTCCTTGACGGCGCCCATCGCGAGCGGCCCGTCGGGCTGCATGCCCGCCGGGAGCTTCTTCGCGATGTCGCGCACGCCCTTCGCGAGCACGTCGCCGCCCTTGGCGCCGTCGGGCTTGAGCGTGGCGGCGGGGGCCGAGCTCGCGGCGTCGTAGATCTTCTGGATCTGCCCCGAGTCGGTCGTGAGCACCTGGGCGAGAGGCGAAGGCGAGGCGTCCGTCGATGCCGCGGCCGCCGCCGACGACGAATCGGCGGGGGCCGCTGCGGCCGACGACGCGGGAGGCGTCTGATCGAGCACCGACGTGTCGCTCGGCGCGCTCGCGGTCTCGGCCGGCTTCTGTCCGCCGCCGCACGCCAGCGCGGGAAGACTCCCCACGCCGGCGAACGCGACGAGCACGAAGAGGTGTGCGGTCGTCTTGGTCATGGCTGTGCGCCGAGCATACTCCTCTCGGCCCTCGGGCGGGCGCGCCGTCACTTCGACTTCGAGTAGAGGGCGACCGCGACGGTCCCAGAGCCCTGCCGTGCGTACACGTCGAGCTTGTACTGAAGCGGGAACGCGATCACGGGGCACATCGGCTGCGAGCCGCCGCCGATTGACGGCGTGTTGTTGTGCGTGAGGTCCTGGCCCGCCAGCGTCATGTAGAGCGGCGGCGCGAGGAGGTTCAGGTCGACGTCCTGCACGGCGCCGGGCGCCGAGAAGCCGACGATCGTGTAGCACTTGCC
>DASVWO010000416.1:0-14671 GCA_036393165.1 Polyangiaceae bacterium | reverse complement strand
CTCCATGTACGAGTGGCGCGCGAAGACGCCGCGGCACGCGCTGCGGAACTCGGGGGCGATGACCTCGTCGTAGTAGTTGGGCCCGATCTCGGTATCGAGCTGGTAGATCTCGCTCTCGATCGGCTTGTAGCGGACGCTCAGCCCCAGGTGCATCACGAGGCCGTCCGAGTCCTTCGTGTCGATCTTCTCGGAGCGCGTCGAGTACGTCACATCGAAGTCGTCGACGCGGTTCGGCGTGCAGTAGAGGAAGCACCAGCCCAGCTTGTACTTGCCGGGCATGAGCGCCTCGCGCCGCAGGCCGCCGTCGTTCGGGGCGAAGTAGAGACCGCGATGTCCGGGCTCCACGGTGGTCGTCGCGCAACCGGTCGTGCCCAGCGCCGCAGCGACGAGTGCGGCGCAGGTCAGTCCAATGTTCGTTCTCATGGTGAAGGACCCTTTCTTCATTGCGTCCGTTCCCTTCGGGCTGCGGACGACCTCAGCTCGCTTCGGGTGGGGGAGGTTCGAGGCGCACGCCGCCGCCGAGCCAGCCGGCCAGGTCGCGACCGATGCGCATCATGCAGCGGTAGATGACGGGGGCGCCCTCGTCGGCGGAGCGCAGGCCGCCGTCGCGGCAACTGAGCTGCGTCTGCCCGAGGTACTGGTTGCCGTTGCGCGTGCGCAGCGTCGCGCGCACGTCCATGCCGATGACGACGCGGCCGCCCGATTCGAGCTCGGCCTCGGCGCCGGTCACCTCGACGAGCACCGTCCAGCCGCCGCTCTTGCCGATGGGGGTGGCCTTGTGCGCGTCGGCCCACGGCGCGGTCGCGGTGGAGACGGCGGTGCCGAGGGCGGCCTCGAGGTCGCCGTAGACGATGTCCGAATTGCGCACGGGCAGCGGATCGGGGACGGCCGTGGCGCGGCTCACGACCTCGAGCGGCGCGTTGATGTTCGGGGTGACGGGGGCCGACCGCAGCAGCGGGACGATGCGCGGCGGGTTGGTGGTGCACCCGGCCGCGAGGGCCATCGCCAGCACGCCCGCTGCGAGGCTCGCCGTCGTCGTCGCTCTCGCCTTCATGTTCCATCGCTTCAGCAAGCGACGAGCCACGCGGCAGAGTCGTGGCGATCGCGCGCTTTTCTGCGTGCTCTTCGAGCGAAAGGCGCACGCGCGGGAGGAGCGGGGCCGATCGTCGCGGGACGGGCGGCCCCGCGGAAGCATGGGGCGTGCGGCTGGCCGTCACCTTGCACCGCGGAGTGGGACAGCAAGGAGCAAGATCACGCCATGACTCGGCACTTTCCCTACCTGAGCGCGGGGATCACGACGGTCTTGGTCGGCGCCATCACGAGCGTCGTATGGGCGGCGCAGGTGCCGGTGGTTCATCCGCCCGTGCCCCATCCGACCCATCCGGGCCTGGTGGGGGGAGGCCCGAGCGTGGGGACCCCCGCCGTCGCGAACATGGCGAACACGCCCGGCACGGGGCCGGCGGCGCTTCCGCCGGGGTTCCAGCAGGCCGCGGCGTTCGCGAACACCGGGATGAACCAGCCGGGCCAGCCGTCGTTCGGCGAGTTCTTCTACAGCATGCAGACGTACATGAATCAGCCGGGGCAGCCGGACTACTACGACCGGCTGGGGACGAACCCGACGTTGCTCCAGGCGACGCAGGGGACGACGACCCCGCCGGGGCCGACGACGGCGACCGGCGCGGCCACGGGCACGGGCACGGGCACGACGAACGTGTCGACGACGCTGCCCAACTCCATCGGGCTGCAGTCCACGCCGACGAACACCGGCAGCACCGTGGGCTTCTACAACGGCTTCGGCCCCGGGAGCCCCAACTTCGGCTTCTTCTCCGGCTTCACGACGCCGCGCTGATCACCCCGCCCCCTGCGTTCCGTCGTGGTACGCAGGGGGCGCATGCGCGCGGCGAAGCCGAGCCTTCTCGCGGCGCTGGCGGTCTGCGTCGCGCTGCTCCTCGCGGCGGGATCGGCATGGGCCCATGCGGTCGGGCTGTCGAAGGGTGACTACACCGCGGGCGGCACGGCGGAGGTCACGGCCGAGCTCACCTTCGCGCGGGCCGATCTGGCGGGTCTCGTGAGCGGGCTCGATGCCAACGGTGACGGCAAGGTCGATGCGAGCGAGCTGGCGAGGGCCAGGCCGGCGATCGAGATCGTCGTGTTCGGACGTGGCGTCACCGTGGATGCGGACGGCGCCGCGTGCCCTGGCTCACTCATTTCCGCCGAGCTCGCCGAGCCCGACGGCGTCGACGTGCGCGGAAGGTACCGATGCGCGGCCCCTCCTTCGAGGGTTCACGTGCACGTCGGGCTGCTCGACGATCTCTCCGAGGGCCACCGCCACGTCGCGCGGCTCGTGGTGGCCGGCGCCCCCGTGGACGACGTGCTCCGCCGGGGCCACGAGGACATCGCTGCGGGATCCACGAAGCAGGCGGCGGCGGCGCCCGCGGTGGCGAGCGTCCTCTCCTTCCTGCGGCTGGGCGTCGAGCACATCCTCACGGGCTACGACCACCTCGTCTTCCTCTTCGGCCTCGTGCTCGTGGGGGGCCGCATCCGGTCGCTCGTGGGCGCGGTCACGGCGTTCACGGTGGCGCACTCGATCACGCTCGCCCTCGCGGTGCTCGGCGTGTGGGCTCCATCGCCGCGCATCGTCGAGCCGGCGATCGCGCTCTCCATCGTGTGGGTGGGCATCGAGAACTTCTTCGTGCGCGATGCGCACGGCCGCTGGCGGATCACCTTCCCCTTCGGCCTGATCCACGGCTTCGGCTTCGCCGGTGCCCTCCGCGAGATCGAGCTGCCGCGCGCGCGCGTGCCGATCGCGCTCGTCTCCTTCAACCTCGGCGTCGAGCTCGGTCAGCTCGCCGTGATGGCCGTCGTGGTCCCGGCCATCCTCGTGCTCCGCAAGCGTGGCCTCCTGGGCCGCACGCCGACCCTCGTGCTCAGCGCCGCCGTCGCGGTCGCCGGTGCCTACTGGTTCCTCACCCGCGTGCTCGGCTAGTGGCCGCCGGGAGCGCATCCGGCAACCGGGTGAGCCGGTAAGCGATGGAGATTGCTCCATCTTCGAGGAACCTATTTCCATCGGGCGAGGAGGCGAATGGGTCATCGACCCCGAGCGTCGCAGCACTCGGTCCACCCCATGAGTCATCGAAGCCGTGGGTCGCGTCACTCTCGTCACCGAATGGACCATCGAAGCCGCTGGTCGCGTCACTCCTTCCATCAAGTGAGCCATCGAGACCGCTCGTCGCATCGACGGGCTCGATGATCGCGTCATCGAAGGCGACGACTGCGTCAATCGCACGCATCGAAGCCTCGACACGGCGAACGAGTGACGCATTCAGCGTGATCGATGACGCGACGGGGCGAACGATTGACGCATTCGTCGGGGACGAAGCGTCACTCGCCGCTCACGATGGTGCGACGAGAGGGATATCCGCCCGCATCGGTCCCACGGAAGGCACGACCGGCAGGGCCGATGAGGCGCTCGGAGGGAAAAGCGCCTCGACCACGGAGCAATCGTCCTCGACGACGGCGATGGTCGCCGTCGGCTAGCCGCGCTCCTCGGGCTTGCCGGCCTTCTCCCAGCCGGAGATGCCAGCGGGCATGATGTACACGTTCGTGTAGCCGAGCTTCTCCGCCGCGACCGCGGCGGTGTGGCAAGCGTGTCAAAGCTCGCTTGCGCAGTAGAAGATGAGGGTCGCGCCCTTGTCGGCCGGCAGGTCCGCCTGCGTCGGCTCGTGCTCCAGCCACTTCGCGCCGGGGACGTGCCCCTTCGCGAAGCGATCCTGCGGGTTGTCGTCGTAGACGAACGTGTGCCCGTCCTTCGCGGCGATTCGCGCGGCGACGTCGTCCACGGTCAGCGTCCTCAGGTTGTCGCTCTTGCAGGCGAGAACTAGCAGTCCCCCTGAAAGAACAATCAGGCTGCCTCTCAGTCCGGCCATCGTGGGGAGATTGTCTAACACAGGAGACTCCCCGGTGACATGACGCACCGCGCAGAAGAGGGGATAGTGCCCTCTCTTTTGCGGGCGGAGCAGGGGTCTTGAGGCGGCACCGGATGACGATTGCGATCCTCGCGGCGGCGGGCGCCGTGGGGTGCACGTCCGACTTCGACACGACCCGCAACGTGCCGCCGCGCGGCACGCTGGGGCACGAGCTCTACATCGCGGTCTGCGATCGCGTCGCGGCGCAGGCGCTGCCGGAGGACGTGACGAGCGCGTCCTGGCATGCGGTGTGTCACCCGGACGCTCAGGGCAACTTCGCGCCGACGGTGGACCAGGCGCGGCTGCCGCCGTTCGATCCGAAGGCGCGCGACGTGGACGGCGATCCCGTGCCCATGGCCACGCAGGTGCAGGAGCGCGCGTACCGGGTGGCGCGCATCGAGGCGCTGGCGAAGGACCGCGAGGAGACCATCGCCGCGTTCGACGCCGCGTTCCCCGACGTGACCATCGCGCTCAAGGACCTGGCGAACCCCGATCCGACGGCCACGTGCGATCCCGCGGGGACCGGGTCGCTTCACTCGGAGCTGGCGCACGTGCTCGGGCGCATGGTGTCGCTCGAGGACGACGGTACCGTGCCGCTCTTCACCGAGGCGCTCGGGCACGTGATGCAGGACGTGCGGGCCGATCCCGAAGCGCAGGCGGCGCTCGCCCACTTCGACGCGCGTCAGGGGTACCGCCCGCTCGAGGTCGCGCTCGGCGCGACGCGCCCGCTGCTCGCGTATCCGCGGTTCGTGCCGATGGCGCGCTCGCTGCTCTCGCTGCTGTCGTCCGATGGGAAGGACGCGCCGCAGATGCAGCAGCTGCTGGAGGTGGGCCGCCAGGAGATGCGGGCGTCGACGGCGCCGGCACCCGTCGGCCTGCTCACGTCGTCGCCCGACCCTCTCGTGCCGACGCGCGAGCTGCTGTCGCGCCCGCGCACCACGCTGGAGCTGACGCGCCAGATCATGCTGCAGACGGGCGCGAGCTACGAGGTGGGGCTCACGCCGACGCGCTGGGTGGTGCAGCGTGACCCGCGCGCGTACGCCGCCGTGCAGCTCGTGAACGGCGCGGTGCCGGCGCCCTTCGTGGACGCCGACGGCGACAAGCTGCCGGACGTCGACGTGCTCGGGCAGTTCGTGACCGCCGCCGGGCAGCCGGTCCCCTCTCCTTTCTTCTCCCCCGACGGCGTGAACGGTCCGCGCGACGCGGAGGGCCGCGCATCGCTCTACGGCTACGTGAACGTCGGACAGACCTTCGCCGCGTCGCTCCTGAACGACCTCGTGCCGCTCGTCGATCCGGACCCGACGCACGGGCACGAGACGCTCGTGAACGCCATCGGCGGCGCCTACGTGCTCTTCGGCGATCGCGACAAGACGCCTACGACCACGCGCCAGTACCCGCCCGATCCGGACAGCGCGAACCCCTCGCAGCCGGTGACGCTCTCGTACAGCGCGTTCCACCCGGAGACGTCGCCCATCGAGGACCTCGTGTACGCCCTCGGCGTCATGATGAGCGACCCCGAGATGGACGACCTGCTGCAGCTCGGGCGGCAGCTCATGGCGCAGCACCCCGAGGTGCTCGCGCGCCTGGTGGGGCTCGGTCTGAAGATCAAGGCCATCGCCGACGCGCATCCCGAGGCGCACATCCCCGCGGCGTCCACGTTCTGGGACGAGATGCTCGACGTGATCGCGCAGATCGCGCACGTGCAGGACGGCATCGACTCGGGCGGGTTGCTCGAGGACCTCTTCCTCTCGTTCGGGCAGGACGCGACGGCCAAGCTGCAGCAGACGTTCGCCGCGTACATCCAGTTCGCCGACCAGCTCACGTACAACCACAACTCGACGTCCGGCGGGCTGATGAACGCCCTGAACGGCCCGGCGTGGAACCTGACGTCGATGGACACGCAGCCCCTGCACGTGCCAGTCGACCGCACCAAGCCCGACGTCGGCGCGAACCAGAGCTCCCTCCAGCGCTTCCTGCAGCTTCTGCACGACGCGAACGGCCTGGACGTGTGCACCAAGGAGGGCGCCATCGCCCACGTGACGTTCAACGTGTCGCCCTTCGGCGTCGTCAGCTTCGACTATCCGACCAACTCGCTGAGCGGCGTCGCGTGCACCCTCGTGGGCGCGCCGGCGCCGCCGAACCCGATGCCCCAGTGCGGGATCCTGCGCCTCCAGAACGTGGACGCGCTCCTGCTCGACGTGGCGCTCGGCCGGGCGACGTTCGACATCCGCGACCCGTGTCTCAAGGCGCTCATGAACTCGCCGCTCACCAACATCGTCGGCGGCGTCGACCAGTTCCTGCAGACGCAGTCGGGCATCGCGGGCTTCGACACGCACCCGACCGTGCCCGGCGTGGCGCGCCTCCTCTACTTCGACACGCCGCACGACACGGACCCGGGCGACATGAACCCGAACACGCAGCAGACGCTGACGTTCCTCTCCGGCGTGCTCGATCCCGTGCCCTCGATGGTCTGCGATCCGGCACCGTTCACCGACTCGGACGGGACGATGCTCAACCTGCGCAAGTGCTCGACGTTCTCGGACACGCTGCGCGGGCGCGATCCCGGCTTCCTCTTCCCTGTCGAGCAGTTCGACTTCGTGCAGAACGTGCAGCCGCTCGCCGCCGCGTTCGACGACCACAAGTCGACCCTCCTCTTCGTCAATCTGTTCGACACGCTGCACGTGCACTGGGCCGACGCGCAGGTGCCGACCACCGAGTGCGACCCGTCGCTGCCGCACACGAACGCCCGCTGGTGCTCGCAGGACGGCGCCGTGAGCTACGAGCCGCTGCTCGTCGACGTGATGACGAACACCGACGTGATGCAGACGCTGCACGACACGGTGCCCGTGATCGCGAGCACCATGGTCACGCACTGCGACGCCCAGGACCCGGTGACGCACGCGTGCACCAAGTCGAGCCAGCGCAACGGCGTGCAGGTGCTCTCCCAGGCGCTTCGCGTCATGGTGGACCCCGCGCTCAACCAGGGCCTGACCGACCGCAACGGCGTGCAGACGGCGCCACGCAACGACGGCACGACCAACACGCAGGTGACGCCCATCTATCTCTTCGTCGACGCCCTCAAGGGCATCGACGCGGCGTTCGCCGCGTGGGCGAGCGCGCACCCGGGCGACGACCGGCAGCCGACGTGGAAGTCGGCGCGATCGCAGATCGTCGACGAGTTCTTCTCGGTCAACGGCACGGGTGCGTCCTCGGCGTTCGCGAACCCGGCCTTCCCGGCCGTCATCCCGCCGCTGCTCGACGCGATCGAGTCGCAGATCGTCGCGCAGTGCCCGGACCGGTCCTCGCGCGCCGCGTGCACGTGGTGGACGAAGCAGATGCCGCAGAACCTCGCCGACGTCGTCGGCGGGCCGACCTTCGCGGCGATCATGGACCTCGTGGACGCCGTGAGAACCGATCCCAACGCGCGCCAGGAGCTCGAGAAGCTGGTGCAGTACCTCATGGCCCCCGGCTCGCCGGGCGACGTGCGCGCCTCCGCCATGACGGCCGCGGTCGACGTGCTGCAGATCCTCAACGACGACGCGAACCTGACGCCTCTCTACCACGCAGGCGCGGGCGTGCTCGGCGGGCCGGTGCTCGACAGCCACGGCACCGTCACGCGGCGCGGCCTCGCCGGCGCCGGCATCGAGGTCCTCGCGCGCGTCTTCGCCGCGGCGCACGACGCGCAGAACAACGAGGTGTGCGCCAAGGAGATCGACCCCAACGCGGCGATCGACACCGTGCTCGCGAGCCTCGTGACGCCCATGAGCGCGACGCAGGCGACGCCGCTCGAGACGCTGTCGGACGTGATCGCCGACGTGAACCGCGCGTACCCCGGGTCGCCGCAGAAGCTGGACGGCAAGGACTACGCGAACATCGCGAACGAGATCAGCGAGTTCTGTCTCGACCCGGGGCGCGGGCTCGAGCAGGTCTACGCCGTCGTGCGAGCCGCCACCGAGTAGACGCCCGCGATGCGACGGACTCCGTGGGCGCTCGGCGCCACCCTGGTGGCGCTCTGCTGGTGCACGAACGCCGGCGCGTCCGGGCTCTACTTCACCGACCGCGGCGTGCGACCCATGGGTCGCGGCGGCGCGTTCGTCGCCGGCGCCGACGACCTCGGAGCCATCTGGTACAACCCCGCCGGCCTCGCCGACGCGGGCACGAGCTTCCTCTTCGACGCGTCGTGGCTCCAGTTCTCGGTCGACTACGCGCGCGAGCTGCGCGTGGTGAACGCCGACCAGACCATCGTCTACCCGCGCGACCCGACCATCCACGGCAGCTCCCCGATCATCCCGCTGCCGACCATCGCCGGCTCGCTCGCGTTCGGTCCGGAGAAGCGGTTCACGGTGGCCGCGGGCGTGCTCGCGCCGTACATCGCCCTCGCGAGCTACCCGCAGACCGTCACGTACCCCGACGGGAGCACGCAGCCGTCGCCCGCGCGCTACACGCTCGCGGGATTCGACGGGTCGCTGCTCGCGGTGCCGGGCGTGTGGATCGCCTACAAGCCCATCGAGGAGCTGCGCGTCGGCCTCGGCATGATGGCGCTCACGGGCGTCTTCCAGGCCGACGTCACCTTCAGCGCCTGCCCGCCCGATCGCCTCATCTGCGCCCCCGAGCAGCCCGAGTACGACGCGGCGGCGCGCATGCGCGTGGGCCCCTTCTTCGCCCCGTCGCTCACCGGCGGCGTGACGTGGGTGCCCACGAAGTGGCTGCGCTTCGGCGCGAGCGGGATGCTCCCCATGGTCGTCGACTCGGAGGCGACCATCCAGGTGCGCCTCCCCACGGCCACCGAGTTCGATCAGGCGACCATCGACGGCGACAAGGCGCACGTGCGCTTCGTCCTGCCGGGCGTCGTGCGCGCCGGCGTCGAGGTGCGCCCGCAGCGCGACCTGCGCCTCGAGCTCGCGTGGGTGCACGAGTTCTGGTCGGCGCACCAGACCATCACGGCGCAGCCCGAGGGCATCTCGATCGACAACGTGCCCGGCCTCCCCTCGAAGCTGCCGATGCCGAACATCGTGATCCCGCGCGGCTTCCAGGACTCGGACTCGTTCCGCCTCGGCGGTGAGTACCGCTTCGACATGATCGGCTACCGCTGGGCGGCGCGCACGGGCGTCGCCTACGAGACGACCGCCGTACCGCCCTCGTACCTCTCGCTCTCGTCGCTCGACTTCGACAAGATGGTCGCGTCGTTCGGCGGCAGCTTGTTCATCGGCAAGCACTGGCGCTTCGACGCCGTCTGGGCGCACGTGTTCGCCCTGAGCGTGACGGTGGATCCCAACGACGCGAAGATCACGCGCATCAACCCGCTCCCTGGCAACGCGACGCCCGAGTACGTCAACGGCGGCAACTACAGCGCGAGCGCGAACATCCTCGGCGTCGGCCTGAACTACCGTTGGTGAGAGCAGAAGCGCTCGATGCAGCCGAGGATACGATCCGGCGTGAGCGGCTTGGCGAGGTGCTCGGTGAAGCCGCTCGCTAAGGCGCGCCGCCGGTCGTCGTCCTGCGCGTAGCCGGTGACGGCGACGAGCGGCGTGAACGCGAGCTCGGGCAGGCGGCGCAGCTGGCGGGCCAGCTCGTAGCCGTCCATGACCGGGAGCCCGATGTCGAGGAACGCGATGTCCGGCGTGAACCGCTGCATCAGCTGCAGCGCGGTGGGTGCGTCGGGCGCCGTCACCACCTCGTGCCCGACCTCGACCAGCACGTCCGACAGCAGCCCGACGGCATCGGGGTTGTCGTCCACGACGAGCACACGCCGGCGGACGGCGGGCTTCGCGGCCACGAAGTCGTGCACGCTGTCGAGATCGGGGACGGACACGTCGGCGCGCGGGAGCCGGACGACGACGGTCGTCCCTCGCCCCGGGCCGTCGCTGCGCGCCTCGATCGTCCCGCCGTGCGCGACGACGAGCTGCCTCGCGATGGCCAGGCCGAGACCGAGCCCGCCCTGCTTCCGGTCCAGCCCCTGCCGCCCTTGCGTGAACGGCTCGAAGACGACCTTCAGCAGCTCCGGCGGGATGCCGGTCCCGTCGTCCGCGACCTCGAGCTCGATCTGATCGCGCTCGGTCCGCGCGACGAGCGTGATGTGCCCGCCCGAAGGCGTGTACTTCGCCGCGTTCGTCAGCAGGTTCGTGACCACCTGCGCGATGCGCTCGGCGTCCGCCATGACGAGGAGCCCCTCGCGCGGCACCGAGACGGTGAGCCTGTGGCTGCGCTCCTCCACGAGGGGCCCGGCCACCTCGATGGCGTCGGCGACGACGTCGGACATTTCCACCGGGCCGAGCACGAGGCGCAGCTCCCCTCGCACCGCGCGAGACACGTCGAGCATGTCGTCGACGAGGTGCATGAGGTGGCTCACCTGCCGCTCGATGACCGCGCGCTCGCGCTCGAGGGCTCCACCCCCGCGCAAACGCATCAGGTGGAGCGCCGTGACGATCGGCGCCAGCGGGTTGCGCAGCTCGTGACCGAGCATCGCGAGGAAACCGTCCTTGGCACCGCTCGCGCGTCGCGCCTCGTCGTACAGCCGTGCGCGCGCGAGCGCGTCGGCGCAGTGCTCGGCGATGGTGGCCGCCAGGGCACGCTCCTCGGGAGTGAAGCGGCGGGGTCGGCCCGCACCGAAAGAGAGGACGCCGAGCGCGTGCTGGTCGCGCACGAGCGGGAGCACGCAGTATGCGCGGAACGCGTCGCCCCGGCCGATGTTCTCCTGGATGGCCGGAGGCTCCCCGTCGGCGTCTGTCGAGCACTCGTGGTAGATGGGCCGGCGCTCCCGCATCACGCGTGCCCCCGGCAGGGTCGAATCGGCCGGGATGTGCCGGAACGCCTCGACGACGTCCGGGTTGGCTCCGTGCGAGGCGAGCACGCGCAGATCGCCGCGCTCGTCGGTCGCCCACAAGACGGAGGCGGAGAGGCCGAGCGCTTCGGTGCCCACGCGCGTCGCCAGGTCGGCAATCTCCTGCACCGTGGCTGCCGAAGAGAGCGCCCCGGTGAGCTGCTGCAGATGCTCGAGGCGCTCGCGCGTCGCTTTCTCGCGCTCGAAGAGGCTCGCGCGCTCCAGCGCCTGCGCCGCGTGATGGGCCAGGACGTTGAGAAACACACGTTCGTCCTCGGCGAAGGCGCGCGCCTCGGGGAACACGATGGACACGCCGCCAATGGCCCTCCCGTGCACGACGAGCGGCAAGCAGACGTAGGAGAGCTCGGGGAACTGGCGCGTGCGTGTGCCGCGCTCCTGGGCGACCGGATAGCGACGCGCATACTCGTCGCGCGACTCGAAGAAGAGCGCCTCGCGACGGAGGATCGCGTCGCCCATCGGCAACCACGGCTCGAGCGCGATGCGCGCGTAGTACGCCTCCGCCGGCGCAGGGCAACCCGTGGCCCGCATGAGCGTCGCGTGCGACGGTGGATCGTCGATGGCCCACATGAGCGCCGTGCTCGCGCCCATCGCAGCCGCCGCCTGATCGATGACCACGCGCGCCACCTCTTCGCTGCGCAGCGGTTCGCTCAGGCGGCTCGTGAGCTGCACGAGCTGCTGAAAGTGCATCCGCGCGCGCGAGTCGATACGCGCATCACTCCGTTCCCCGAACTGGAGAGCCCCCACGAGGCACGCGGAGTAGCTCGTGAGCCTGGTGGGCGCAAGACACGATTTGCACGACGCTCGGCCGAGGCTGCCGAAATTCCAACGCGCGCGTATCGCGCGACCTCGTTCACATCTGCGGCGCGCACGTCGACACGCCCGCGCCGACGATCGTGAGATTCGACGCGGTCGCGACTTGCACGATGGATCCGTCGGACGGCCGATAGCGCGTGACGACGCTGGAGGTCCCGAAGCCGTTCGGCGCGGTGAACGTGTAGAAGTCGCCGCCCCAGAACGCGAAGGCCCAGCCGCCGCCGAAGAACACGCCGGGAAGCGTCGTGAGCGTGGTGACGGCGGCCGTCGTCTTGTCGATTTCGACGATGGACGTGTCGGCCGTGTCTGTGGGCGCCCAGAATGCATAGAGCTTCCCCGCGCCGGTGCCGGTCAGCTCCGGCTGGAGGATCGGCGGCGTGAATCCGGCGATGCTGGACGCGGTGAACGCCTTGACGTCGAGCGTGCCGAGCGTCGACGGCATCGGCATGCCCGTCGCCCATCCCGGATCGCCGGCGATGTAGAGCGTTTCGCCCCCGTCTCCGCCGCCGTCCGTGTCCGCATTGGCCGAGAAGCCCATCCCGAATTGCTGCGTGAAATCGATGCCCGGCGCGAACTTCGTCGGGACGCACACCGCCGTCCGCGTGCTCACGCGATAGAGGTGGCCACTCTCGAACAGGACGTACGCGATGCCGCCCCGATCCACGGCCATCGAGAACGGCGTGTCGTTGCCCGGATCGGGGCACGTGAGCGTGCCGATGGTCGTGAACGTCGCCGTCGGCGGATAGAACGACATGAGCACGTTCTGCGACGTCATGACGTAGACGAGCGTCGATCCCGCGTCGGTGCAGATGTCGACGGTCTCCTCGATCATCGGCGGTGCGTCCTCGCCGGCGTCGGCATCGGCATCGGCCTCCTCGGATGCTTCCGGCTCCTCGAGGACGTCGGGTTCCTCGGACACATCGGCGGCCACGTCGGGCGCCGTCGCGTCGTGGGGAGGCGGCACGAGCAGCCCGGTGCGGCTTCCACACGAGGCCACGATGCCGATCGGCGCCGAGAACGCGAGCCACGCCGCAGCACGCACCCTCACGGCACGAAGGATGCTGGCACCGCCGGAACATGTCCAATCCGCGCGTCCAGCCCGTTCCGGTCAGCTCTCCGTCCCGCAGGTCTTGCGCGGAGGCGCCCCCTTTGCCGATGCGACCGAGCCAGGTCCGCGCCGAGCTGCTCGGAGAGCACTTCAAGCTGCGGAGCCTCATCGAGGAGGCGCGGACGTTGCTCGGCGGGCACGACACATCCGGTGCACTGTGGGTCTGCATCGAGCGCCTCGGCGACGCGCTCTTCTTCCATAGCCGCCACGAGGAGCACGCACTGCGCGGCGTTCTGGAGACCGTGCACGCACGCACGCCGGGTCGCTACAGAGTGATGGACCAGTCGCACGTCAGCGAGCACGCGCAGCTCGTGACTGACCTGCGCCGCCTGCGATCGTCGGGCGAGCCGACCCGCCGCGCGCGCCTCGCCGTGATCCTCCGCACGCTGGAGGCCCACATGACGGAAGAGGAAGAAGTGTTGCTCTCCGAGGACGACCCCGCAGACTAGGCGTGGCCTCAGGGTGTCCCGGGAATCCCGGGACAGATGATTGATCACAAGGCGCCCGCTTCGACGGCGGCACGCCAGCCTGCCTGCATGAGCAGGAGGGCTTCGAATCCGCGTCCGAGGGTCTGCCAGCCCGGAGGGCCGTTGCGCGGTAGGTGGCCGCCGAGGCGTGCAATGGCGTAGGTCGCCTGCTCGAGCGTCAATGGAGGGGCTTTGAGCTGCAGCTTGTGCGTGACCAGCCGAAGCTGGATCGGGGTGAGCACAATGCCGGCTGGAGCATCGGGGTTGGAGCGTGCGAGCGAGCGCGCGAGCAGCAGCCTCCAGGCGACAGGGATGAAGAGCGCCAGCGCATTGGACAGTGCGCGATACGACTCCAGCTGCCGCTTCTCGAGAGCACATCCGGTCTTCAGGGCCTTGAAGAATTCCTCGATGACCCACCTGGCCCTGTAGGCGTCGACGATCGCTTCGAGCTGCTCGGCGGTATCGATGGGCTCAGAGGTGCACAGCAGCCAGTCGACCGGCGGCTCGTCGCGAGGCGGATCCAACTCCCGCACGTGCACGACGTTGACTGCCACCGGAGGCTGCTCGCGGTGGTAATAGCCCGTCGACAGCTCGACGGCGCATCCAGCAATGCCAAGCAAGGCGGTGCGCCCGGAGCGCTTCGGATGCCGCTTGCGCACCACGCCCGGGCGGCCTCGGTCGCTTCGGGCATTGAGCTTCACCTGTTTGCGTACCGAAGGCTGCAGACCAGCGATTCGATCCCGCAGCCGACCGCCATCGTGCAGCGCGCGATCGTGAGCCGAGCGAATCACGAAGCGAGCTCCCAGGCGGCGAGCATCGAGTAGCACCTCGATGATGTCGGCTTCTCGATCCATGACGTGGATGCACGAAAAGCGGCGGCCACTCTGCTGCTCGACGCGCTGGAGCATGCGACCCCAGCGCAGCGATTCTCGCTCCTGATCCTTGCGGGTCTCCTTGTTGTGGTTGGAATGCTTGCGCGTGCGCCGCGGCCAATGCTCCAGGCCCAGCGTGCCCAGAGCCATCCGAGACTCGCCCCGGGCGACGGCCAAAGCCACGTGAGCGAAGAAGCCCTGGCCGTTGCCGATCATCAGCCCGAGGCCCTCGCGCGGACTTGCCCCACCAAACTCGAAGGACGTCGTGTCGTGGACGACCACCACCGTGCCCTCGGCTGCGGCTCGATCCAAGGTCGCTTCGATGTGCGGACCCAGAATGCCCTCTGACGTGACCCTCTCGTTGCTCAGGAACCGGTAGACCCCCTCCAACTCCGCGTCGGAAGCCACCATCTGCGGAAAGCCAGCGTCGGGAGCGCCCAGCGCACGCTCGGCCAGCGCCGACAGCCGCCGCGACAGTCGCTCGTCCCCGAGCTCCGCTCCCCTCAACTCCTCCCCGATCCGCCCGACCTGCAAGCTCGCTTTCGCCACGAGCGAAAACGATCAGAACCGCCGATCGACGTCAAGATGTGAGGGATCATCTGTCC
>DASVWO010000415.1:0-10384 GCA_036393165.1 Polyangiaceae bacterium | reverse complement strand
CGGACTCGGGCAGCGCCGCCGCGTCGCCGCCGTCGACGCCCGGCACGTAGACGTCGATGCCCGTCGACGTCTCGGTCGGTGCCTTGCAGGCGATCGCGACGAGCGCGAGCGGGGGGAGGATCGCGGCGAGCCGCATCTAGTACCTCGTCGCAGAGGTTTCGATCGTTTGGGGCTGAAGGGGCGGGATTTCCTCGGCGGGAATGCAGAGGGCAATGCTTCTGGCCTGACGGGGAATCCGACGTATGAGTCCGCGCCGCTCGAGCTCGAGGACCATGCGGTGGACCGAAGGTGGCGTGACTCCGAAGTAGCGCTCCATGTCCGCCTCTGCGGGAGGGCGGTGGTGGAGCACAGCGTAGGTGTGGATGAAAGCGAGGTACTGGCCCTGCTTGGCGGTGAAGCGGGGCGTGCGAACGATGGACACGGCGTTGGTGCGGTGATCAAAGGCTCGGCGAGGAGTCGCCATGAACCTACGCTACCGCATCACGCTGTCGTCTGAGGAAGGCTCGCAGCTGCGGGCCCTGGTGCAAGGAGGGAAGGCACCGGTGAGAACGATCAAACGAGCGCAGATCCTGCTGGCTGCAGCCCGAGGGTCGAGCGACGAGCGGATCGCCGCGAACGTGGCGGTCGGCACGTCGACGGTCTTTCGGACGAAGCGACGCTTCGTAGAGGAGGGTCTGGAGGCAGCGCTGAGCGAGGCGCCGCGCCCCGGTGCAGCCCGCAAGCTGACGGCCAACCAGGAGGCGCTGCTCGTAGCGACCGCCTGCTCCAAGCCACCCGCGGGACGAGCGCGCTGGACGCTGACGTTGCTCGCCGACGAGATGGTGCGTCTGACCGACCACCGGTCGCTGTCGGCTGCCACGATCGGGCGCCGCCTCGCGGAAAAGGAGCTGAAACCGTGGCAGGAGAAGATGTGGTGCATCCCGAAGGTCGACGCCGGATTCGTCGCGCGGATGGAGGACGTGCTCGAGCTGTACGCCGAGGAACCTGACGAGAAGCATCCGGTGGTGTGTTTCGACGAGACGCCACGGCAGCTCATCGGCGAGGCGCGCGTGCCCGTGGCCGCGGAGCCAGGACGACCTGCCCGCGTCGACTACGAGTACGTACGCAACGGCACGGCGAACGTCTTTGTATTTCTCGATGCACACCGCCCTTGGCGCCACGCGAAGGTCACCGACCACCGAGCGGCACGAGACTTCGCCGAGTGCATGCGCGACCTCGTGGATCGGCACTACCCGGACGCCGAGCGCATCCGCGTGGTGCTCGACAACCTATCGACCCACACGCCCACCGCGCTCTACGAGAGCTTCGAGCCCGAGGAGGCACGTCGCATCTCGCGCCGCCTCGAATTCCATTACACGCCCAAGCACGCCAGCTGGCTGAACATGGTGGAGATCGAGATCGGCGTCATGGTCGCCCAGTGCCTCGACCGCCGCATTCCCGACAAGAAGACTCTGACTTCCGAGATCTCCGCTTGGCAGCGGCGACGCAACCGAGAGAAAGCCCGAATCCAGTGGCTATTCACCGTCCAGCGCGCTCGCGAGAAGCTCGGCCGAAGCTATCCCCCACTGGCTGTGCGCGCGCCGCGCAGGGCGGCCGCGTGAAACCAGTCAGATCCTCTGCGACGCGGTACTAGCGCGCGTGCGCAAGAAAGACTGCGGGCCCCGGAGCGTCACGACGCCCGGAGCCCGCGCGATTCGTCAGGGGCGCGTCAGTACGGATTCTGCGAGCCGCCCTGGTTCTGCTGGTTGTGCTGGTTCTGCTGGTTCTGGTTCGGATTCTGGTTCTGGTTCTGATTCGGGCTTGGGCTCGGGCTCTGCTTGTTCGTGCTGCCCTGCTGCATCTTCTGCTGCAGGCGCTCGGCCTCGCGCAGGTGCGCCTCGAGTCGCGGACGCGCGTTCTGCAGCTGCGCCTTGAGCTGCGGGTTCTTGATGTTCGGGATGATCCGATCGATGAGCTCGATCGCCTTGTTGTGATCCTTGATCTGCTCGTCGACGTACTCCTTGTCGAAGTCACGGCCGCGCATGCCCTCCAGCGTCGACATCTCGCCCTGCGCGTCGGTGCGGAGCTGCTGGCTCACGGCATTGTCGCTCGGCGTGATCTGCGCCTGCGAGAGGACCGACTGATCCTCGTTCATGATGTTCCGGTGCGAGGTGAGCATGTCGCGCGCGAAGCGCTTCACCTCGGGCGCCGTCGACTTCTGCTCCGCGAGCTGCGCTGCCTGGATTTCACCCTGGTTGATCGCCTGGATGACCGCCGCGAGCTGCGCGTCGTTGAGCGACGAGACGTCCATCGCCCCGCCCATCGCGCTCGTCGAGCCCATGGTGCCGGCGCCGGGCGCGGTGCCGCCCGTCGCTCCGCCGGGGGTCGCGCCGGACTGCCCGTACTGGCCGCTCTGCTCGTTCGTCTGGCCCATCGGGTTCTGCCCGTACTGACCCTGACCCTGCGGATTGAGCTGACCGGAGGCGCCGCCCATCGTGGAGGGAGCCGTCGCGGCGCCCGGCTGCTCGCCCGCTGCGGTCGAGCTCCCCGGCTGGTTCATGGCCGAGCCGTACTGCCCGCTCTGCTCCGTCGGCGTCGTGCCGGACGGCGGCGTCTGCGCATATTCGGTCGTGGTGCCGACCGGCGCGTTCGCCGGCTGCTGCTGGCTCGTCTCGCCTCCGCAGGCAACCATTCCCAGCACGACCGCGATCGCGCAACCCGTCGAGAGCGAACTCTTGAAATGATTCATCAGTGACCTCCTGGGAAAACTCGGGTCGTGCAGCACTGCAATGCAGGTACCATCAGGGCGAAGTGATGCGGGCACCGGGCTCTCTATGCGTGTTGGCGACTCTCGTGCTCGCGTCGTTCTCGGGATGCAAGAGCGCCCCGGACGAGCCGCGCCCGGCGCCCGGCACCGTTGCGCCCGTGGCGCATGTGCAACTGAGCGAGGCGCCGGCCTCGGGCGATGTGGATGTGCTCGTGCGCGATGCGCTCGCCAAGTCCTCGGGCGCGAAGCGACGCCTCGTCGTCTACGTCGGCGCGACGTGGTGCGAACCCTGCCGTCGCTTCCACGAGGCGGCCGCGAAGGGTGAGCTCGACACGGCATTCCCGGATCTCGACATGCTCGTGTTCGATCTGGATCGCGACAGCGAGCGCCTCGCGTCGGCCGGATACGTCTCCAAGTACATCCCGCTCTTCGCGTTGCCCAAGCCGGACGGCACGGCGTCGGGCAAGCAGGTGGAGGGCGGCATCAAGGGTGAGGGGGCCGTTGGGTTCATCACGCCGAAGCTCCAGGCGTTGCTGGCCGAGTGAGGAAGACGATGGCGAACGAAACACTCGTATCGGAGATCAAGGTGATCGTCGGCAACGCCCGCGCGGGCAAGCTGGACGAGGCGTACGGCGGCTACAAGGCGCTCTTCTCTTCGCCCGCGTTCCGCAAGTACGAGGCGGCCGACAAGCGGCAGGCCCTCAAGCTGATGGTCCACGCCAAGGGCGTCCCCGATCCGCCCACGCCGGCCATGGTGGAGGCACACCGCGCGGCCATCGAGCCGCTCACGGAGCTGGTGTCCGAGCACAACGAGCCGGCGGACTACGAGATGCTCGGGATGTGTCACGTCGCCCTCGGCAACATCGACGGCGCGGGGACCGTCTTCCGCGCCGGGCTGGCCCTCGAGCGCGAACGCAACGCGCAGTCGGACCTGTGTGGCGCCTTCATGAAGCGGATATCGATGATCTGAGCGCGAGCGGTGTGCGGAGGATCGCAATCGACCCGCCGCATGCCGTGAGGCCCACGATCAGCACGGCGGCGGCGGCACCGCGGGGCGAGGCGCCGGCGGCGTCGCCCGCCGAGCCGAAGCAGGCGAGCGTCACGAAGAGCACGTTGTTCGCGGCGTGCGCGGCGATGGCGGGGCGGATTCCCCCGAAGCGCTCGGCGATCCATCCGAGGTACAGGCCGACGGTGAACGCGAGCGTTCCCTGGACAGGATCGAGGTGCAGCAGGCCGAAGGCCGCCGCGGTCGTCGCGATGGCGGCCCAGCGGGGCCAGCGGGCGGACAGGCGCGTCTGCATCAGGCCGCGGAAGAACGACTCCTCGCCGAGCGCCGGTACGATGCCGATGCACACGACGGCCGACGCGTAGGTGAGGGGAGTCGCGTGCTGGAGCGACTCCGCCAGCGCATGCATGACATTGCCCTCGCCGACACGGACGAGCTGAGCCGCAGAGCCGCACGCCAGGCTGAGCCCAGCCGTACCGATCATGGCGGCCACGACGCCCACCGCGGACGCGAGCGACGGCCCCGTGCGCAGGCGCGCCCTCACGCCGCCCCCCATCCAGCGGGCGGTGCCCCAGGCCACGCCGAGGAGCACCGCGGCCCCCACGAGCGCGGCGCCCATCAGCCCCTGGACCGACAGGGCGAATCGCGTCGCCTCGTCGGCCACCTTGGAGGCGTCGCCGTGCACCCTCAGCCAGGCCGCCACGCCCACGAAGAGCACGCCGCCGAGGAGCTCCCCGAGGAAGCCCACGGCGTACGCCAGGAACACCGGCCACGTGCGGGAGCCGCTCTCTTCCTTGCTCATCGTGGGCGCGCCCTCTAGCCTTACATGCCGGGGGCACTCCTCCATATGCACCCGCGAGCCCGCGTTCTGGCAGCGGCCCTGTCCTTGGCGACGCCTATCGTCGCTCAGGTCGGCGCCGAGCGGTGCGCTGCGGGGCAAGCCGCCGGGACGGCCACGGTCGAGGATCGCAAGCAGGCCGCGAAGGACTTCGCCGAGGGCGACCGTGCGTTCAAGGACGGCGATTTCCGCCACGCCGCCGAGTCTTACGAGCACGCGTACCACCGCGTGCCGCACTACTCGGCGCTTTGGAATGCGGCGAGGTCGTGGGACCACGCGGGCGAGCCGGCGCGCGCGGCGAACCTCTACTCGCGTTACCTGCGCGAAGCGCCGCCGCGGGCGCGCGATCGCAACAGCGCCCAGCGGCTCCTTCGTGCGCTGTCGAACCGGCTCGCGCGCCTCGAGATTCACGCGACCGACGTGTCGGACGTCCGCGTCGACGACGCGCCGGTGGATGCGCCGAGCGTCTACGTCACGCCGGGCGCGCACGTCGTCGAGGGGAAGACGAGCGACGGCACCGCCGTTCGACAGTCGTCCGACGTGCAGGCCGGCGACGTGGTGAGCGTCGCGCTCGTGCCTCCCGCCGCCGGTGCGACCGCGTCGACCACGCAAGCTGCCCCGGGCGCGACCGCGACGCCCGCTACCGCCGGTGCCTCCTCGCCCGCGTCCGCGTCCGCGACGAACGACGACACGCAGCACGACCAGGAGCAGCCGTCTTCGTCGCGCCACCTGTCGCCGGTCTTCGTGTACTTCGGCGGCGCGCTGACGCTCGCCCTCGGAGGCATCACGATCTGGTCAGGGCTCGACACGCTCCAGCAGAAGGACACGTTCGACAAGAACCCGACCCAGTCGAACCTCGACTCCGGGAAGAACAAGGAGTTCCGGACCAACGTCCTCATCGGCGCGACCGCCGCCGTCGCCGTGGTGACCGGAGTCACCGCGCTGTTCCTCATCGACTGGAAGGGACACGGGAGCAAGGAGAAGCCCGACGAGTCTCCCTCCGTACAGGTCGGAGCGGGGCTAGGCTCGTTGCTCGTGAGGGGGGAGTTCTAGATGGTCGAGGCGCCCGCGCCCCACATGCGCCTCGGCGCCTACGAGCCCCTGCTCCAGCTCGCGACCGGCGGGATGGCCACCGTGTACGTGGCGCGGCAGATCGGCGCAGCGGGGTTCGAACGCCTCGTCGTCGTCAAGCGCGTGCACCCGCACCTGCTCTCGAACCGCGAGTTCTACGACATGTTCCGCGACGAGGCGCGCCTCGCGGCGATGCTGCACCACTCGAACGTCGTCGCGGTCACCGACGTCGTCGAGTCCGACGGAGAGCTCTTCCTCGTCATGGAGTACGTCGACTCGGTCGCGCTCTCGACGCTGCTCAAGACGGCGGCCGACAAGCGCGAGCGGCTCCCGCCCGCGGTCGTCGTGCGCATCCTCCTCGACGCGCTGTCGGGGCTTCACGCGGCGCACGAGGCGGTCGACATGCGCGGCAACCGGCTCGAGATCGTCCACCGCGACGTGTCGCCGCAGAACGTGATCGTCGGCAGCGACGGGGCGAGCCGGCTCATCGACTTCGGCGTGGCCAAGGCGCGTCACCGGCTCACCGAGACGAAGAGCGGAAGCCTGAAGGGCAAGTACGGCTACATGTCGCCGGAGCAAGCGAAGGCGCAGCCCATCGACCGGCGGGCGGACCTCTTCAGCGCCGGTGTCGTGCTCTGGGAGACGCTCACGGGGTCGCGCCTGTTCCGTGGCGAGAACGAGTTCGACACGATCCGCCGTATCACCGAGGAGCCGGTGCCGGCGCCTTCCACCATCGCGCCGACGGTCCCGCGCGGCGTCGACGCGGTCGCGCTCAAGGCGCTGTCGCGGGATCGTGCCGCGCGCTTCCAGACGGCGCACGAGTTCATCGAGGCGCTCGAGGCGGCGTGCCTGCCCGCTCCCACGCGCGATGTGGGCGCCATCATCAAGCGGCTCTGCGGCGATCGTCTCGATTCGAGGCGCTCCACGCTGCACGACATGCTCGAGGGACGCATCGCGCCGCTGAGCGTCACGCGGGTGTCGGTCGTGCCGGACGGCGAGTCGACGAATCCCTCCGCGCCCACCTCGAAGCGCCGGCTGCTGCTCCGCCGGGCTGGAGACGAGGGGACCGACGGACAGATCGCGGCGACGCACGATGCCTTCGCGCCGAGGAGGCTCTCGAGGCGGACTGCCTGGATCGCCGCGTCGCTCGCCGTCGCCGTCGCCGCGATCATCTTCATGGGCTCGATGGCCAGCCGGCGAAGCATGCCGTCCCCGCAGGCGGCGTCCTCGGCCTCGGCCTCGGCCCCGGCGCCGACGCAGACCGTGGCCGCGGACGAGGTGGTCCTCGAGCTCACAGCCGAAGCGCCCATCGAGAGCGTGCGCGCGCTCGGCATGCGCGACGTGCGCGTGCGGGGCCCGCGCGCGCGCCTCGTCGTGGCCCGCTGGGGTGGCGAGCTCGGCATCGACGCCGTACTCGAAGGAGGCACGCCCGCGCACGCGGTCGCGCTCTCCGACGGTCCGCGCGACATCGTCCTGGTGCCGGCGATCACCGCGGTCGTCTCCGCCCCCCGGCCACCCGAGCCGAGGCCCGCTGGGCATTCGCGAACCGGTGGTGGTCCGGCGACCCCGCAGCCTCAGTCCCCCGGCGCGCCGACGCCGGAGCTTCAGTCCAATCCGTACGGGCCCTGAGACGCGTTCGTGCGTGCTAGGATCCGAGCGGCATGCGTCGCGCGTGGCGCACACCGCTCGTCGTGCTCGCGTGCGTCGCCGGTGCAGCCGGCATCGTCGCGTCCTGCACGACCTTCGACGGCGCGACCGTCCCGCCGCAGGACGCGAGCACCGAGCTTCCGACGACCGTCGACGCGCCCCGTGAGGCGCCGGCCGAGACCTCCGCCGGACCGCCCGGGTATCTGTCCGTCGGCGAGGCTGCCACGCTCTGCACGCTGATCTTCCAGTGCCAGTACCTCGCCTCCTCGGTGCTCCAATCGGTCGCCGTTCCGGTCGATCCGGTCAACTACTCGCTCTGCGTGCACTGGCTCGCCGGGCCCATCCCGACCGATCGCGTCGGCTTCGCGGTGCAATCGCAGACGTTCCAGTGCATGGCCGCGGCGACGACCTGCGCCGCCGCCGGCTCCTGCCTCTCGCTCGAGAACCTCGCGCCGAACGACCCGCGATGTGCCGACGCCGGCGCCGACGCCGCCGAGCACTGCGGCGACGACGGCGGCACCGTGTTCCGTTGCGGCGCCAGCTACCTGCTCCACTGCGGGTCGGCGTACTACGCGCCGGGCGCCCGCTGCCTCACCGGGGACGACGGCACGCACTGGTGCGCGCTCGGGAACAACTGCTCGGTCCAGGACTCGTGCCTCGGCACGATCAACGACTACTGCGGCGTGCCGAGCAACCTGCACTTCGGCGTCAACTGCGCCTACGACGGCTACACCTGCGGCATGGCCCTCAACGACGACTCGGGCCTCAACAATTGCAACACGGGCAACATGTACCTGCCGTGCAGCAATCCGGGCACGTCGTGCTCGGGCAGCACGCTGCTGCAGGTCTGCGACGGCCAGGACCTGAGCAACTTCAACTGCGCGTCCCTCGGCGACACCTGCTCGACGCAGGGGGGGGCCGCGATCTGCGCGCACTCGGGAGACACGTGCACGCCGTTCGACAACGGCGAGAACCAGTGCAGCGGCAGCTCCATCTCCCTGTGCGTGGGAGGCCATCCCGTCACGTTCGATTGCGCGTCGATCGGCAAGACGTGCGTGCCCGCCTCCGGCGCCACGTCCGGACACTGCGGCTAGCGGCTACTCGTTGCCGGGCCCCCCGGCGCGCGGACCGCGCGGCTTCAGTCCGCCCGCGCCCGCCTCGAACCACGCCGACGCGGCCCCGCACTTCACGCAGACGAAGCGGTAGACGTTCGCGGTCCCCTCCACGGCGAGCGCGAGCGGCGCACCGTCGACCGGGCACGGCGCGACGCCCGCGCGAAACGCCTTCCACGCCTTCGAGACCTCGTCGGGCGACGTGAGCGGTGACGCCACGCCCTCCGGTGTCTCGGGAGGCTTCGCCTCGGCCATGGCCGTCTTCTCTATAGCCGTTCGGCCCGCGGTTCTGTTTAGCTTTCGGCATGCAGCGCGGTCGAAGGGTGCTCGTCGTGGGGGCCACGGGGCGGCTCGGTGTCGCGGTCGCGAAGGCGCTCGCGCAGCGGGGCGATCGCGTCGTGCTCATGGCGCGCGACGCCGCGAAGCTCGAGGGGCTCGCGGCGCAGGTCGGGCCGTCCCCAGGCGAGCCGGCGCCCTTCGTGCGCGCCGATCTGCTCGAGGAGCGGGCGCACGAGGGGATCGTCGACGGCATCCGGCGCGGCATCGGTCGCCTCGACGACATCGTGCTCGCGTGCGGGCCCTTCCCGCGCACGCCCTTCGACGACCTGCGACGCGACGACCTGGTGCGCACGCTGACGGTGCACGCCATCGCCCCGCTGCTCCTCGTCCACGCGCTCGCCGGCGATCTCGCCGACTCGCGCGGCGCCGTCGTCGCACTGACCGACGCGGGCGTCACGCGCCCGTACACGAACCACGTCGCCTATCTGACGGCGAAGGGGGCGCTCCAGGCGGGTCTGCGCGCGCTGTCGGTGGAGCTCGCGCCGGAGGTGCGCGTCAACATGGTCGCTCTCGGCATCGTGGCCGACCCCGAGGCGGACGCCGACCCGCTGCGCCTGCATCGCCTCGCGACGCGGACGCCGCTCGGGCGCTTCGGCAGCGCCGAGGAGGTGGTGCACGTCGTCCTCTCCCTGCTCGACGCGACGTGGGCGACCGGCGAGATCTGGGGCGTCGGGCGCTGATCAGCCGCGTACGTTGCGGCGCGACAGCTGCTGACGGGCGGCCGTCACCACGGCGCCGGGGACGTTCTTGCTCTTGGCGAGCGCCTTGAGCTCGTGCTCGCGCAGGTGGGGCAGCAGCTTCGCCGCAAAGGCGAACGGCGTGCGCGGGTTGCTCACGAGGTTCAGCTTGATCTGGTGCGACCGCGTCCACTCGCGATCGAGCGCGATGATGCGCAGCACGTCCTCGCACACGTTGCGGCTCGCGCTGATGCGCACGACCTCGTTCTCCTGGATGCTGGCGCTGCGGATCGCCGACTGCGCGACGAGTCGGTTCGGGTCGCGCACGAGAAGGAGCCGCTCCGCGGCCGTCCCGAGCATCGCGCGCCGGATCTTCTGCGAGATCGTCATCTGAGCCAGCTGCGCGTGCAGCGGCAGGAACTTCTCTTCGACGACCTCCTGGCCCGTCTCCTCGTCCATGCGGTGCGTGTCCTCCTGCGCGGCGTCCACGGTGGCCTTCTCGGCGGCGACGTCGGTCTCCTTGAAGAGGACGTCGTCCGGCGTCGGCTCGGGCGAAGGCTCGGAAATGAGCTCCATGCCGATCGCCGTGGCCGCCTCCCTGTACGCGGGGATGCCTGGGAGCTCGACGCTGTTGCGGACGGCGAGCTCCAGGATGCGATCGGCGGTCGACATCCGCGTCGCCTTGTTCATGTAGAGCTTCTCGATGATCTCCGGGTTCGCGAGCAGCCGCTGCTCGTTGGTCGCCACGAGCTCGGCCACCGCCTCGTTCGCCGCCGCCGCGACCGCGGCCACCGCCGCCGGCGGCATCGCGGGGTGCGCGAGGATCTTCTCCATGACCGCCGCGTTCTGCGCGTAGCGCGGCGCGATGACCGCGAGCACGCCCGGAGGCAAGTCGCCTCCGAGCGCGCCGTTGAGGAGGGGCGCCGGGAGCTTGTCGAGCGTCGCGCG
>DASVWO010000414.1:0-24811 GCA_036393165.1 Polyangiaceae bacterium | reverse complement strand
CTCGTCGACTGGATGCCCGAGTACTGCGTGATGACGTTGTACTCGCCGGTCGTGCCGTAGCTCGCGATGTATCCCTCGAGGGTGCTAGCGATCGCGTTGTCGCTGCCGCCGGACGCCCAGCTCGGACCCCAGAAGATGGGGACGACGTGCGCGTTCGTGATGGTGGGGCCGCCGTGATAGGAGAGATTGCCTCCCGAAGTGTGGCCTCCGGCGAACTCGTGGGCGAAGCGCTCCTGCGTCTGCATGTGACGCGGGTACGGATTGAGCTCCGAGGATCCCTGGAGATCCTCCACCGACGTTCCGACCGGCTCACCGGGGGCGGAGGAACAACCGGCGACAACACCCAGCACGACGATCGAAGAGGCGACGAGGGAAACTTTGCGCATGGTCCCTCTTCTAGAGGACAGCGCAGTCCGAGCAACGCACTTTGCGTATTGATTCGTCGATGAGACGTGCACCGCTGCATGCGATGCGTGGGGCGGCGCCGATCCACCTCGCGTCAAGCGCGCCGCGTCAGCGGGCAGCAGGCGGAATCGACTTCACATCACCAAGCCGAACGAATTCCTCGCTTTCGGGGTCGAAGTCGAACACCTGGCCGGTCGCGATCTTGAAGACCCACCCGTTCATCTGCAGCCGGCCCTCCTCCAGCGCCTTGGCGATGAAGGGGTAGCCGCGCAGGTGCTCGAGCTGCACGAGCACGTTCTCCTCGGCGGCGGCCGTCTGGCGGGCGTCGCCCTCGAGGTGCGTGTAGCGGGTGGCGATGAGATCGCGGAGGCGCGCGGAGTGGCGGAGCCAGCGGCTCACGTAGGGGAGCTCGCGCAGCGTGTCGGGATTGAGCAGCGCATTCATGGCGCCGCACTGGGTGTGTCCGCACACGATGATGTTCGCGACCTTCAATACGCAGACGGCATACTCGAGCGCCGCCGTCGTCGCGCCGGCGTTGGCGGGGTCGTACGGCGGAACGACGTTGCCGACGTTCCGCAGGATGAAGAGCTCCCCGGGCGCCGCGCTCGTGATGAGGTGCGGCACCACGCGCGAGTCGGAGCACGTGATGAAGAGCGTCTCCGGCTGCTGGCCCGCCGTGGCGAGCTGGTGGAAGAGCTCCTTGTGCTTCGCGAAGTAGTTCGCCTGGAACTTGTGGACCCCTCGGACGAGTTTCTGCACGCTCCCCGCTTAGCGCGGTTTGGTCTGGTGTTCGAGTGCGCACTCTACGAGCGTGCGGACTCAGCGATGCGCGCCCGTGCTCGGGCACTGGCCGTTGGCGGGGCGCGAGTCATCCGAGCACATCTGCGCGCACTGGCAGGTCACCGAGTCGACGAGCTGCGTCTCGCTGCAATCGTCGTCGGTCAACTGGCAGCTCGGCGCAGGGTCCGGCGGGTTGGGCGGATTGGGCCCGGG
This sequence comes from Polyangiaceae bacterium, assembly GCA_036393165.1. Taxonomy (GTDB): domain Bacteria; phylum Myxococcota_A; class Polyangia; order Polyangiales; family Polyangiaceae; genus Palsa-1150. The sequence goes on along the minus strand of DASVWO010000414.1, from coordinate 23,413 downwards.
CGGGTTCGGCTGCGGCGGCGGGTTCGGCTTGAACGGGTTGAAGTGCGGCGTCGGTTGGGGTGGCGGGTTCGGACTGGGCTTGCCCTGGGTGACGACCACCTTCCAGGCGCCCTCGAGGAACTGGCCGATCATGTTCTCCGAGATGTAGGCGAAGCCGTGGTCGCCCCAGCTCGTTCCCCAGCTGTTGTGCACGAGGAACTGGCGCTTGCCGTTGACGTGCCGGTATCCGGCGAAGAGCACGGCATGCCCGCCGGCGACGTCGTCTCCGGTCCAGTCCGCGATGGTGTCCCCGTTGGGGTTGAACCACGAGTTGCCGACCTGCATGGCGAACCACACGTCGGACCCCGTCGCGAGCAGGGTCGCGATGCTGTCGCCGTCGTTGCCGATCTGGTCGTACTCCGAGATGGTCCAGACGCCCTCGCCGTCGGCCTGCTTGATCTTGGCCTGCAGCGTCTTGTCCTGGCCCGGGTCCTCGCCCGGGACCGCGGGGTTGCCGTCGTACGGGCCGCAGTCGCCCGTCGTGTCGAGCTCGCACGCCGTCCGCTCGTCGTAGATCCACTGCGGCCACGCGGCGATGGGCTTGCCGACGTTGCCGTCGCCCGCCGACTGCATGTCGGGCGTGCCGTAGTGCGACCAGATGTGGAGCGACGACGTTGCGACGTTCTGGTTCTGCCGCAGGATCGCGTTGTCCATCGCGCTCGACAGCGAGAACGCCGTGCACGAGCCGACCTGCCCCTGGTCCTTGATGGGGCCTTCGGTGCCGTCCTTGCGGTGGTCGATCGAGTCCGGCAGGCTGCCGCGCACCGCCGAGTCCATGTGCAGCTTGCCGGCGAGCATCATCGCCATCTTCTTGTGCATGTCGACGTGAACGACGCGCGTCGGCAGGCGGTAGCGGCCGCAGTCGATGTGGACCCAGTGGCCCGGCGACGTCTCGCGCGGTCCGCACGTTCGCGCTGGCCGCTGCTTAATCTTGAGCTCGAGAAGCCTGACGTCGAGCGCGCCGGAGTTCTGGTTCGGAAGCGGCAGCGGGTGGACGATGCGCAGCGGGAAGCGCGACGAGACCGGCTGCGGCGGCGGCAGCGGCGGAAGGTGCGGCGCGGGAGGAGGAGGCGGCGGCGGAGCGTGCGCGGCAGGCGGGCCCGGCTGGGCGGGTCTCGGGGGCGGCGCAGCGTTCGCGACGGGTCCGGGCGGAGGCGGGGGAGGCGGAGGCGGCGCTGGCGCGGGGGCGGTCTCGACGACGCAGGCGCCGAGGAACAGGGGCAGTGCAAGCGAAGAGAGGAGACGAGCGCGAGCTTCCTTCATGTTCCTTCCGTGAGCGAGCGGGCTACCAGCTGCCGTGGCTTCCGTGACTGCCGTGGCTCCCGTGGCTGCCGTGCGACCCGTGGCTTCCGTGACTGCCGTGCGAGCCGTGGCTCCCGTGCGAGCAGTGCTGCGCGGGCGACGCCGGCGATTCCGGGTCGATGGGCGGCAGGTCGCCGGGCCCCTTCTCCGCGATGTCCTTCGCCGTGTCCGAGATCTTGCGCTGCTCGGGGGTGAGCTGGCCCGCGCAGTCCTTCTTGAACTCGGGGATGTCGTCGTTGTCGGCGTCGGCTGCCATGGGGCATCGCCTCCGGTTAGACGTTGCAGGTCTGAAGGAAGTGCACTCGGTCGCGCACGGTCGTCCACTGCGAAAAGACGCGGAGAATCTCGGGGTCGTCGGCCCCGATGCGCTCGAACAAGTAATCTTGGATCCCTTTGTGCACTGCGCACAAGCTGCTCTCGCGCATCCGGCCGAAGATCGACCCCTGGGTCTTGTGGTTGTGCACCGGGCAGACGCCGCAGTACGGCTGGTAGGTGCAGTTCACGCAGTCCGGCTGGGCGTCGAGGTTGCTGGCGATGGCGAGCGCGCGCACCGTCTCGTGGGACATGACGTCGCGGTAGCGCGTTTCTCCCACCTGCCCGAGGAGGAACGCGTCGTCGCCCATCTCGTGGAGCATGCGGCCCTCGTCGCAGGTGAAGATCTTGCCGTCGTAGTTGTAGGCAATCTGGCCGATGCCGGCGCCGCAGGGCGAACGCACGTCGAGGAAGTTCGGGTCCTCGCCCGCGAGGATCTTCGTGAGGAAGATGGCGGCGAACCGCTCGAGGATCTCCACGCCGCGCTTGTTGAGGTCGATCATGTAGTCGACCGCGCTGCGGTAGAAGGAGAGGTACTCGGCGCGCGGGTACTCGACGCGTGGAGCCGTCTTGTCGGCGAATCCGAACGGGTCGACCGGGCGGAGGAAGAGCGCGCGACAGCCGAGATCGACGTAGGTGTCGACGATCTCCTTCCAGCGGGGGAGCGCGTCGCGGGTCGTCGTGAGAAGGGCCTCGACGTGATAGAGCGTCGGGTCGAGCCCCATCGCGGCGTACGCCTCGTTGATGCGGCGGATCCACTTCGTCGCGGCGGCGTGGGCGCTTCCGCCTACGAGCTTCCGCTGCTTGTCGTGCAGGTGCTCGGGTCCGTCGACGCTGGTGCAGATCTGCACCTTGTTCTCGACGAGCCAGGCGAGCTTCTCCTCGTCCATGAGGGAGAGGTTCGACACCATGGTGAACTCGAGGCGTTTGCCGACCGTCTCGTTCTTCTGGCGGGCGCGCGCGACGATGCGCTTCACGGTGTCGAACGCGACGAGCGGCTCGCCTCCCTGGAACTCGATCGTGACGTCGGGGCTCGTCGTCGCGAAGATCTGCTCCACCGTGGCGTCGGCCACCTCGGGCGTCATGTCGGTGTGCGTCGCGCCCATGTCGGCGCGCGAGGCGTGGCAGTAGACGCACGTCTCGTTGCACCGCAGCGTGACGACGACGATGTGGAGGTTGGGGCCCCACGAGAGGAACCGCTTGCGAGCGCGCATGCGCTGGAGCATGCGGTCCGTGTTCGCCTCGGCGCGGACGAAGTTGCGCTCGGCGAGCCGCGAGTAGAGCGGGGTGCCCTTGGCGACGTCCCCGCGCGCGAATTGCGCGAATTCGTCGGGCGTCAGCAGGAGGAACTCGCCCTCCGTGTTCGTGACGAGCACCTTGCCGCCCACCTCGCGGTGCTTGAAGGGCATCGCGAAGCTGGAGGAGAGCTGCTTGCGGAGCTGGACCAGCTGCGTCACGTGGCCGCTCCCCGCACCGTGATGCCGAGGGCGCGGTTGGCAATCTCGCCGGCGACGCGCCGCTCGCGCTCGGGGCTCGCGGCGGTGACGCGGAGCACCCAGTGCGCGGGCTCCTCGGCGCGGTCGATGCTCGTCGCGTAGGGCGTGAGCGCCTTCGCGGCGGCGTCGACGGACTCCCCTCGATAGAGGTCGCGGTGGAAGCGCAGCTCGATCACTTGGGCGCCCCCTCCCCTTCCGTCTTCTTCTCCTCCGCGCCTTTCTTGTTCTTGCCGTACTTCTCCTCCCAGCTCATCGCGATGCCGAGCGGGTCCTCGAAGGCCTCGTCGCCGAACTCGAACTTCTCGAGGTCGTCGAGCGTCGGCGCCCCCATCGCGCCCGCGAGCGCCCGCGCCGTGGTGGACTCGATGACCGCACGGCTCTCTTCGGCGATCTTGGCGCGCCACGCGCAGGAGAGGAGCTCGTTGGCGAACTCGCCGGCCATGGCGACGAGCGCGCCCTCCGGCGGCTCGCCCTTCTTCCACGACAGCGTCACGCGCACGTGCGCGGCATCGGGCTTGTCGAGGAGGACGTAGCAGCGGTCGAGGAAGACATACGCGGCGCCGTACACCGCCCCGAGCGGATAAAGAGACGCGTCGACGGTCAGGGCGACCGAGCGCTGGGCCGCGTCCACCGACGCGACTTCGGACAGGCTGGACATCGGGCGAAGTGTAGCCGGTCAGAGGAGCCCGGCGAAGTGTCGATCCCACCGAAAAAGCTCGTCGAGAAGGGCCCTTCCGGCGGGCGTCGGGCGGGCGTGCGCGCGAAGCACGTCGGTTCCCTCCCGGTTGATCCGGACGATTTCGCGCAAGCGCCGCTCGGAGGCTCGGGCGTCGCCGGCGGCCATCATCCGCTGGTAGAGGAGGGCCACCGGGACGAACGCGTGCACAGCGAGGAGCACGCCGTGGAGCGGACGCGGATCGGGACGCACCGGAGAGCGGTACAGGGGCTCCTGCCCGTTCTCTAGGACCCTGTCGCTTTCGAGCAGCGCATTGAGCTTGTTGTGCTGGAACTCGTGGACGAGCGCCTCGACCATCGTGAGCGCATTGGGATGCAAAGAGAGATAGAGGGTGCCGATGGCTTCCCGGTAGGAGGCCGAGAGGTGCTTGTCGGCGTAGAATCCGACGGGGACGACCTGCTGCACGTAGAGATCCATCTCGCGTCGCAGGTCGGGCAGGTGTGCACGCACGATCTGGAGCGCCTCGCGCAAGGAGGCGACCCACTCGCCGGGGGAGTGCCCGCCGAGGTCGACGGCGTTTCCCGGCTTGTCGGGATGCGCCTCGTGCATCGCGAGGGGATTGTTGTCCTCGAGGGCGAGAACGACGGAGCCGTCGATGGGCATCCCCGGGTGCGGAGCTTCTCCGGAAAGCTCCGCGAGCATCGTGGCCACGAGCTGCGCGCGGAGCGGCCCGGGCTCTTCCGCCCCGCGGAGCGCCCGCACCAGGACGCCGACGCGTACGCGGCGAACGAGGCTCGCGAGCCCCCCCGGCTCGACGCGGCCGAGCACCGGATGGTCCCTCGTCAGGGCTCGCGCCTCGCGCATCGCTCGCCCGAGGGCGAGCGAGAGCACGTCGCGAGCCGTCGCCGACCCCGGCTCCGGGACGGTCAGATCCCTCGGCGGAACGAGCGCGACGGGCACGTTCGTACGATACTCCTCCGGCGATGGCCGCGACGCGGACGCTCGAGCTGGCGCTCGACTACCGGTGCAACCTTCGGTGCATCGGCTGCCGCGCCTGCGAGGACACGGGCGAGCGAATCGCTCCCGAGAGGGCCGCGGCGCTCCTGCGCGAGGCACGCGACGCCGGCGCGAGCAGCGCGTGGTTCGGCGGCGGAGAGCCGACGCTGCGCGAGGACCTGCCTGCCCTGGTCAAGCGCGCGCGCGACCTCGGATTCGCCGAGGTGATCCTCCAGACCAACGCGATGCGCCTCGCCTACCCGGGGTACGCGAAGGCCCTGGTCGAGGCGGGCGTGACCGACGTGCGCGTCAACGCGAAGAGTGCGCGCGCGGAGGTGCACGACCGGCTGAGCAGCGAACGGGGTTGCCACGCGCTCCTCGTTCGCGCGCTGGAGAACCTGTCGGCGCTTCCGGTCCGCGTCACCGCCGACGTGCTTCTCGCGCGATCGACCGCGCCCCACCTCGCCGAGACGCTGGCCTTCTTCGCCGATCGCGGCGCGCGGCGCTTCGCGCTGTGGCTCTTGTACGGCGGTGGCGCATCCACCGACGCAGAGATCCCGCGCATCGCCGACCTCGTTCCCGCAGTCGAACGGGCCCATGCCCTCGCGCGATCGCGCGGGCTCGAGCTCGTCAGCTTCCACACGCCGCCATGCACGCTGCCGGCAGCCGTGCGCGACCTGTGGCAGCCGGCGAAGGACCTGCGCATCGACGTGGTCGACGCGGGGGACCACCGCTTCCCGCTGCACGCGTCGCCGTTCGAGGGGGGCGGGCACGTCGCCGCGTGCGCCGGGTGCGTCCACGTCGATCGCTGCGGCGGGCCTCGGGCCGACTACATGCGACTGCACGGCACAGACGAGTTCCGGGCGCTATCCTCCGCCTGAGGCAGGGCGATGAAGGCGCTCGTGAAGGTGGGCTACGGGTGCAACAACCACTGCACCTTCTGCCACACGTACGACGTGCGTCACATCGACGCCGAGTCCGACGAGATCGACCGCAAGATCGATCGTGCGGCGCGGCTCGGGCACACGATGGTCGTGCTCTCGGGGGGCGAGGCGACGATGCGCCGCGAGCTCCTGCGCTGGGCGGCGCGAACGGCGGCGCGCGGGATGGACTTCGGCCTCGTCACCAACGGCCGCATGCTCGCGTACCCCGAGCTCGTCGAGAAGCTGCTGAAGCAGCGGCTGCGCTACGTGTACATGTCGCTCCACGGCGGGACGGCCAAGGTTCACAACGCCCTGGTGAGAGCCGACGCCTTCGAGCAGACCTACGCGGCGGTCGGCAACCTCGCCGGCCGCGGTCTCGACTTCACCGTGAACACGGTCATCACGCGCGCCAACCTCGAGCACCTGCGCGGCGTCGTCGACGCGCTCCTGCCGTGGCCCGACGTGATCGTGAAGTTCTCGATGGTGCAGCCCAAGGGCGGCGCCGACCGGCTCTTCGATCACGTCATCCCCCGGGTGTCGGACGTGGCGGCGCGCGTCAAGGACGCGATCGAGTACGGCCTCGAGCGGAGTGGCGGTGCGCAGCGCTTCGCGCACGACGGCATCCCTTTCTGCGTGCTGCCCGGGCACGAGGACCGGTACGACGACCTCAAGACACACCGATTCGCCACGATGATCGAGGTGGGCGAGCCCGATTTCTTCCCCGTCGACGATCTCGCCAAGGTGCAGCCGGACGACGCGTGCGGCGCTTGCGCGCTCCGGGGCCCTTGCCCTGGCCTCTACGCCGGCTACCGCGAGGTGCACGGAGACGGCGAGGTCCACGCGGTCGCGAGGCAGACGCGATCCAACTCGTTCACCTACGTGCACGAAGGAACGCAGGGCCGCTTCGCCGCCGGCGGAGCTTGCCCCGTTCGCACGGATGGCGTCACCCCCTGGGATCGCGGACGCATCCTCTTTCTCCGTGAAGGGGACCGGGTCGAGCGCTACCGCACCGAATCACGCGACTTCACCGACGGCGAGATCGCGCACACCAAGCTGGCGCTCGGGCAGGTGTACGACGACGCGAGCGCCAAGGATGCGCCCGACGACTTCGCGCGCGACCTCGTCCCGCTGCGACGCAGCGCCACGTGCGACCCGTGCGACGCGCGCGAACGATGTGGCGGTCTCTGGGAACGGGCGCCAGCCCTCGACGCGTTCGCGCGCGACGACTCCCTCGTGCAGCAGATCGTCTCGGGGCTGCGCGGCGACGTGCTCGACGTCGGGTGTGGGGAAGGACGCTACCAGGACGTGATCGCTCCACGCGCGAGGGACGGCTCGGTGCGCTGGACGGGACTCGAGCCGGAGGCCGCGCGCGCCGATGCCATGCGAGCGCGTTCACCCTGGGCCGAGGTGCGCGTCGGCGAGGCGGAGGCGATCGAGGACGTGGAACGCTTCGACCACGTGGTCGTTCTGCGCAGCTGGAACCACCTGCGCGACCCGGTTCGCGCGGTCGGAGCGATCGTGCGGGCCCTGCGTCCCGGGGGCACGCTGCTCGTCGTGGACGGCGTGGCCTTTGGCTTGCTGCGCCGTGGGCCGCTTCCGCCGGGAGGCACTTTCGAGCATTACCGGAATGACGACGCGGCTCGCGCTCACGGGCTCCTCTCGGCGCACCCTTTGGAGCTCATGAGTCGCCGCGATGTCGCCACGGGTACGAGCAGCGAATGGCTCCTGCACTACCGGCGAGCTTGACGCCAAGTGGCCCGGGGGCCGATGCTGCGAGAGGATGACCGCAGAGCCTCGCGACCCTCCGAAGCCCGAGGCGCGCGTCGGACAGGTGCTGAACGGTAAGTGGCAGATCGATCGCCTGCTCGACACCGGCGGCATGGGGGCAGTCTACGTCGCGACCCACCGCAACGGCCGCCGCGCGGCCATCAAGATCCTCCACGCGCGCTTCGCGCGCGACCCCGAGGTGCGCAAGCGATTCCTTCGCGAGGGCTACGTCGCCAACAAGATGGGCCACCCCGGAGCCGTCGCGATCCTCGACGACGACATCGCCGAGGACGGGTCGCCGTACCTCGTGATGGAGCTCCTGGACGGGGAGTCTCTCTCGGCGTGGCTCCACCGGATCGGCGGGAGGATCCCGATCTCGGAGGTGCTCGCCATCGCGGGCCAGGTCCTCGAGGTGCTGCAGATCGCGCACGCGGCGGGAATCGTGCATCGCGACATCAAGCCGGCGAACATCTTCGTGACGAAGGGCGGATACGCCAAGCTGCTCGACTTCGGCCTGGCGCGCGTGCGCGACGGGAGCATCTCGCTGATCCCGACCGCTCAGGGCATCGTCATGGGCACCGCCGGATACATGTCGCCCGAGCAGGCGCGCGGCAAGACGGACCTCGTCGACGCGCGGGCAGACATCTTCTCGCTGGGCGCCGTCATGTTCCGCGCGCTCACGGGACGACGCATCCACGAGAAGTCGACCGCGTTCGACACGACCATGGCCGGCATGACCGAGCGCGCGCCGTCGCTCGCGTCCGTGATGCCGGAGGCGAGGCCGAGGCTCGTGGCTGCCGTCGATCGCGCGCTCACCTTCGAGCGCGAGGGGCGCTGGCAGACGGCCCGCGACATGTTCGAGGCGCTGCGCGAGGCCTACGCCGAGGACAAGCGCGCGCGATCGTCGTCCACCGTCCAGGCGGTTCCCTCGCCGAGCTCCGTCGAGGTTCCCATCACGATCGAGGAGGAGCAGTCGAGCCTCGTCGTGGACGTGGCGTTCGGTGCTCAGCACGACGCGGCGATGGAGCGTGAGCGGCAGCGCACGCGCGAGGTCATCGAGGGGTTGTCGAGCCTCTCTATCGTGGTGGCGGAGGAGGAGCCGTCACCGGACGAAGCGAAGCGTAGCCGTGAGCCCGGATGAAGTTGACGTGCGCGCCCTCGCACCGTGAGGTGTGGACGCACGAGGCGCAGCGGAGCGACTTGGTGACGTACCGCTCCTCGACGTAGCGACGCGTCCAGCGGAAGATCTCGACCCGCCCCGTCGGGTCGGCCGCCGCGAGATCCATCGTGGGTGGGCGGCGCCTCGGCTCGCGTCCCAGGATGCACGCCGGCACGCCCTCCACAGGCACCGCGGCGTGCCGGAAGCTCGCGAAGAACGCGTGCAAGTCCACGTCGTGCTCGCGCGCATCGCTCGCGCGCTCGTACGCGGGCTGGCGGAGCGCGAGTCGCGTGGGCGCCTCGTCGAGCGATAGCAGCCACGGAGCCGTCTCCGTCGTGAGGTCCACCACCACCTCGAAGGTGGCGGCGACCGCGAGGAGCGCCTGCGCTTGCTGCGACGTCCGTGCCTCGACCCGCGTAATGGGCCGGTCCACCGTATCGATGCCCGACCAGTCGTCGAGCCGCAGCTCCAGATCGGTGAGCGACGGGAAGCGGGACGCCACCTCCAGCGCGCGCGCGACGCTGGGCGCCACGACGTGAAGCGTGCGTGCATTCGACGTCGCGACGATCTCGTCGAGCGACCGACGCGGCGCGGGAGCGCCGTTGCCCGCGAGCGGCAACCGCTTGCGCGCCGTTGCCGGATCGCCACCAAAGCTGCTCGGCGCGTGCGCCTCGGCCTCGGTGTCGACGCGCACGATCTCGAAGGCGCCGCGCCCCACGCCGTCCATCGTCTGGACGAGGGAGTCGCATAGCTTCTCGAGGTAGCAGTACCGGCAGCGCGCAGGGTCGCGGCAGTCGAGCGCCTCGCCGGTGTCGATCCAGCGCGCGAACTCCTCCTTCCGCCCGCGCACCTCGTCGTTCAGCTTGTAGGGGTCCTGGATGAGGTGCTCGAAGCCCTCGAGGTGCTGCGGTGGGAAGCGGTTCATCCAGAGGTGCACGTCGGGCTGCTTGGAGTACGCGAGCGCCGCCTGAATGTGCGGGCGCGCCTCCTCGAGATCGTAGAAGAGCGTGTCGCGTCCGTCGCGGAAGGCGCGGCCGAAGGGCACGACCTGGAGCAGGTCGAACTCGCGCACGCCGAGCTCCAGGAGCATCGTGAGCATCTCGGCCAGGTGCCGCACGTTGGCGCGGTTCACGACGACGTCGACGTTCACGATGGGCCGCCCCGTGGCCTCCCGCTGGGCGAGCGCGTTCCTCAGCCCGCGCATCTCCTCCTCGAATGCGCCCTTGGTGCCGACGAGCGCGTCGTGGACGCGGGCGTTGGGTCCGTGCAGCGAGAAGGTGATCTCGGAGAGCCCCGCCTCGAGGCAGCGCCGCAGGAAGTCTCCGTACGCGAACATCCGGCCGTTCGTGACGGTCTGGATCTTCGGGTAGCCCGCGAGCGTGCCGAGGCGGATGAAGTCCACGTACTTCGGGTGAATGGTCGGCTCGCCGCCCGACAGGATGAGGCGCGTCGCCCCCACGCGTCGCCCGTCGAGGATCTGCCGCTTGATGTCCTCGTGCGAGCGGACGGTCCCGTCGTGCGCGTCGGCGTCTAGGCAGAAAACGCAGTGATCGTTGCAGTCGAACGTGAGGCGGACCCAGTTGCGCTTGTCGTGCGCGGCCTCCTCGTGGGTGCGCGTCTTCTCACCCGCGGCCACGCCGGCCGAGTGCGTCTCCTCGGTCCACACGCGTGAAGCATAGCTCGGGGCGGGGTAGCATTCGGCAATGCCTCGCGTGCTCGTCGTCCAGCCCCCGACGTCGATCGCGCGGGACTTCATCGACTACCCGTGGTTCGCGGATCTGGGGGCGGTCCAGAACGCGGCTTTCGTGAGGGAGAAGGGCGCAGACGTCACGCTCGTCGACGCGTACGCGCTTCCGGGTTCGACGCTCGCGTGGCGCGACGACGGTCGGGCGCACCTCGGCGCGCCGGTGGACGAGGTGATCGCGGCGAGCGAAGGAGCCGCCCGCGAGGCGGACGCGATCGTCGTCGCCTACACGCCGTTCCACCGGCCACCGGCACGATGCGACGTGCTCGGCGCCACGCTGGCGGCGATGCGCGCGATGGCGCCGAACGCCTACCTGCTCCTGGCGGACCTCCATCAGTCGGGTCAGCACTACGTCGAGGCCGACGGCAGCCGCGTGGTCGCGAGCTACCCCGAGGTCGACGCGTGGCTCAAGTACGAAGCCGAGCACGAGATCGAGCGTGTGCTCCGCGAGAGAACTCGCGGCACGGTGCGTGGCGAAGAGACCGACGCGCTCGACGCGCTGCCCCCGCCGGCGTGGGACCTCGTGGACCTCGCAGCGCACGACGCCTTCCGCGAGCGCGTGGTCCGCGGTCTCGGGCGCTCCGAGTGGGCGTTCCCGATCGACGGCCGCACGTTGCCACTCGTGACGTCGCGCGGCTGCCCTTTCCGGTGCGCGCACTGCAGCTCGAACCCGGGACGAGAGCCCGGTGCAGCCAAGACGCAGCGGCGCCTCGGCGAGGACCGGCTCCGTGACCTCGTGCGCCGGCTCGCGCGCGACCACGGCGCCACGCGCCTGCACGTACTCGACGAGATGGTGAACGTGAGCGCGCGGCACTTCGAGGCGCTGCTCGCGGCCGTCGAGGAGGCCGGCGTGCGCTTCGACGTGCCCAATGGCATGCGCGCCGACTACCTCGAGCGGGAGCACGTGCGTCGCATGCGCGGCCGGGTGACGACCCTGTCGGTCAGCGCCGAGAGCGGGGTCCAACGCGTCGTCGACGAAATCGTGGGCAAGCAGCTCGATCTGCGCGCGGTCGAGCGGGCCGCGGAGCACGCGCACGCCGAGGGCGTCCCGGCGATGGTGCACTTCATCGTCGGCATGCCGAACGAGACCGCCGAGGACGTCAACGCCACCCTCGCCTTCGCCTACGACCTCTTCACCCGCTTCGGCGCGCGCCCCGCTGTGCAGTTCTCGACTCCCCTGCCCGGCACGCGGCTCGCGGAACACGGGGATGGTGCACGGGCGCTGCCCGTGGTGGAGGACTGGGGCCCCCGATTCCAGCAGCAGCCCTCGCAGCCGGGCGCGCGCGTCTCGCCCGCGGCGCTCGTCGCTTTCAAGGAGACGTTCGACGGCCTGCTCCGCGCGTCGGAAGGCCCCCGCAAGGTCGTGATGAACCTCACCTACGCGTGCAACAACCACTGCACGTTCTGCGCGGTCGGGACGCGCACGCAGGTGCACGGCAACCCGGAGCGCCAGCGCGAGTGGCTCGCCCACTATCGCTCGCGCGGCGTGACGCTCGTCGACTTCGACGGCGGCGAGCCCACGCTCGATCCCGAGCTGCTGCCGCTCATCCGCCACGCGCGCGCCCTCGGCTACGAGCGCGTCAACGTCACGACCAACGGGCGCATGTGCTTCTACGAGGGCTTCGCGCACAAGCTGGTGCGCTCCGGGCTGACGTCGCTCCTCTTCAGCGTGCACGGGCCGGACGCGCGCACGCACGCGCAGCAGGTCGGCGTCGCCGAGGCCTTCGAGCAGACCATCGGCGGCATCCGCAATTGCGTGCGCCACGCCCCCGAACGCGTCGAGCTCGGCATGAACATCACCCTGACCAAGGGGAACTACGAGACGCTGCCGGCGGTCGCCGAGCTCGCGTTGTCGCTCGGGCTGCCGTGGCTCAACGTGCAGTTTCTCACCCCCTTCGGACGCGCCACACGCTGGGTGACGCCGGACACGCACGAAGCCGCGAAGGTCACGATGCGCGTCATCGACGCGTTCGGCGACCGCATGAAGATCCAGGTCATCAACCTGCCCTTCTGCTTCATGCCCGGCTACGAGCGCCACGTGGCCGGGGACTACGCGAAGCTCGAGCGGCACATGATCTTCGTGAACAACGAGACGGTGAACCTGGCGAAGTACCTCGCTGAGCGACGCGTCCACAAGGAACCGTGCGGCGCGTGCCCCCGGCGCATCTGGTGCGGCGGCTTCTACGAGATGGACGACGTGCCCGAGCCGCCCTGGCTCGTACGGCCCGAAGACCTCGTGCGCCCCGTCCCCGGCGTGCCGTGAAAGCGTCGCGTATCGTCTCCGTCGTCACGAACCGGCGGTGCAACCAGGCCTGCCTCTGGTGCACGCGCCGGAGCGAGCACGACGATCCGCGCTCGATCCAGCTGTCGGCGGTGAAGGCGCGCATCGAGGAGGGGCTCGCGTCGGGCGCCGAGGAAGTGGTGCTCACCGGGGGCGAGCCGACGATGCGAGGCGACGTCGCCGAGCTCGTGGCGCACGCGCGGTCGCACGGCGCGCGGCGCGTGGGCCTCGAGACGAACGCGACGCTCCTCGACGGCACGCGCGCGCGGGCCCTGAAGGACGCCGGACTCGACGTGGCCCGGGTGAACGTGCCCGTCTTCGGCGATTCGTGCGACGCGCTCACGCGCGATCCGGGCGGCTTCGCGCGCGCGCTCGCGGGCATGAAGGCGCTCGGCGAGCAGGGGATCGCCATCGAGGCCGCGGTGACCCTCGTGTCGTCGACGGCGGGGCACGTGGGCGAGCTTCCTCGTGCGCTCCGCGAGGCGCTCGGGTCGGCGCTCCGCAGTCTCTTCGTCTCGTACCCGGTGGAAGCGGCCGATCCTTCCGAGCTTCTCCCCTTCGACCGCGCGGCCACCGCCGTCGTCGCCCTCGAGCACGCGACGCGGCCTCACGAGCTGGCCGTTCGCATGAGCACCGGTGACCCGCTCCCGCCGTGTGCTTTCGATGCGGCAGCGCGCGGTCGCGTCACCCGGCTCTACGCGATGACCCCCGGCGCGCCGCGCCGCGCCGAACACACGCACGTCGCCGCATGTGAAGACTGCACCTTGCGCGACCGCTGCCCGGGCGTGCCCGACGCGTACCTCGCGCGCTTCGGGACGCCGCCGATGCATCCGGTGACCGACGACCGCACGCGCCGCCGGCTCGCCGTCATCTCCAGCATCGAGGAGCAGGTCGACCGCGAGCTCGTCTCGCGCAGCCTCGCCACGGACGCCACCGGTGCCGCCGTGATGGACGAGACGATCCGCGTCCTCTTCCGGTGCAACCAGTCCTGCACCTTCTGCTTCGTCTCGACCCACCTGCCGGCTCCCTCCGCCGGCGTCGTCGCATCGGCGATCCGCGAGGCGGCGGCGCGCGGGTCGCGCATCGTGCTCTCGGGCGGCGAGCCCACGCTCGATCCGCGCCTCGTCGAGTGGGTGAAGCTGGCGAGGTCGCTCTCCACGCGGGAGATCGTGCTGCAGACGAACGCCGTCCGGCTCGACGACGGTTCGCTCGTCGCCCGCCTCGAAGAAGCCGGGCTGGGCGAGGCTTTCGTCTCGCTGCACGGCGCGACCGCGGCCGTCTCGGACGCCGTCACCGAGGCACCGGGCACCTTCGCGCGCACCGTGCGCGGCATCGATCACCTCCACGCATCGCGCATCCAGACGGTGCTCAACTTCGTCGTGTGCGAGCGCAACCGGCACGAGCTCGTCGATCACGTGCGCGCGATCGCCGCGCGCTGGCCGCGCGCATTCCTCAACGTCTCCTTCGTCGCCCCCTCCAGCGACGTGGTCCCGCGCGATCGCGCCCTCGTTCCGCGCTACTCGGACGTGCTGCCCGAGATCGCCGCCGCGGTTGCGGAGTCGAAGCGGCTCGGGGTGAAAATCGTGGGGTTCGAGTCGATGTGCGGGCTGCCGCTGTGCCTCGTGCCTCGCTCTCTCGAGGAGCTCGCCCCCGTCGACGTGCCCGAGGGCTTCGACGGCGGCGAGTTCGTGAAGACCGACGCGTGCTCCCGCTGCTCCCTCGCGACGCGGTGCTGGGGCATCCGGCGCGGGTACGCCGAGATCCACGGGATCGGCGAGCTGATCGCGCGCTGACGCCTACCGATACAGCGCGCTCGCGGCCACGAACGCCCAGTGCAGGTAGCCGATCACCGTGATGCCGATGGCCGCGGGGAGCGCGACGTTCGACCACGCCCGCGTCGCGACCACACGCCACTGCGGTCCCATCGCCACGCGCAGCTCGGCGTGCGCAGCCCGGCGCACGCGCTCGTCGAGCTCGCGCGAGGGCTCCACCGGACGCAGATCGTCGAGAGGGCTCATGCCGGAACCTCCTTGGTTTCCACCATCCCCAGCTTCTCGGCAAGCTGGGAGCGCGCGCGGGCGAGCCGCTGCCGGAGCGCGGCGTACGAGATGCCGAGGATCGCCGCCGCCTGCTCCTGCTCGAACCCCTCCACCCCCACGAGCAGCAGCACCTCGCGGGACGCCGCGGGAAGCGATGCGATGGCCGCCTCCAGCCGCGCGACCGCGCGCGCGGCGTCCGCGCGCTCCTCGCTGCCCGTGGTGCGAGCGGGCGCCACAACCTCCTCCTGGAGCGCCACGAGCCGCGACAGGTCGAGCATCGTCCACCGTCGATGGCTCACCCACGCGTTGCGGGCGACGCGGAAGAGCCACGCGGCCAGGTCGGTGTCCTCCGCGAGCCGAGGCGCATGTCTCGCGAGCTTCACCCACGTCTCCTGGAACAGGTCCTCGGCAACGTCCCGCCGACCCGAAAGCCGGAGGAGAAACCCGAGCACCCGCGCGCGGTACCTCGCGTACAGCGCATCGAACGCCGCCGCGTCCCCACGCCGCAGCGCGTCGATGAGCGGCTTCTCGCTCGGGTCACGCACGCAACCATGAACGCGCAGACGGGGCCCCCGTGACAAGCGATCCGTCACAAAGCGCCCGGAGGTACGTTCCTGGGACAACACCATGATCGAGTTCTTCAAGGACGGCGGCTGGTCGATGTTCGTGATCCTCGCCTTCGGGTGCATCGTGCTCGTCACGGCGGGGTACTTCGCGGTGAGGCCGGACGCGCGCCACGAGGGGTTCATCAAGTGGATGTCCCTCGCCCTCGTCTTCGCGGTGCTCACCGGGCTCGCGTCCGACCTCGGCGCGGTCTTCCACCACACGACGGACATCGCGAACGACTCGGAGCGAGACCGGACCATGGCCCAGGGCTACGCCGAGTGCATGAGCCCGCCCATCATGGGATTCGGCTTCCTGACGCTCGCCGCCATGCTCGCCGCCATCGGCCGCCGCCGCCTCGACGCGAAGCGCGAGGCATGATGGGCGAGTTTGGGGGAGGGGCCCCAAACCCCAAAGCCTGAAGACGTCGCTTGACCGCGCGCGCGGGGCAGCCCACGTGCATTCGAAGGAATGGACCTCTCCGCGCTCGAGCGGATGACGAGGCTTCTGGAGGTGACCGCGGCCCTCTCGAAGACGATGACGCCCGATCAAGTGGCGGACGTCGTCCTGCGCATGGGGCTGGCCGCCGTCGGCGCGCAGCGCGGCGCGCTCCTCACGTTCGACGAGGAAGAGCGCGATTATGTGCTCCTCGAGCGCGATCGCGACGCGCCGGGTCCGCCGGTCGCCAGGCGCCTCGAGGCCGAGTCCGAGGCGCCCATCGTCCGCTGCGCTCGCTCCGGCAAGCCGCTCGCCCCCGAGCCGGGCCGCGTGTGCCTCCCGCTCCTCATTCGCGGCCACCCGATCGGGGCCATCGAGCTTCGCGTACCCGGCGCGGGCGCCCTCGACAAGCAGCGGCGCGCCCTCTTCGAGGCGACGGCGGACAGCACCGCCCAGGCCCTCGAGCGCGCGCGCCTCTACGCGCTGGAGCAGCTCCGACGCGAGGAGCTCGAGCGCAGCAACCGGCTCAAGGACGACTTCCTCGGGATCGTCAGCCACGAGCTGCGCACGCCGCTCTCGGCCATCCTGGGCTGGGCCCGGATGCTCAAGCGCGGCGTCGTGTCGAGCACCGAGGCGCAGACGCGCGCACTCGAGGCCATCGAGCGCAACGCGACGCTGCAGGCTCGCCTGGTCGACGACCTGCTCGACGTGTCGCGCATCGTGAGCGGCAAGCTGGACCTCGAGGTGGGAAGCGTCGACCTCGCCGCGGTGGTCGACGCGGCGATCGACTCGGTGCGGCCCACGCTGCTCGCCAAGGATCTCGAGGTGCGCCTCGACATCGCCGCGAGCGGCGCCTACGTGCTCGGTGACGCGCGCCGGCTGCAGCAGGTGGTCTGGAACCTCCTGACGAACGCGATCAAGTTCACGCCGCATGGCGGGCACATCGACGTGAGCCTTCGGCGCGACGGGCGCGTCGCCCGCCTCTCGGTGCGCGACGATGGCGAGGGCATCGCGCCCGAGGTGCTGCCGCGCATCTTCGAGCGCTTCAAGCAGGGCGACGCGAGCTCGACGCGCGAGCACGGGGGCCTGGGCCTCGGGCTCGCGATCGTCCGGCACGTCGTCGAAGCGCACGGAGGCGCCGTCAGCGCGTACAGCGAGGGCGAGGGACGCGGGGCCGAACTCGTCGTCGAGCTTCCCATCGGCGAGCCGGAGAGCCTGCCCTCGATGCGCGCCGGAGACAGCCAGCAGTTCCGCGTGTCACTCGCGGGGACGCGCGTGCTCCTCGTGGACGACGACGACGACACGCGCGACTTCCTGGCCGCGGCGCTGCAGTCCGCGGGCGCCGAGCTGCGCGCCGTCGGAGACGCCTCGACGGCGTTCGGCCTGGTGGGCTCGTGGCGGCCCGAGGTCATCGTGTCGGACATCGCGATGCCGCAGCAGGATGGGTACACGCTCATCCGCCGCATCCGCGCGCTGCCGGCCGAGCAAGGCGGGCGCACGCCGGCCGTCGCGCTCACCGCGCTCGCGCGACCGAAGGACCGCGTGCGCGCGCTCGCGGCGGGCTTCCAGACGCACCTGCCGAAGCCGGTCGACCCGAGCGAGCTCGTCCTCGCCGTGGCCAACCTGCGCCAGCCCTAGCCGCTGACGCTCAGGGTTTGGCGAGCTCTCGCTCGACCAGGGGGAGGCGGTCCTGACCCCAGAAGAGCTCCTTGCCGTCGACGACCCACGTCGGCGCGCCGAAGACGCCTGCCTTCACGGCCTGCTCGGTCGCGTCGATGAGCGCCTTCTTCACCGCCGGGTCCTGCGTCTTCGCGATGACCTCGTCGGCCCCCGCGCCGATGCACTCGCGCAGCACGGCGTCGTCACCGAGATCGCGGTCCTCCCCCCACGCCGCACGGAACGCGCGCTCGCGGTAGTCCTTGCGGCGCTCCTCCGGCAGCGCGAGATAGGCGCGCATCGGCTTGAGGCTGTTCATGGGAAAGCGCGAGGGAAAGCGGAAGGGCACCCCCCAGTGCGCAGCCCACCGGTGCATGTCGTCGAAGTAGTACTTCTTCTTCGCGTCGCTCCACGTGAAGAGCGGCACGTCCGCCTGGCCGATCGCCTTGAAGACGCCGCCGAGGAGCATCGGGCGCCAGACGAGCTTCGCCCCGTGCTTGGCGGCGACGCCCTCGGCCTGAGTGCTGCCGAGGTACGCGAAGGGCGAGGAGAAGTCCCAGTAGATCTCGAGCGTGTGCATGTTCCCTCACTGTGGCCCACCCGGCGAGGGCCGGGACAGGAGATCGTGTTCGACGAAGTGCATGCGGTCCTGGCCCCAATAGAGGCGCTTGCCATTCACGACGAACGCCGGTGCGCCGAAGATGCCGAGCGCGATGGCCTCGTCGGTCCGGCGGCGCAGGTCGTCCTTGGCCTCGGGGCGCGCGATGGCCGCGAGGATCGCCTCGGCGTCGTGTCCGGCGGCGCCCAGCACCGCGCGCATCGTCGCCTCCTCGCTCGGGCCGCGCCCGTCCACCCAGTACGCGCGGTAGA
Organism: Polyangiaceae bacterium; assembly: GCA_036393165.1. GTDB lineage: Bacteria > Myxococcota_A > Polyangia > Polyangiales > Polyangiaceae > Palsa-1150. Next base: position 5,112 of record DASVWO010000414.1, on the reverse strand, counting down.
AGCCGTGAACCACGCGCGGGTCGATGCCGCCCGCGACGGTCGCCCGCAGCGCCTCGACCGTCCGGAGCGGGTGCCCGGGCGGCATCACGAGGGGCACGCCGAAGAGGTCCGCCCATCGGTCGAGATCGCGCGCATTGTGAGCCGCCTTCGCGGCGGACAGCGTCGCGAAGAGCTTCTGCGGCGTGCCGTTCGCCGCGAAGACGCCACCGAGGAGCATCGGCTTGTAGACGAGTGTCGCGCCGGCGCGCGCCGCGAGCGCCTCCACCTGCGTCGACGCGAGGTACGCGTAGGGGCAGGAGTAGTCGAACCAGAAATCGAGCGCCGGCACGCGCCGGGAGCCTAGGGTGTCGCCCGCAGCCCCGCCAGGGGAGCGGGCGCAGACGTCAATCACGGAAGCTGCTTGGCCACCCCGAGGAGCACCGCCACCGCGGCGCAGAGGAAGACGACGGCACCGATGAACGGCCCGCCGCTTCCCTCGGTGAGCGCGCCCTTCGCGACGCGCCGCGCGCGCGCGCCGATCACGTGGTGCAGCACGATGACGCCGGCGGCGAACGCGAGCTTCACGTGCATCCACGGGAGGTGCAGGTACAGCCGAGGCTCCAGGGCGATGCGCGATACGCCGAACGCGAAGCTCGCGACGAACGCGGGGGCGGCGAGGCGCATGTGCACGCGCCGCGCGAGCCCGCCGACCTCGGCGCCGTCGGCCATGAACCGCGCGCGCCCGATCAGGAGGCACTCGGCGAGGAGCGACCCGATCCACACGACGTTCGCGAGCACGTGCGCCGCGACGAGCCCAGTGGCCAGGGGCAACATGGGAGCCGATACTAGACCCGGATGGGGCCGGGGCCCCATCCGACAAACCTGCTGAGGCGCCGTGAACGGCATGATACGGTCGGGCCACCAAACGAGGCACCTGCCATGGGACTCTCCAGGACCTACCGCCCTGCAGCGCTCGCTACCGCCCTCGTGCTGGGCGCCGGCCTCCTCGTCGGCCCCTCGCGCGACGCGCGGGCCGACAACGTGTCGCCCACCGGCAAGGGGATCGCCGGCGGGGCGCTCCTCGGCGGCGAGGTCGTGACCATCACCGAGGCGATCGTCGGCGTGCGCGCGGGCTGGGCCTATATCGTCGGCGGGCTCGCGGGCGCCGCGGCGGGCGGCGTCGGCGGCTACTTCGTCGAGCAGAGCACGAGCAACGGGCAGGCGCCGATGTACATGCTCGCCGGCGGCCTTGCGCTGGTGATTCCGGCGATCGTCCTCTCGCTCGATGCCACGCGCTACCGCCCCGAGGAGGGCGCGACGGAAGACCGGACGCCCGCCGGCCCGCCAGCAGAACCGGGCGTCCCCGGCGCGAGCATCTCCTCGCCCTCGGCCGCTCCGGCCACGACGGCCCCCGCGCCGGCTGCACCTGCGGCCCCTGCGCCTTCACCGGCTCCGTCGACCACACCTGCTCCCCCGGCCCCCCCGCCGCAGTCGTTCCTGGACGTGCACGATGGAAACCTGCGTCTCGGCGTGCCTCTGCCGGGCGTCGGGCAGACCTTCACGGCCCAGGAGCAGAAGACCTATGGGCTCGTGAAGAACGACGCCGAGGTCCGCATGCCCGTCCTTCACTGGACGTTTTGAGCGTTCCCCGCGCCCGCGTCGCCCTGATACCATCCTTGCGTTGAAGCGCCGGGCGGGGTGAGCTTCAGCGGAGCGGAGAGAATGGCACAGCGACTCGCACAGCCGGCCAAGCCGGCGGACCCGATGCTCGGCCGCGTCATCGCCGGCCGCTATCGCCTCGAGGCGCGCATCGGGGAGGGCGGCATGGGCGTCGTCTACCGCGCCCGGCACGTGCTCATCGACCGGGTCGTCGCGGTGAAGCTGATTCGCCCCGACCTCCGCGGCGAGACGCACCTGCGCGCCTGGATGCTCCGCGAGGCGCGCGCCGCCAACCGCGTCGACCACGCCCACATCATCGATATCCACGACATCGGCGAGACCGAGGAGGGCGAGCTCTATCTCGTCATGGAGTACCTGGTCGGCCAGTCGCTCTCGAGCGAGCTCGCCCGCGGGTCGATGGCCCTGGCGCGTGGCGTCGACATCCTCGAGCAGATGTGCGCGGCCCTCGCGCGCGCGCACGACCTGGGCGTCGTGCACCGCGACCTGAAGAGCGACAACATCCTGCTGACCACGCGCGGCGGGCGCAAAGACTTCGTGAAGATCCTCGACTTCGGGCTCGCGCACCTCGCGATGGACCCGCGACTCGCGCCCAAGGGCGCCGTCTTCGGCACGCCGGAGTACATGGCGCCGGAGCAGGCGCGCGGCGAGGAGGCGACGGCCCAGAGCGACCTCTACGCGCTCGGCGTCCTGTTCTTCGAGATGCTCACGGGCCAGCTGCCCTTCCGCAGCGACGACCGCGAGACGCTGCTCGAGATGCAGCGGACGTCGCCCGCGCCGCGCCCGCGATCGATCAAGCCCGACGTGCTGCCGTCGGCCGAGACCATCGTCATCAAGCTCCTCGAGAAGGACCGTCGCAAGCGGTTCCAGGACGCGCACCACCTTCACGAGGAGCTCAAGACGCTGCAACGCAGCCTCCCGAGCACGCCGTGGGAGGTCGCGGCCACGGGAGAGAACGTCGCGCCGCCGCCTCCGCCGCCGCCGCAGTCGCCGGGGGTCATCGAATGGGCGAGCCGCGCCGCGCTCTTCTCGCGCATGGTGTCGCGCGCGTACCCGGGGGCCAACGCGCCGCCGGACGTGCAGAGCGCCGTGTCGCAGTCGTGGGACCTGGCGGCGCGCGCCACGCGCCTCGAGGGCGAGGTGGCGAGCCACACGCGCAAGCTCGAGGCGCTCGAGCGCCGCGGACGCGCGCTCCGCGCCGAGATCGGCCGAAAGGTCGAGGAGCTGGCGCACGAGGAATCGCGCGCGCTGCGCGAGCTGTCGAGCGAGCAGGCCGAGGTCGCGCGTCTCAAGGAAGGACTGCAGCAGGCCGAGCGCAACGCGGCCCAGGCGAAGCAGGCGGCGGACGGAGCGGGGGCCGGCGGCTCGGGGCTTCGCGCCATCTACGAGCGTGCCGGCGCGGCGATGGCGCTCGTCGAGGCGAAGAAAGAGCAGCTCCGCGAGCACGAGCAGAAGGCGACCGCGAAGGACGCGCAGGCGCGCGATCTGCGGCGCCAGATCGAGGAGCTGCGCGCGCAGCTCGCCCGCTATGCCGAGGCGCTGGAAGAGGATCTCTCGAGCGGCCGCGAGAAGGTCGCCGCGCGCACGCGCGAGGGGCTCGCCTACGAGAAGGCCTTCAGCGACGTCTCGACGCTTCTTCTGAACCACCTCAAGGGCAAGCCCGAGGCGCGCGACCTGCTCCAGGAGCTGGTCGCCGCGATGCACGGCCAGAGCAGCAGCACCGTCGCGAGCCCCAACAAGCCCGAGAGCCGCACGCCCTGACCGTGCACGGACGACCAGCCGCTACGCTTTGGGAGGCGTGACGGGCGGCACCGGCGCGGGCGCGGGCGACACGGCAGGCTCGTGAGCCTTGCGTGTCGTCGCGCGCTTCACGACGGCCTCCGCCTTCACCGCCGCCTTCGTCGGCTTGCGAGCCTGGCGGGGCTCGAGGCCGAAGTCGGCGAGCGCCGTGGCGTCGGCGTCGAACTGCGACCGGATGAACGCCATCAGCGCGTCGAGCAGCGCGACGAGCGGCGGCAGCTTGACGTTCTCCGTGTCGACCGTCAGCTTGGCGGCGGCCCGCGCGGTGACCACCGCCGCGCGATTGTCGACCAGGGACTGCAGTCCCGTGATCGCGTCGTCGACGGTGATGACGATCGCGCCTCCCTTCAACGTGAGCTTCTGGCTCCCGTTGGTGAAGCGCTTCTTCATGCCCGCGATGATCAGTCCAGCGCGGGCGGCTCGTGTCGTCTTTCCTACCTTGGTCTTCGTCGTCATGATGATTCTCCTCGTTGCGAGGTCCCGGGAATCGGGGCTTCTACATGTCCAGTCGTCACGAGGGGTCGATTTCCTGACGAACTGTTTTCGAAATCGACAAAGCGCAGCGATTCCGCGGCGAAGGCCATGCCCTTCCGGCTGGGAGGACGCATCCTTCCGGGTGGATGCGGTCGTCCTACCCGGTGGAAGGAGACGCCCTTCCCGGTGGATGAAGGCCCGTTCGCGCCGGAAGGCCGCGCGAACCCCGCGGAAGCACGCGCGATCGCGCCGCGAGGGATGCATCCTTCCGGGCACGTCCGCGACCCGCCGCGCACCCCGGCGAACCGAGAGGCGCTGAAAGGCGCGCGTATCCAGCAGCTTGGCCCAGCGCTACCCGGTGGAAGGACGCATCCTTCCACCGTCCCTTGCTCGTCCTTCCACCCGGAAGGGCCTACGGAAGCTTGGCGTTGAGGAACGCCTTGAGCTTCACCAGCGTCTTCGGGTCGCGCGTGAAGCCGGGGACCTGGTAGCCGCCCGACCACGCCGACACTTCCTGCAGGAACTGCTTGCGCGTGGGCTCCTCCGCCACGATGTCCTCGACGGTGCGGCCGCGGGCGGCGCCCTTGCGCAGGCCCTTCACGTAGGTCTCGAGGCGCGCGTAGTCGTCGCCCAGGAAGTCGTGGATGGCGCGGGCGTCCTCGGCGAGCCGCTGCACGGCGCCGTCCTTCAGCTCCGCGCGCGACTCGGCGGCGTGGCCGCAGGCGACACGCAGGACGAAGCAGTCGTCGAGGAAGCCGAGGTCGTCGATGCCGTCGGGGATGAGGTCGAGCGACTTGAAGATGTAGTTGAGGCCCGCGACGAGCGAGCGCGTCGCCTCGTCGTCCGCGGCGTGCTTCGCCACCGTGTCGCCCACCTGCGCCGCGTCCTCGCCGAGGCTCCGCAGCCACTGGGGAAACATCTCGAGGTAGCGCGGATCGAGTGCGGGATCGCTCATGCTCGAGACGCTAGGCGATCCACCGGGCTTCAGCAATCAGGCTTCAGGCTTCAGGCTCACTGCATGTGACCGAGGGACCAGCCGAGGAGGAACCCGGCGACGAGCGCGCCCGCGACGAGGATGACGACCAGCGCGGGAGCGACGCCGCCGCCGCGCCCGGGGCCGCGGCCGATGATCGGCAGGTCCTTCGAAGGAAGCGTCTCGCCCGCGGTGGCCGCGGTGGCCAC
>DASVWO010000413.1:0-14746 GCA_036393165.1 Polyangiaceae bacterium | reverse complement strand
GTCGCTGGCGAGCGACGAGCCCCCGGGGCTCTCGATGCGCATCACGACGGCCTTGATCGTCGGGTCCTCGCGCAGATGCTTGATGGTGTCCTGCATCGAGTACGACCCCATGAGCCGCATGTCGACGAGCGGGATGTGCTGGGACCGTCCGTCGACGATGTCCCCCTCCATGTAGAGCAAGCCGATCTTGCCGCGCGTTCCGAACGTGTCCGGCGCGCGCGTCTCGTCCTCGTACTTCACGTACGAGACGTCGCGGCCCACGAGCTCCTTGGTCGCGCGATCGAGCTCGTCGTCGAACGCCGTGCCGTCGACGAACCCGGCCGCCTTGGCCTCTTCCGCGACGAACGGCCCGTGCGCCGTCTCCTCGCGGATGCGCTCCTCGCTCATGTGCCGGTAGAGCGAGAGGTTGCGGTTGAACACCGCTTCTTGCTGCCGCAGCAGGTCCTCGTGATCCTGCGCGGCGACGGGGCCGGCGTGTTCGTTGGTGAACTGCTCCGGCGCGGTCTTGTGCGGGCCGACTCGGACGAACTCCGCCTTCACGCCGATCTTGTCGAGCAGCCCCTTGAGGTAGATGTACTGCGACTTCAGCCCCGCGTAGTGCACGCCTCCCGCGGGCGTGACCAGGATGCGGTCCGCATTCGCGCAGACGTAGAGCGAGCGACTCCCCGCGTCCTCGAAGGAGCAGAGCACCTTCTTGTGATGCGCCCGCAGCACGCGCAGCGCGTCGGCCAGCTCCTCGGCGTGCGCGAACGAATCCGCCGGCTCGGCGCGCAGGACGAGCGTCAACGCGTCGATGCTGCGATCGTCTGCGATGCGCCACAGCTTGCGAAGCAGCTCCACGTGCCCGCGCACCGAGGGCGTGCTCTCGAGCCGGATGTACACGGCGTGCGCCGGCATCGGGATGCCGGGCTGCGTGTACCCGCTGATGGCCACCGTCGCGAACTCGGCGACCGACGAGCTGCTTCCCAGGCCGTTGCCGAACAGCGCGCCGCCCCCCGCACTCAGGCCACCCCAGTGGAGCTCGAGCCCCGCGCTCCCCACCACGCCCCGGGTGTGGTCGTTCCCGAGGTTGACCATCTCGACGGCGCCGTACGCCCGCCCGAACCCGGGCACGTCGAGGCCCACCGTCGCGCGCTCGGTCCAGACCTGCGGCCCCTGCCAGTACTGGCCCTCGAGGCCCATCTCGAACGCGCGCCGCCCCGTCGGCCGCAGCACGCCGCCGAACGCGTAGCTCGCGTCGAGCACCGGCGCGCCGCCCTGCTGCGGGATCGGCTGCTGGCTCGGCCGGTTGAAGTCGCGCGCCACCGCCGCGAAGGCGAAGTGGGTGTTCATCCGGTAGTCGAGCGCCGCCGTGAACCCATTGAGCGAGTCCACGTACGCGTTGTTGGAGTAGGAGTGATCCAGCATCAGGCCGAACGACGCGTTCTCGCCCAGACGCGCCGCGAGGCCCCACGACAGCCACGCGTAGTCGTATCCCGCGTAGGGGAAGCCCGCGCCGACCGATCCGTAATTGCCCGACGGCGGCGCCACGATGTCGAAGCGCAGCGCCGTCGACAGCCCGAAGAACAGCGGCGTCCCCAGCGCGAGCGACTCGCCGCATCCCACCTTCGCGAGATCGCTCGAGCACCCGACCCAGTTGAACCGCATCTCCGGCGCCGGCAGCCACGCCAGGTTCGCCGGGTTGAGCACCGTCGCCTCGGTCGTGTCCTCCGTGACGATGCTGCGCCCGCCGGTCACCACGTGCTCGGCGCTGGTCGGCAGCGGGTCGGCCGCCGCGGCGCGCGCGAGCAGCAACACGATGGCGATTCCGACGGCACCGCGCACTCTATTCAGTCGCATGGATCCTCATATCAGCGTCGCCATGTCGCGCAGCGTGGCGGCTTCTGCCTCGAACCCCTTCTTGACCTCGTTCACGATGAGCCGCTCGGCCACCTGGCGCACCACGCGCACCCTCAGCTCCAGGTCCCCCTGCACGACCCGCCGCGACCTTCCCTCCCCGAGCTCCTCGATCAGGTAAGTCCCCGTGGCCGACAGATACCGCCGCCACGCCGGCTTCACGTTCGGCACGATCGTCCATTTGCCGCGGTGCTTGCCCATGTCGTACGTGCTCTGCTCGTCCCACGCCATCATCTCGGGCGTCAGGTATCCGCGCGCGAACTTGGGGACGCGTAGGTTGGCCTGGTAGTGCCACACGCGCTCGAGCACGCCTGCCTTGAGGGAGCGGCTCCTCTCGGTCACCCCCTCGATGCCGACGTTGCCGAGCTTGCGCACCGTCGAGACGAACTTGTCCACCAGGTCGGGCGAGATGACCGCCAGCTCCAGGGCGTCGAGCGGGATGTCGAACTCGTGGGCGATCTCGAAGTGCACGGCGTGTGTCGCAGGGAGAGAGGACGGACCGGCGAGAATACCCGATCAGACGGTCTCGACCACGTCCCTCGTCTGCACGGACACGTGCCCCTTGGCCCACACGATGATGGGGATCGTGAGGATGTCGCGCCCGTCCTTGAGCGAGCCGGAGATGCCGCAGCGATCGAGCTTGCGCGCGAGGAACGGCTTGTCGGCGACGAGCTTGCGCGACTGCTCCCTGGTCACGGCGGACACGGCGTTGCCGTCCGGCCCGAGCGCGAGCACGACGCCCACGCAGTCTTCGATCGGCGTGCGGACCGAGACCTTGCGCAGGCTGTCGAGGATCTCCTCGCTGTTGTCCTCGAGCAGACGCCGGTGCTCCTCGAACGCCTCGGCGAGCGCCTTGGGGTCGGCGGACTCCTCCGCGAGGGACGCAAACGCCTCGCCCCGCGCGAAGAGCAGGTGCGCCGGTAGGTTCGCCGCCTCGGCCTGCTTGCGCGTCACGGGGAGCGCCGGCTCCACGTCGAGCGACATGAGCCCGATGACGTGCTGCGACTCGACGACGATGTCCAGCCGGTCCGGAATCGGCGGCTCCTTGAGCCCGCGGCAGATCGAGGGCCACGGCTCGGCGATCTCGATGGCGTGCTCGCGGGGGGCGATCTCGACGAGGTCGCCCTCGGTGTCATCCTCCTGACCCGTCGAGGGGAGCACCGCGGCGACCCACGACTCGAGGGGCGGCAGCTTGTCGACGAGGATCTTGGCGACCATCGTCGTGAGGCGCACCTCGTACTTCTGGATGAGCGCCTCCTGCGCGCCGGCGGCGGCCGCCAGCTGCTCGCGGGTGCACCCGGGCATGTGCGAGAGCACGCGCGGGATGAGGCGCGGGCGACAGGAGTCCCCTTCGGAGCGCGCTTCGGGGCGCAGGGGGACGACCTTGTTGCTCATGGCTTCCGCTCGCTCCACCGTAGTATCGCTTAACCTCGGCTCCAGGCCTTCTTACGCCATTCCCCGGGCGGCGGCGACCTGGCGGATGGTCTCGCGACGGCGCGCCAGCTCGTCGTAGTCCTTCACGGGGAGGAACCGGGAGGCGGTCCCTTCGCGCGAGACGCGGACGTAGGCGGCGGGCATGGCGGCGGTGAGCTCCTGGAGAAGGCGCTCGAATTGTACGGCGGGGCGGCCCTCGACCTTCTTCTCGACCTCGAACCAGTTCCAGTGGATGGGGGCCCGCAGAAGCGGCTCGGCACGCACGAGGAACGTGTTCGTGTTGAAGACCCGGACCGCGGCGGCATCGAAGCCCGGCGGCAGGCGGAACTCCTCGAGCACCTGCAGGCGGCGGCCGTGCGGGGTATCGGCCCATGCCGGGATGCCGCCCTTGTCGCCGGCCTCCTTCGGCGCCACCTCGACCATCACGTCGGCTCCCTTTTGCATGAAGAGCCCGAGGATCGCCGGGTCGATCGAGGCGCCGAGGTTGTCGAGGTTCGCAATCCACACGGTGCGACCGCCCGAGGCGACGAAGCGCTCGAGGAGCCCCGAGCGGCGCAGCGCGTCGGGCAGGTCGCCGTGCCCGGGCGAGTAGGTGGAGGCCGCGCCGTGCTCGTCGCGGAAGAGCGCGCCTTGGGGCGTGAGGCGCAGCCCGACGTCCTGCCGGAAGGTCGCGACGTGCGCCGGCGCATTCGCCTTCTCCAGCGCGTCGCGCGTGGGCGCGTCGGTCGCGTCGCTCGTCATGAGCCAGAGGGGCACGGGGCGCTCGGCCCGCGCCGACCACGTCGCGTTCTCGCGGAGGCGCAGGTCGAGGAAGGTGTGCCCGTCGAAGGCCTCCACGAGTGCCTTGACCACCCCGCCCATGCGGGTCGCCATTCCTCCGGCGAGGACGCACAGCGCCAGCTCGCCACGACGGATCGCGTCGAGCCCCACCGTCGCGAGCGCGGCGTGCTCGGGCGAGCCCGGCTGCGGCGCGTCGACGATGTCGGGCGCGCTCGGGGGCTCGACCACGCCGCGCACGCGGTTTCTCTCGTCCTTCTGCCCCGATGGCCCACCTGCCGCCGTGCGGGCCCAGAGCGGCCGGGCGAGCGAGACGAGCCGCTCCGCGTCGAAGCCGCTCTCGTCGAGGTGTCGGCGGAGGTCGGCGGGAAGGGATGCCATTTCTTCGCGAAGGGTCTTTTCGTTCATGGGGAAGCGCCGGGTCCCGCGACGCGTACGGGATGGTAAGCTGGAGGCAAGGGTTCGCCATGGGGAAGCTGCGCGCGGCCATCGCTGCGTTCGCATCGTCGGTGCTCGTCTCGGCTTGCGTGATCGAAGCCGGTCCCGAGCCCGGGCCGGGCGTCGCCGTGAGCTCGCCTCCGCCGGCGCCGATGCAGGACCCGCGTCCGCCGCCGCCGTCGCCGCAATCGGTCTGGATCGCCGGCTACTGGCACTGGACGGGGATGCAGTACACGTGGATCCCCGGCCACTGGGAGAAGGCGCCGCCCGGCTCGCACTGGCGAGCACCGCGCTACTCGATGCGCGACGGCACGTACTTCTACGAGCCCGGAGGTTGGGCGAGATAACTTGAGGGCGTGAGGCGCTCACTGCTCGCGGTGGTCCTGCTGCTCGTCGCGAGCGCGACGGTGGCCGCGGCGCGCCCGGGGTCGCCGGTATTGCACGAGCAGATCCCGCCCGACCCGCGCGAGGACCTCGCGATGCACGTGTCGCTCGAGGGCGACCTGCCTGCGGCGATCCAGACGCCGAGCGGGCTCGTGTCGGCGCCCGACCCGCGCGCGCCGCCGTCGCCCTCGGATGCGGCGTACGGCACGCGCTCCGAGAGCGACGTCTTCCAGCCGGACCGCGACACGCGCCGCCCGCAGATCGCGGCGTACGACGAGCCCTTCACGCCGTCGACGGCGCCGTTCAAGCGCATGGATGCGTTCGACGCCGTGCGCGAGGACTACCAGCTCTACGTGCGCGACACGCGGCTGCAGCCGGTGCCGAGCGGCTCGCCGCCCGCCGCGGGGGACGAGGCCTTCTACGCGGACATCGTGGTGGACCTGCCGCCGTCGGGCAACGTGCGCATCCCGAGCGTCGGCCCGGGCGCGCGCATCGTTCGCTCGCATCTCGGCGTCGGCCCCGACGACCTGCCGCTGCGCGTGATGCACGACGGCGCCGACAACTGGTTCCTGCAGGCCGCCGCGCCGCGTGGTGCGACGCGCGCGCGCCTCGTGATGGAGCTGGCGATCCCGCGCGCCGCGTTCGGCGGCGAGATGGGCAACCCCGCGTGGAGCGAGCTCCCTGTCGTGCCGCCGCTGCCGGACAGCGTGGCGCGCGACGCGGCGGTGGTCCGCTCGGCCATCGGCGTGAGCCGCGCGATGCGCCCGCGCGACGCGGTCGCGAAGCTGGTGCAGTACTTCCGCGGCTTCGAGGAGAGCGACGAGCAGCTTCCGGTGTCGCGCGGCAACGTGTACCTGGACCTCGCGCTGTCGAAGAAGGGCGTGTGCCGGCACCGGGCCTTCGCGTTCATGGTGACGGCGCAGAGCCTGGGGATCCCCACGCGCATGGTGCACAACGAGGCGCACGCGTGGGTCGAGATCCACGACGGCACCCTGTGGCGCCGCATCGATCTCGGCGGCGCCGGGCACATGGAGCAGCCGGCATCGAACGCGCTCCCCGAGCGCGCCGTCTACCGACCGCCGCCCGACGTCTTCTCGTGGCCGCAGGATGCGTCGCGGGGGGACGACATGGTCGCCGACGCGCGAGCGAGGGCGCAGCAGATGTCGTCGGGGAACGGGCCAGGATCGGCGTCCGGGTCCGGGTCCGGGTCGGGGTCGGGGTCGGCGTCGGCGTCGGCGTCGGCGTCGGCGTCGGGATCGGGGTCGGCGTCAGGGTCGGGATCGGCGTCGGGATCGGAGAAGGACGATCGGGCGCCGTCGCTGGTGACGCTCGCGGTAACGGATGCCGACCCGCACCGCGGGATGCCCCTTCACGTACGCGGCGACGTGCGCTCCGACGGCGAGGCGTGCACCCACATCGCCGTCGAAGTGTGGCTGCGCGACACGAAGAGCGGTCGCATGCTGCTCCTCGGCACCCTCGCGACCGGAGACGACGGCTCCTACACGGGCGGCATCGTCGTACCGGGATCTACGCCCCTCGGCGATTACGACGTCGTCGCACGCACGCCCGGGGACGCCCGCTGCGGCGGTGGAACCAGCAACTGACGCCAGATCGTCGTTGCCTCGAAGGTCTCGTCCCTCACACGCGAGGTCTGGTCACTCACACGCGAGGTCTGGTCTCTCACACGCGAGGTCTGGTCCCTCACACGCGAAGTCTGGTCTCTCACACGCGAAGTCTGGTCTCTCACACGCGAGGTCTGGTCTCTCGCACGCGAAGTCTGGTCTCTCACACGCGAAGTCTGGTCTCTCGCACGCGAAGTCTGGTCTCTCACACGCGAAGTCTGGTCTCTCACACGCGAAGTCTGGTCTCTCGCACGCGAAGTCTCATCTCTCACATGCGAAGTCATGTCTCTCACTCGCGAGGAAGAGCACGACGGCCGGCGTCCTCCGGGCTCGTGCTATTGAACGTGGCTCAGTGAGCACCTTTCGCCGCTTCAAAGGCACTCCCAGCTACCTGACGAACGACGCGCTCGAGGCGGCCGTCGACTGCGCGCTCGCGCTCGAACGACCGCTGCTCGTGAAGGGCGAGCCAGGCACCGGGAAGACGCTCCTGGCGCAGGCGGTCACCGAGGCCCTCGGTCTCGACCTCATCCACTGGCCCGTGAAGTCGACGACCCGCGCGCAGGACGGCCTCTACGTCTACGACACGGTGCAGCGCCTCTACGACGCGCGCTTCGGCGACGGCGACGTGAAGGACATCCGCCGCTACATCAAGCTCGGGCCGCTCGGGCGCGCCTTCGCTTCGAGCCAGCGCGTCGTGCTCCTCATCGACGAGGTGGACAAGGCGGACCTCGAGTTCCCGAATGACCTGCTGCACGAGCTCGACCGCATGCGCTTCGTCATCCCCGAGACGGGTGACGAGGTCGTCGCCTCGCAGCGTCCCGTCGTCATCATCACGTCGAACAACGAGAAGGAGCTGCCGGACGCCTTCCTGCGGCGCTGCGTCTTCCACTTCATCGACTTCCCGGATCAGGAGCTGATGAAGCGCATCGTGCGCGTGCACCATCCGCGCGTCGACGACACGCTGGTCGACCAGGCGGTCGTCGCCTTTTACGAGCTTCGCGCCGTGCCGCGCCTGCGCAAGCGCCCGTCGACGAGCGAGCTCGTGGACTGGATCGCGGTCCTCATGCAGAGCGACGTGGGTCGCGATCGGCTCTTCCGCGAGCTCCCCTTCCTCGGCGTGCTGCTGAAGAAAGAACAGGACGTGGAGTTGCTCAAGGCAGTGCGCGCGGCAGGCGGCGGGCGACGCTAGTCGTCAGTGCTGTTCCAGCGGCGAGTGCCCCCGTTTCCGCCGCGATGTTATGTCACATAACATGACATGGCGGCGCTGGCGGGAGGCCGTCGCCCTCGCCACCGGGCTCAGAGCTGTCGGAGGAACGCGACCAGGGCGTCGTCGACCTCGCGCGGGCGCTCCTCGCCGATCCAGTGGCCCGCGCCCGGGATCATGAGCGTGCGCCGCAGCTGAGGGACGCGCTCCTGCATGCGCTCGAGGGCGTTCTTCGCGAGGATCACCGTCATGTCGCGATCGCCGGCGATGAAGAGCGCCGGCACGGTCACGGGGCGGTCGCCGATCGCTTCGCTCTCCGCCCAGTCGAGATCCATCGCGCGGTAGCGGTTGAGGGGGCCCCGGAAGCCAGAGCGTCGGAAAGCCGCTTCGAGCACGTCGAGGTCGTGCTCCGTCAGCCAGGGTGGGAGCACCGGCGTGTCGACCATGCCCTCGAGCAGCCCCGATCCCGGGGGCTTGAAGGCGAAGCCTTGCCCCGGCGTCGCCGCCTCGCCCGACGCCGCGTGATAGACGAGGCGCAGCGTGCGTCGCGGGTCGGCCTCGATCTCCCTCTCGGGGCGATCGAGCTCCTGGAAGTAGAGCATGTAGAAGAAGGAGCCCGGGAACCGCTTCGCGAGGATCGCGGTCGGCGGCGCGGGAGGCCGCATCGGCAGCGGCACCGACATCGCGACGACCGCGCGGAACACGTCGGGCCGCATGCGCGCGCACTCCCACGCGATCGACGCGCCCCAGTCGTGCCCGACGACGACCGCCTGCTTCTCCCCCAGCGCCTCGACGATCCCCGCCGCGTCGGCGACGAGCACGCTCAGCAAGTAGTCCTTCACGTCGCGCGGCGCGTCGGTCTCGCCGTACCCGCGCACGTCGGGCGCGACGGCGCGAAAGCCCGCCGCGGCGACCGCCTCCACCTGGTGCCGCCAGGTGTGGCTCGTCTCGGGGAAGCCATGGAGCATGAGGACGAGCGGACCCGTCCCCTTCTCGACGATGTGATGCCGGATCCCGTTGGCTTCTACGAACGGCACGTCACTTCGCGACGGGAAGGCGCTTCTTCCCCCCCGGCCCCCCGCTGCGATCGATGAGCGGCCCGGCGTCGTCCTCGGCTCCGGCCGACTCGCACGCTTCCACCACGCGCTCGGCGATGGCCGCGAACGCCTTCGACGCTTCGCCCTGCGGCGCGGCCTGCACCACCGGCGTGCCCTTGTCGCCCCATTCGCGCACGCTCGGATCGAGCGGCACCTGTCCGAGCATCGGCGCCTCGGCGAAGTCGGCCACCGCCTGTCCCCCGCCCTTCCCGAAGAGCTCGTGCCGCACCCCCGCCGAGTCGATGAACCAGCTCATGTTCTCGACGACGCCGAGTATCGGGATGTTCACCTTCCGGCACATCGAGACGGACTTGTACACGTCGTCGGTCGCCACGGCCTGCGGCGTCGTGACCATCACGGCGCCGGTGACCTTCACGCGCTGCGAGAGCGTCAGCGCGACGTCGCCGGTGCCGGGCGGCAGGTCCATCACCAGGAAGTCGAGCTCGCCCCAGCTCACGTCCTTCATGAACTGCTGCAGCGCCCCGTGCAGCATCGGTCCGCGCCAGATGACCGCGGCCTTCGGGTCCTCGAGCAGGAAGCCGATGCTCATCAGCTTGATGCCGAAGCGCGCGAGCGGTTCGATCGTCTTGCCGTCGAGCGACACCGGCCGGCCCGTGACGCCGAGCATCGTGGGGATCGACGGGCCGTAGATGTCCGCGTCGAGCAGCCCCACGCGCCATCCGGCGCGCTGCAGGGCCATCGTGAGGTTGCAGGCGACCGAGCTCTTGCCCACGCCGCCCTTGCCGCTCATCACGAGCACGACGTTCTTCACGCCGGGCATCGGGTCGTCGGGGCCGATCGCTCGGCCTTTCAGCTCCTTGGTCATTCTGGTGGCCCTTCGGTCAGCAGCCCTCTCGTACCACGAGGAGCTTGCGCTCGGTCATCTCCTCGATCGCGAAGCGCACGCCCTCGCGGCCGAGCCCGGAGTCGCGCGTGCCGCCGTAGGGCATGTTGTCCACGCGGAACGTGGGCACGTCGTTCACGACGAGTCCGCCGACGTGCATCCGCGCGAACGCCTCGGCGACGCGGGCGCGCGAGTCGGTGAAGACCCCGGCCTGGAGGCCGTAGCGCGTGGCGTCCGCCATCGTGAGCCCCTCGTCCCACGCTTCGAAGCGGTGCACGGTCAGCACCGGCCCGAAGATCTCCTCGTCGACCACCTTGAGGCCGCGACCGTCACCATCGACCTCGAGCACCGTCGGCCAGTAACGATTCCCCTGCCGGCGCCCGCCGCAGAGCACGCGCGCCCCCGCCGCCGCCGCCTCGTGCACCCACGCCTCCACGCGCTGCGCGTTCGCCTCGTCGATCATCGGCCCGCACACGGCCGTCTCCTCCATGGGCGACCGCGGTTCGATGGCGCGCGCCGCCTCCACGATGCGGTCGGTGAAGGCCCGCGCGATCGGCGCGTGCACGTAGAGCCGCTGAACCTTGATGCACACCTGGCCCGCGTAGGCGAAGGCGCCCTGGACGATGCGCCGCTGCGCCCACTCGCTCGCCGCGTCCTCGTGCACGAGCACCGCCGCGTTGCCCCCGAGCTCGAGGAGCACGCGCTTCTTCCCGGCGATGCTCTTTAGCCGCCACCCCACGGCCGCGGACCCGGTGAACGACAGCGTCGCGAAGCGGTCGTCGCGCACGAGCTTCTCGGCCACCGCGTTGGTGCACGGCAGCACCTGCACCGCGTCGTCCGGCGCGCCCGAGGCGCGGATGCACTCGGCGAGGAGCAGCGAGCAGAGCGGAGTCTGCGGCGGCGGCTTGAGCACGACCGGGCACCCGCACGCCATCGCCGGCGCCAGCTTGTGCGCGACCAGGTTGAGCGGGAAGTTGAAGGGCGTGATCGCCAGCACCGGCCCCGCCGGCACGCGCACCCACGAGCCGCTGTAGCCTCGCGACGCCTCGGTCACGTCGAGCGGCATCACCTCGCCGACGATGCGCGTCGCCTCCTCGGCGCCGATGGTGAACGTCGCGATCGCGCGCGCCACCTCGGCCCGCGCCTGGCCGATGGGCTTGCCCGCCTCCCGCGCCAGCAGCTCGGCGAACCGCTCCTTCCGCGCCTCGATCTCCTGCGCCACCCGCGCCAGAGCCACCCGCCTCTCGTGGCTCGTGCGGGCCGCGAGCCTCGGGAAGGCGGCGACGGCGGCCCGGGTCGCCTCTTCCGCCAGCGCCTCGTCGGCCAGCACGACGCGCCCCAGCTCCTCGCCGGTCCACGGCTCGCGGACCGCCAGCGTCTCGCCACGCTCGACGCGCCGCGACGCGACCACCAGCGCGCCGTCCGGAACGATGCTCGTCATGGGGAGATCGTTAGCTCGCTCAAGATCGTCTGGGCAGGGCGCCTGATGGATCTCGCGTGATCCACTTCGGCTCGCCCTTGCCTCTGCCGGCTTCACAAATGCCGGAAAATTCGCGCCTCACGCCAGGAAGGTAGGTTGGCCTGCCACGTGCTCTGCCATCGCCGCGCGAGGGAGAGACGTCATGAGCATAAGTATCCGCCGAAGGCGGGACGACGGCCCGAAGGGCCACCAGACGCCGTCGAGGCGTGGGCTGCAGTGGTTGTGTGCCCTGGCGGTGGTCGGGGCGGCGGTGGCCGGGACCGCGTGCGGGAGCGGGAGCGGCAGCTCCGGCGGCTTCACCGAGACCGGGGACGACGCCGGCGAGGCCGGGAGCAGCAGCGGCGGATTCACCGACGGCGGGACCGACGGGAACGGCGGGTTCGGCAACACGCCGACCGTCACCGCCGTCGGCATCCAGCCGCTCCAGGCGCTCATCACGAGCAACAACGGCGCGAAGGCGACGCAGGCGTTCAAGCTCGTCGCGCAGCTCTCGGACGGCACGACGATGCCGCTCACGAACAACGTGACGTGGTCGAGCGACGCGCCCGCGGTCGGTGCGCTCGGCGCGTCGGGGCTCTACACGGCCAACGGGTCGCTGGGCGGCCTCGTTCACATCCAGGCCGCCTACAAGGGCAAGACGGCGGCGGCGACGCTCACGGTCAAGCTCGTGCTGCAGCAGAACGGCGCGAACGTGCCTCCCGGCGTGCAGACGGGCCTGCAGGGGGCGACGACGCAGGACATGACGACGACCTGGGCGTACCCCTACGACGGCACCGTGTGGCCGCGCGGCCTGCTCGCGCCGATCCTTCAGTGGAACGGCGGCGCCGCGACCGACGACTACTACGTGCACATCCTCAGCTCGACGTTCGAGCTGCAGGCGTTCACGACGGCGACGAACGCGCCCTCCTCGCGCATCGCGCTCGACGAGACGACCTGGCAGCGGTTCACCGATTCGTCGTCGGGCGCCGCGCAGGTCACCGTCGCGCGCTGGGACGGGACGAGCGCCACGGTCGTGGCGAAGCAGTCGTGGACGATCGCGCCCGCGTCGATGCGCGGCACCATCTACTACTGGTCCAACAACCTGGGGCGCGTGCTGCGCATCAAGCCGGGCGCGGCGATGCCCGACGACTTCGCGAACCAGGCGCCGCTCGACGACCCGAACCAGTACACGCAGTCGAGCTGCCTCATGACGTGCCATACGGTGAGCGCGGACGGCTCGACGATCATCAGCGGCGGCGGCGTCTTCGGCGGCAGCTACGACCTGCAGACCAGCATGCCCACGTACTACCTGGGCGGGACCTGGGGCGCGGCGTCGGGCAGCAGCTCGTCGGTCGTTCGCTGGATGAGCCCCGCGCTCTCGCCCGACGGGAAGTACCTCGTGACGAACGCGATGGCCGAGGGGCTCGCGTACGCCAACGACGGGATGACCCAGGGCTTCCTCGGGATGTACACGTCGGCCAACGGGCAGCTCGTCGCCAACAGCGGCGTCAACGGGCAGGCGATGACGAACCCGACGTGGTCGCCCGAGGGCTCGCGCATCGTGTACGTCGACTCGGGCGATCCCGTCGCCGCGTCCTGGTCCGGGAGCTGGAACGATCCGCCGCCCGGCGATCTCAAGGTGCTGCAGTTCGACGCGAAGAAGAACCCGATGACCTTCGGCGGGCAGACACTCGTCGCCACCGGCAGCAACGCGGGCCAGCGCATCAACTGGCCGTCGATCACGCCGGACGGGCAGTGGGTCATCTACCAGCGCGGCGCCGGTGCCGACACGCGGTCGGGCAACGCGGACCTCTACTTCGCCAGCGCCGCCACGCCGAACCAGGAGACGCGGTGCGCGAAGCTCGACGGCGACGGGTACCCGTTCGCAGCCGGGTCGCGCGACCTCTCGTGGAACTTCGAGCCGAGCTTCGCCCCGGTGGCCGCCGGCGGGTACTTCTGGGTCGTCTTCACGAGCCGCCGCACGTACGGCAACGTCCTCACGGGCCCCGCGCAGGGCGCCGCGGGCACGGCGGTGAAGCAGCTCTGGATCGCCGCCATCGACCAGAACCCCAAGCCGGGACAGGACCCGAGCCACGCAGCGTTCCACCTCACGGGGCAGGACGAGAGCAACCTCGCGATGCGCGGCTTCTACTCGCTGCCGCCCTGCGCGCAGAACGGCCAGGGCTGCCAGAGCGGCACCGACTGCTGCGGCGGCTACTGCGCGGGCGGCGCCGACGGCGGGGCGCCCGTGTGCCAGTCGATGAGCTCCGGTTGCTCCCAGAGCGGCGACAAGTGCAACACGACGAGCGACTGCTGCAACGCCGGCGCGGGCGTCACGTGCATCAACCACGTGTGCTCGGAGCCGACGCCTCAGTGAGAACCGGCGGCTGTTCCCGGGCGAAGACATAGTGTGAAACGGCCGCAACACGCCGGGTGCGCCGGCATCGTGTAAGCCCGCGGATCGACGCGCGGCACGCGCGATGCTGATGCATCCGGCGTCGTGCGTTGGTGCAGTCGCTTCGCTTCAGCTTCAGCTTTCGCCGTGGCCCTCGGCGTCGCGGCCACCGGGTGCGGCGGGCGGGTCCTGCCGCTCGAGACGCCCTGCGGCGACGCCCCGCTCCAGTGCATCGCCCGCAGCGCCGACGCGTGCGGCGCGGCGACCGCGGTCGACGCGCGGTGCGACGTCGCGAAGCGCGCGTGGGTGTGCCCGGCGTCGTCCACGCCCTACGTGCGCACCGCCGACGCGCCGGCCGCGTGCCTCCCCTTCCACGATCCGTCGCTCGGCATCACGACGCTCGGCGGCTCGCTGTCGCGCATCCCGCTCGACGACGGACGCTGCATGTGGATCGGCGAGAGCATCGTCGCGTCCACCGGCCAGACCGTGCGCAACGTCGGATTCATCCCGGACACGACGGCGCCCTTCGCCACGTGCCCGTCGCGCGCCACGCTCCTCGGTGGATCGCTCACGCCGGCGGTCACCATCGAGGGCGGCGACGACCCGTCGCTCCTCGTCCAGATCGACGGTGGCTATCGGCTCGACGGCACGACGCACGTCCTCTACCGGCTCTTCCGCTACGACGCGACGGCCACCTTCGGCGTGACCAACCTCGGCACCGGCGTCGGCCGGTGGGACCCGACCACCCGGCGCATCGTCGTCGGCGGTCCCTCCTCTCTGCGCTGGAGCCCCGATCTGAACCTGGGCGACGCGTCCCTCGTCTCCGGCGGCGACGCCTACGTCCTCGGCTGCCACCCGCCGTACGACTTCCTCTCGGAGCCCTGCGCCCTCGCGCGCCTCGACGCGAGCGACACCGCGCAGCTCTTCACCGGCTCGGGCTGGACCACGAGCACCAGCGTCTCGGCGTCGGCGACCGTCACGAGCTCCGGCCCGTGGATCTCCTCGCTCGTCCCCTCGCCCGGCGCCCTCACTCACGTCTACGTGGTCGGCTTCGGCAGCACCCTGCAGCGCCACGTCGCCCCTGCGCCCGAGGGCCCGTGGACCGACGGGCCCGATCTCGGCGCGTGCGACCTTCCCTCCGACGACCCGCACGCCTTCTGCGCCGGCCCGGTGGTGCATCCGGAGCTCGCCGACCC
>DASVWO010000412.1:0-10715 GCA_036393165.1 Polyangiaceae bacterium | reverse complement strand
GGTCTGGCTCGGGCTCCGGGTCGGGGTCTGGCTCGGGATCGGGGTCGGGGTCGGGATCGGGGTCGGGGTCGGGGTCGGGGTCCGGGTCGGGGTCGGGGTCGGGGTCGGGCTCGGGCTCGGGCTCGGGCTCGGGCTCGGGCTCCGGTTCGGGCTCGGGATCGGGCAGCGGCTCGTCGAGTGGCGGCAAGGGCGACGCCGGCAGCGACTCGGGCAACATCTGCCCCCTGTGCACGGTCAACGAGACGTGCTGCGGCACCACCTGCGTCGACCTTCAGAACGACCCCCAGCACTGCGGCGACTGCGGCACCAAGTGCGACGTGCAGAAGGACGCCTGCATCGCCGGCCACTGCGTCACGCCGGGATGCTCGGGCATCGCGTGCACCCCGTCGCAGCTGTGCTGCGGCGTCTCGTGCTGCAACCAGGGCCAGATCTGCTGCGAGTCGCTCGGCCCGGTGACGCAGCTCTACTGCTTCACGCCGACCTCGGTACAGGCCACCTGTCCCACGCAGTGACGTAGGCGACTCGAGGGTTGACGGAGGCCCGGTCCACCCTATTATTTCGCACGCGAAACATCTGCCCTCTCCCCCGAGGTGCCCTGCGTGCCGCCCGCGATCCCGACCGACATCAAGCCCGAGGTGGACCAGATCGTCGAGGCGATCCTCTACCTCTACACGGAGAGCCGCCGCCTCACGAAGGAGCTGGCGCGCAGCGTGGACCTGACGGGGCCGCAGCTCACCGTGCTCAAGATGCTCGAGGGCGTCGGCGACCTCTCGCTCTCGGAGCTGTCCGAGCGCATCCGCGCGCAGAACAGCACGGTGACCGGGATCATCGACCGCATGGAGCGCGAGAGCCTCGTCGTGCGCGCGCGGTCGAACGAGGACAAGCGCGTCGTCTACATCAAGCTGACGGACAAGGGCGCGCGCATCGCCCGCGGCATCGCCATCGAGCCGATGGTCGTGCTTCGTGACGCGCTCTCGACGCTGTCGATGCCGGAGATGCGCGACCTGCTCAAGATTCTGACGAAGATCGCGCGGCGCGTGCAGAGCATCGTGCAGCGCGAGGCCGCGGGGAACGGGAACAAGGAGTGACGGAGCCATGTCGAGCACCAGCAAGCGCGATCGGGACCTCTGCGTCGTGACGTGCGCCCTCACCGGCGTCCTCGCGAACCGCAACCAGTGCCCGCACCTGCCGTACACGCCCGCCGAGATCGCCGAGGAGGCCAAGCGGGCCTACGACGCCGGCGCCGCGGTCGTGCACATCCACGCGCGCAACGACGACGGGACGCCCACGTTCTCGCCGGCGACGTTCGCGAAGATCAAGGAGGAGACGCGCAGGCGCTGCCCGATCATCCTGAACTTCTCGACGGGGACCATCGTCGACGA
The DNA here is from genome assembly GCA_036393165.1 of Polyangiaceae bacterium. Classification (GTDB taxonomy): domain Bacteria; phylum Myxococcota_A; class Polyangia; order Polyangiales; family Polyangiaceae; genus Palsa-1150. The sequence continues at coordinate 9,333 of DASVWO010000412.1, read as the reverse complement.
CGTGAGCGACCAGTGCACCTACGTGCGCGAGAGCCGGCCGGAGATCGCGGCGCTCAACATGGGGACGATGAACTACGCGAAGTACTCCGAGAAGCGAAAGGGCTTCGTCTTCGACATGGTGTTCCCGAACACGTACGGGAAGATCGTCAAGCTGCTCTCGGCGATGAACGAGGCGCAGGTGAAGCCGGAGCTCGAGTGCTTCGACTCGGGGCACACCGCGGGCATCGCGCCGCTGCTCGACATGGGGATCCTCAAGCCGCCGCTCCAGTTCTCGTTCATCGTGAACGTGCTCGGGGGCATCCCGCCGACGGTCGAGAGCCTCCAGCTGCAGAAGAAGATCGCGCTGGACCTCGCGCCGGACAGCGAGTGGGAGGTGATCGGCATCAGCAAGTGCCAGTGGCGCATGCTGGCGACGGCGCTGGTGCTCGGGGGCAACGTACGCGTGGGGCTCGAGGACAACTTCTACCTGCCGGACGACACGACGATGGCCAAGTCGAACGGCGAGCTCGTCGAGGTGGCCGTGCGCATGGTGCGCGACGTGGGGCGCAAGCCGGCGAACGTCGAGGAGGCGCGGCGGATCCTGAACCTCCCGGCGAGCGCGTAGCGAGCCATGCGCGAGTACGGACGCATCCAGGTGGCGCGCGAGGGCGCGGTCGAGACGATCACGCTGTACAACCCGGAGCGGCGCAACGCGATCGGCCCGCAGATGGCCAACGAGCTGCTCTGGGCGCTCGAGGACGCGCGGGGCGCGGGCGACGTGCGCGCCATCGTGCTGACGGGGGAGGGGAAGGCGTTCTGCGCCGGCGGGGACTTCGCGCAGATGACCGGGGGCGCGGACGCGGCGAAGCTCCCGCACAAGGGGGACTACGCCGACCTGCTGCTGGCGCTGGCGAAGAGCGACAAGCCCGTCGTGGCGCGGGTGAACGGGCACGCGATGGGCGGTGGGCTCGGCCTGGTCGCGGCGAGCACGTTCGCGATCGCATCGACCGAGGCGAAGCTCGGGACGCCCGAGATCGACGTGGGGCTCTTCCCCATGATGATCATGGCGGTGCTCGCGCGCATCGTGCCGCGCCGGCGCCTGCTCGAGATGATGCTCACGGGCGAGAAGTTCGACGCGCAGGAGGCGGCGCGCCTCGGCATCGTGAACCGCGCCGTCGCGCCCGAGCAGCTCGACGCCGAAGTGAAGCGCGTGACCGACGCCATCGCGACCAAGTCCCCCATCACGGTGCGTCTCGGCCTCCGCGCCTTCGCGGCCCAGGACGACCTGGACCTCGAGAAGGCGCTTCCGATGCTTCGCGATCGTCTCGCCGAGTGCCTCTCGACGGACGACGCCCGCGAAGGGCTCATGGCTTTCCTCGAGAAGCGTCAGCCGAAGTGGACAGGGAAATGAATCGACAGCCGAGTAGAACCCACAGGCCGACGAGAGGAGAGGGAAAGAAGATCAAAAGATCAGAAGATCAAAAGAGGGTTTTGAAAAACCAAACCTTCTTCTGATCTTTTGATCTTCTGATCTTCTTTCCTCTCCTCTTGTCAGCCTCTTGATTCTCCTCACCTCCGGAGTGACCGATGCCGAACATGCGTGAGCTAGTTGCCGATCTCGAGGCGCGTCGCGAGAAGGTCCGCCAGATGGGCGGGGCGGAGAAGGTCGCGAAGCAGCACGCGCGCGGGAAGATGACGGCGCGCGAGCGCGTCGCGGCGTTCTTCGACGACGGCGTGTTCCTCGAGATCGGGATGCACGGGACGCAGATGGGGATGGCGGCCGGGCCCGACGGGAGCGACAAGCCGGCGGCCGACGGCGTCGTCACGACGTTCGGCAAGGTGGACGGACGCATGGTGTGCTGCGCCGCGTACGACTTCACGGTGAAGGGCGGCAGCATCGGGTACACCGGCGAAGAGAAGGTCACGCGCCTGCGCTCGATGGCGCTCAAGGGGCGCTGGCCCATGGTGTGGCTCATCGACTCGGCGGGGGCGCGCATCGACCCGGGGTCGAGCCACCCGGACATGATCTCTCTCTTCGCGGGGACGGGGCACCTGTTCCGCGAGCAGGTCGTCATGAGCGGCGTCGTGCCGCAGGTCGCCGCGATGGTGGGGCCGGGCGCGGCCGGCACGGCGTACATCCCGGGGCTCGCCGACTACGTGCCCATGGTGAAGAACGTGGGCTCGCTCGCGCTCGGCGGGCCGCCGCTCGTGAAGGCCGTGACGGGGCAGGAGATCACCGAGCAGGAGCTCGGCGGGTCGAAGATCCACTCCGAGGTGAGCGGCGTCGGCGACGGGGAGTTCGAGAACGACGCGGCGTGCCTCGCGGCGGCCAAGAAGTACCTCTCGTACCTGCCGTCGAACTGCGACGAGGCGCCCCCCGAGGTGCCGTGCGACGACCCGATCGACCGGCGCGACGACGCGCTGCTCGACCTTCTGCCCGAGTCCACGCGCAAGCCGTACGACATGTACAAGCTCGTTCGCGCGATCGTCGACCACGGCGACATCCTGGACATCAAGCCGCGGTTCGCGCGGAGCATCATCACGTGCTTCGCCCGCATCGGGGGCAAGAGCGTCGGCGTCGTGGCGAATCAGCCGATGCACCTCGGCGGCATCCTGGACAACGACTCGGCCGACAAGGCGGCGCACTTCATCCAGATCTGCGACGCGTTCAACGTGCCGCTCGTGTTCCTGCAGGACGTGCCCGGCTTCATGGTGGGCTCCAAGGTGGAGCACGCGGGCATCATCCGGCACGGCGCCAAGATGCTGCACGTCATGAGCGCCGCCACCGTGCCCAAGCTCACCGTGGTCGTGCGCAAGGCGTACGGCGCCGGCTACTACGTCATGTGCGGGCGCGCCTACGAGCCGGACCTGCTCGTGAGCTGGCCGACGGGCGAGATCAGCGTGATGGGCGCCGAGGGCATGGTCGGCATCGCCGCGCGCAAGCTCTTCGGGGACGCCGAGCCGCCGCCCGAGGTGAAGAAGAACATCGTCGAGATGATCCAGAAGAACATCGACGTCTACAAATCGGCCGGGTGGGGGCTGGTCGACGAGGTGATCGACCCGCGGGACACACGGCGGGTGCTTGCGTGGGGCCTGGAGCTCGCGCGGCACAAGCGCATCGAGCGCCCGCACAAGCGTCGCGGCGTGATCCCCGTCTAGCCGGAGCTACTTCGGGGGATCGAGGCGCGGCCGCTCGCTGCGCGGCCGGGCGTTGCCACGGTGCAGCCGCACCACGGTCGGCGTCGATGCGATGACGACGCCGTCGAACGTCTTGAGCCCGATGGCCCCGCCCCCGGCGCGCCGCGTGTCGAGGTCCGGCCGGACGACGACGAGCCCCGAGCTGTCGAACGGCGCGCGCCCGCAGTAGTCGCCCAGGAGGACCGTGAGGCTCTCGGAGGCGCCCGCGGCGAGCGTCGTGAAATACTCGCGCGCCGGGGCCGATGGCGACGTAGGCCACCCGCATCGCTGCACGCCGCTGTTGCTCGTGACCTCGAAGCCGAGCGTCTCGGGGCGGAAACGCAGGCGCACCGCGCGCCGTCCGTCGTTGTGCACCGTGACCGTGACGCCCAGGTTCTCCGGGCTCTCGGCGTCCACCGCGCGGCTCGCGCGGAGCGAGAGGTGCACGGGGTCCGGGTCGTCCGGGGCGCGCGCCGCCTCGTCGGCCGGCATGGGGGTCGGCTCGTCGGGCAGCGAGACGGGGGGCGACTCGATGGCCGCGAGCGGCGCCACCTCGGGCTCGACGCCCTCGATGCCGGACACGGCGTACGGCCCGTGCGCGCCCGCGCGCTCCGGCCACCCCAGGCGCGCGACCACGATGGAGGTCGCCGTCAGCGCGTCGAGCTCGCGCTCGCCGAAGCAGTAGAGGCGCGGCTCGAAGCTCTCCGAGTACGAGCGCTTCGGCGGAAGCACGACGGCGCGCTCCGAGTCGTCGGCCGGCCGCATGTCCGCCGGCAGCTGGCAGCGCACCGGCTTGCGCGCGCCGCGCGGGGTCACCTCGAGGGCGAGCATCCGCGCGTCGGCCACGAGACGCACCGGGATGTCCCCGTCGTTGACGACGTGCATCGTCCAGGGCCCATGGGTCGTCGGCGCGTCGAGCAGCAGCTTCACGTCCGGTTTCGGTCCGGCGAGCGCCGCCGGAGGCTTGGGCGCCGCGCGACGCACGCCCTGCGGGCGCGGCTGCGTCGCCGGGGCCGGCCCCGGACGCGGCTGCACCATGCCGATGGGCCTGAGCGGCGGCTGCGGCGGCTGCTGCGCTCCCGCGGGAAGCGAGAGCAGCAGCACGGCCAGCAGCGGCGCCGCGCGCTTCATCGGCGCGTCGCCTTCACGAGCTGCGCCAGAGGAAGCGTGCCCACCACGTTCCGCAGCCGCTGCACTTGCTGTTCCGGCACGTCGCCGGCGACCTCGACGCGCGCGTGGTCCTTGGCGCGCATGATGCGCACGGTGGCGCTCTTCACGCGCGGACGCGACACGATGTCTCTCATGTCGGAGACGACGCGCGGCGACAGGGCGCCGCGCGTGATCTCCATCTTGCCGTCCCTCACTTCGGCGACCGCGATCGTGATGGCTGCTCGCGAGTTGGCCCACACGAGCAGCAGCAGGACCGCGGTGCCGATCGCGCACGCGACGAGGACGGCCATGGCTCAGCCTCGGAGGGCCTCCAGGAGCTCGAGGTCCGGGATGGACACGGCGAAGCGCGTCTTGACCACACCGACGTCGAGGTCCTCGAGCAGCTTGCAGATGGCGATGCCGTCGTAGAGCGCGACGGGCGGCGCGCCCGGGGCTCCCGCTTCCTCGCGCGCACCCGAGAGGCACTGCCCCGTCGTCACGAGCCAGCCCGCGTTGGCGGGTCCGTAGTGGTGCAGCGCCCCGCGCAGGTCGGTCACGCGCTCCCGCCCGATCTCGCGACCGTCCTTGCGGATCACGATGGCCGTCGGGATGTTGTCGCTCCCGGTCTTGTGCACGGCCGCGAAGTGCGCCTCGCCGCCCGGCGATCCGGCGCGCCGCACCGGCTTGAGGTTCGTCATGCCCGCGCGCTCGAGCGCCAGCAGCAGCAGCTCCACGAGCGCGTGGCCAGGAAGCTCCTGGATGCGGCGGAGCATCGCGCGGCGCGAGGCCTCGCGGTAGCGCTCGACGGCCGCCACGACCTCCTGCTCCAGGCGCGGCAGCTCGCCGCCCAGGGTCCAGTCGGTCAGCGCCACCCGCGCGCCGTTGGCGAAGCGGAAGCGCGGACGCTGCCCGTTCGCGCCGCGGCGCAGGTTGTCGGCGCGCATCGCGGCACCCGCCTGCGCCGACGCGAACATCGGGTCGCCCTGCAGGCGCCCGCGCCGCATCAGCGCCTCGGCCACCGTCCGGACGGGCACGGGGCCCGCGTTGCGGTCGAACGACGACAGCACGATGGCCGCCGCGTCCCCGAGCTCGCGCCCGGAGAGCTCGTCGCCCTCGCCCAGCGGGATGTCGATGCCCGTGGGCGAACCTCCCGCCATGATCTGCTGGCGGTCGCGCACCACGGGACGCTGGGGCAGCCCGCCGCGATCCTGACCCTCGCCGAGGGCCCGGGCCTCTCCCGTGGCGTCGCCCTCGATCGACACGATGGGCGACGGCTGAATCGCGCCCTCGAGCCGGGGCTGCGACGCGTCGCTGCGCGGCATGCCGCCGCCGCCGAACCGCTGCTCGCCGGCGACGCCGAGCTCGCGGCTGTCGCGGCCCTCGCCACCCCCACGACCGCGGCGCCTCCGACGCCTGCGCCGCCGTCCGCCCTCGCCCGGCTGCTGCGGGCCCGCGCCCGGCTCGGTCTGCGAGAGGGGCGCGAGGATGGGCCGGTCGTCGTCCTCCTCGTCCTCGAAGAGCTCGGCGCCGCTCGCCGCGAGCTCACCCCGCAGCGCTTCCTCGCCCGACACCGGCGTCGGCCGGTCTTCGCCCTCCTCCTCGTCCTCGTCGCCGCCCTCGACGGCTTCCTCGCCTCCGCCGCGCAGCGCCGCCTCGATCTCGAGCGCGTTGACCTCCAGCCCGGCGTCCTCGCCGTTGCTCTCGGTCTCGGCGGCCTCGGCGCTGGCGCTCTCGTCGCCGCTCTCGGCGGGCGCGCCCTTCTTGCCCTTCTTGCCGCCCCACTCGCGCAGGGCGAAGACCCCTGGCTTGACCTTGACGATTGGCATGTCCTTCTCGTCCTTCTTGATCGCCGCCGTGAGCCTGTGGCTCATCGTCACCTCCGGCGTCTTGCCGACGTGCGACAGGAGGTTCTTGGCAATCGCCATCTCGGTGATGTCTTTGTAATGCAGAGGCTTTCCTGCCAGGCGCAGGACCTCCGCAGCCGCTTCGATGAACGTCATCTTCCGTTCTTTTCTTCCGGGCCCCGAATTCCGGTTGTGGTGTGCTCGGTAGCCCCGACTCGAGAGCGCACACGAGCCCGGCCCGCATGGCCTTGCCCTTCGCTCTGTCTCCCTATGTGCGCGCTGGCCACGGCCCTGCGCCGGGAGACCCGGGCGGGCGACAGCCACGCGTTACGCCGCCTGACATACCGCGCGCCGGGCCTCGCGTCAATGCGCCGGGGCGGGCGGGGCCGGAGCCGGGTCGGGGGGCGGAGCTGGAGGCGGAGCAGGAGGCGCAGGCGCGTCGGTAGCGGCCGGCGCCGGGGGCTTCGCCTGGTCGAGCAACGCCTTGAGCATCCTCGTGCGCGTCGCCTCGTCCATGCCCGTTCCTGCCTTGCTCACGTCGAAGGTGAGCATCGGGAGCTGCCCGGCGTTGTACTCGGGGAGCTTGCCGTCCCAGTGGTCGAGCGCGCGGTACTGGAGCACGGCCGGCGTCGTCGAGAGGCGGATGATCTCGTTGTACTGGGCCTCGGCGCGCGCGCGGATGAGCATCGCGTCGGCCTCGCCCTGGGCCTTCTGCCGGGCCGCCTCCGCCGCGCCGTGCGCCTGCGTGATGGCCTGCTCGGCCTCGGCCTGCACCTGGGCCACGCGGTTCCTGCTCTCGAGCGCCTTCTGCGTCGCCTCCATGGCGCGGTTGATGGCGTCCATCACGTTCTGGGGCAGCCGCAGGGTGCCGTTGATCGTGAGCTGGTCGATGACGATGCCGTCCTTGCCGAAGACGTCGCGGCACTTCTGCGTCACGTCCCCGAGCATCTTGCTCTTGCCGGCGCCGTAGACGTCCTGGATGGGCAGCTTGGACCCGACGTCGTTGAACGCCTCGCGCACGGCGTTGCGCATGTAGCCGTCCGAGAGCCGCTCGAGGTCGTTCAGGCGGAAGCGCCCGTAGAGCTTCGGCGCCATGCTCGGCTCGATGTGGAAGGACAGGCCGATGTCAGCGTTGACGTTGACGCCCTCGGAGGAGCTGAAGGTGATCGACTCGTCGACCGCCTTGCCCTCGTGGGGCGACTGCGTCCAGACCACGTTCTGCACGCTCGTCGGGAAGAGCACGATCTGCTCGGTGAGCGGGTTGTAGAACACCCAGCCCGTGACCACGGGCATGTCCTGCACCCCGCGGTCGCTCCCGGCGAGCTTCACGCGGATGCCCACGTGCCCGGCGTCGACGCGCGTCGTCATCGCGCACCCGAGGTAGAGCACGGCGACGGCGATCACCGCGAAGAGCCCGAAGCGGCGCAGCGAGCGCCCTGCGCCCGCGGAATCGAACGAGACGAGCCGAGCCATGGGCGCCGAGCCTAGCGAATTCCTCCCTCGCCGGGGAGGCGGGGCTCCCGGTGACACCCAACGGGCTGTAGATTCGTCACGGATGAGCCGACCCCTTGCCTTCGCAGCCAACGCCCTCTGGCCGGTCGTGCGCGCTTGGAACGCGCGGTTCGAGCGGCCTGCGCCGCACCCGCGCTGGGCGCCCGCGCCGCTGCTCAAGAGCCGCGAGCGCAGCTATCCGCCGCTCGGCTTCCCGCGCGAGACCGACTCGCTGTGCCCGGCATGCGTGAAGGAAGTGCGCGCCGAGGTGCTCTCCGGGCGCGCGCAGCCGAGGGCGCTCGCCGAGGGCCGGCCAGCCGAGGTGCGGGCGCGCATCGAGGAGCGCGAGGGCGCCATCGTGATGAGCAAGACGTGCCCGCGGCACGGGGTCGTCGAGGACGTCATGTCCGTCGACCCCGCCTTCACCGCGCGCATCGAACGGCTCTTCCCTGGCCGCGATTACCTCGCGCCGCCGACGAAGCTGCGTGACCACGGCAGCTCCAGCATCAAGTACGGGCGCGGCAGCGTCCTGACCGTGGACCTCACGAACCGCTGCAACATGATGTGCGACCCGTGCTTCATGGACGCGAACCAGGTGGGGTTCGTCCACGAGCTCGAGTGGGAAGAAGTGCAGAAGATCCTCGACGACGCGATGAGCATCGTGCCGCGCCGGCAGATGAGCGTGCAGTTCTCGGGCGGCGAGCCGACGCTGTCGCCCCACTTCCTGCGCGCCGTGCGATACGCGAAGGAGGTCGGGTTCTTCTGCGTGCAGGCGGCGACCAACGGCATCCGCTTCGCCCAGGACCCCGACTTCGCGCGCGCGGCGAAGGACGCAGGGATGCGCCTGGCCTACCTGCAGTTCGACGGCGTCGGCGAGGAGGCCAACGCGCACCGCAAGGTGGGCAACCTCTTCGACGTGAAGCTGCGGGCGATCGAGAACCTGCACGCGGCGGGCATCGACGTGGTGCTCGTCGTGACGGTCGTGAAGGGCGTGAACGACGACCAGGTGGGGCGCATCGTGCGCTTCGCGATCGACAACGCCGACAAGATCACCGTGGTGAGCTTCCAGCCGGTGAGCTTCACCGGGCGCGACGAGGACATCTCCGACGAGGAGCGCCGCGCGAAGCGCTACACGCTCTCGCACCTCGCGCACGACCTGCACCGCCAGCTCGACGCGACCGAGCCGCTGCGCGACTGGTTCCCGCTCTCGGCGCTCGGGCCGTTCGGCGACCTGACGGACCTGATGCTCGCCGACAAGACCGACTGGGGCGCGCTCAAGTGCGGCTGCCACCCCAACTGCGGCATCGGCACGGCGCTGCTCGTCCACAAGCGGACGAAGCAGATGGTGCCCCTGGCCCAGGTGCTCGACCTCGAGGGCCTGCTCGAGGACATCCGCGAGATCACCGACGCGTCCCAGCCGCGCGCGGTCACCCTGGCCCAGCTGGCGGTCGCGCTCTGCCGGCGCTTCGACGGGCGGCGCGCACCGCGAGGCTTCACGCTGGCGACGCTGCTGCGCCAGTTCCTGAGCCAGACGGGCGCGCGCGGCGATCGCATCGGCGAGCACGCGAGCGACGCGCAAGAGTTCGAGTGGCGCGTCCTCTTCGTCGCCGGGATGTGGTTCCAGGACCTCTTCAATTACGACTTCAGGCGAACCGAGATGTGCATCATCCCGTACGGCACGCAGGAGGGCGAG
>DASVWO010000411.1:0-17263 GCA_036393165.1 Polyangiaceae bacterium | reverse complement strand
CCCATCATGTACGCGCAGTACCAGCCCGGTCACACGCACCTCACGCAGGACGACGTGGACGCGATCTGCGCCGTTTACCCGCCCATCCCGCCCAATCAAGGCGGGTGCTCTGCCGGCGCGCGCGGCGGCGCGCCGGGCGCGTGGGCGTCGCTCGGCGTGCTCGCCGTGCTCCTCAGGGCAGCGTCTTCTCGGCGCCGACGGTGACCGTGGGCTCGTTGTCGACGAGCGGGCGATTGCGCACCAGGCTCACGACGAGGTCGCCTGCTTGCATCCAGTTGCGGAGCATGAGCGCATAGTCTGCCGCGTTGGGGTACTGCGCGGTGTAGGCCTTCACCCCGTCGCGGTAGAAGCTCGTCGAGCTCGGGGCGCGTGCGACGACGTAGACGTGCGGCTGCGTGTCCTGGGTGAGGGCGCCGCCGCTCAAGGACGCATCGACGTCGACGTCCTCGGCCCAGACCTGGTTCGTCTGCCGCGCGATCCAGATGATCCACGGGAGGGACGGGTCGAAGTCGCCCTGCCGCTGGAAGCCGAACCAGTAGTAGAAGCCGTTGACGGCGTCGGGCGAGCTCCCGGGGTTCGTCACCGTCGCGTCGATCTCGAGCCAGCTCGCGGCCTGCACGTTGTCGCTCTGCGGATTCGTGCGCATCGAGTCGGGATTGGGCGACGCGTCGGCGTCCCACGCATGCAGTCGCACCTTGCCGCCCGACACGGTGGGCGAGCCGAGCGTGACCCACTGGGAGCCGAGCGAGGTGCCCGGGAAGTCGTCGTAGAAGGAGAAGACGGCGCCACCGCTCGCCGGCGCCGGGCCCGCCGAGGGGTTGCCGTAGTGCAACGAGTAGGTGTCGCTCGCGTTCGACGCGATGACCCGCGTGATGGCGAACCAGACGAAGCTCGGCGAGCCCGTGTCGACCACGCGATCGAGCTCCTTGCCCGTCGGATCGAAGACGCGCAGATCGTTCAGGTCCGAGCGCATCTTGCCCTGCGAGACGAGCGACGCCGTGTCGAGCTGGAACCCGACGACGTAGCTCGCGGACAGCGCGTCGGCGGCCGTGACGGTCAGGGCGCGCTGGAAGCCGCCCGCGGAAGCGTCGCCTCCCTGCACGTCGCTCGACGACGGGGCGTCCTGCGATCGCGCATCGCCCGTCGGCGGCCCGTCGTCGCCTTGCGTCGAATCGACCGCATCCCCGCCCAGGGGACCGTCGGTGCCGCCGCCGTCATCGCCCGCTCCCGATCCGGCGAGCCCTGAGAGCGGGGCGAACAGGGTGCATCCGCCGAGCGCGCCCCATGCGCCGAGCAGGATGATCGCCGCGATGCGCCGCCTAACGGCCGCCAAGCTGCTTCGAGCTTAACACCCGGGGGCTACTCGACGAGGTCCAACTCGAGGGTGGGGATGGGCGGCGGCGGGGCGAGAGGCACCGCGGAGGCGATGGACGAAGCTGTAGGTGCAGGCGCCAGCCGCGCCTGCTGCACGGGGCGCGCGCGGTTCGTGTGCGGCAGGTACACGCGAGCCACCGCCTTGAAGGCGTCCTTCAGGTCGCGTCCCGCCCGCTTCCAGGGGGAGCTCCCGGCGTGCGCCGCCGCCGCCGCCGCAGGGCGCCTGGGCATCTGCGTCGTCATGTCCCAGGCCACGGCAGGTCCGGCGCCGACCATGATGGCCAGGGTCACGCCGAGGATCACCTTCGTCATCTGGGCCCGGGGTGTCATGCTCCACGTTGGACGGACGGGCTCCGGAGTCGGTCTGATCGCCATGGCTACCACCGTTGTGCAACGCGCCGGTCCACCCGGCGCTTCCCTCCCCAGGTATCGTCGGTGCTCGCGTGCAATCTGTGACGGCCCCTGAGACGGGTACTTGAGACGTGACGACTCGGACACCCTGGAGCATTCGATAGTTCCCATGCGGCTACGCACCCTTGCGCCACTCTTGAGCGGCATCGGCGGCATCGCCCTGGCCGGGTGCTCGTCCTCGTCTTCGTCGTCGCAGGTGGCGGGGGACGCCGGCCCGGAGAGCATGGCGCCGACGCGGCCTGCCGAGGCGCCGGTGTCGCCGGTCCTCATCGGCACCGGGGGTTACGGGTATTCGGTGGGTAGCGGCTTCCCGGGCGCGGCCGCGCCGCAGGGGATCGCCAAGCTCGGGCCGGACACGACCGGCGGGCCCTTCGGCAACCTCAACGCGCTGCACTGCTCCGGGTACTGGTATGGCGACCCCACCATCACGGGGTTCTCGCACATGCACGTCCACGGCACGGGCATCCCGGACTACGGCGTCCTCGGGATCATGCCGCTGCCGTCGTTCGATGCGTCGCGCGTCACGATGCCGGGGTGGTATGCGTCGGGCTACGCGAAGTCGTCCGAATCTGCGGTGCCCGGCAAGTACCAGGTGACCGTGTCCAACGGCGGCATCCAGGTGGAGATGACCGCGACGGCGCACGCGGGACACGACCGCTTCACGTACCCGCCTAGCGCGACGACGGCGCACGTGGTGCTCGATCTGGATCACCACATCGCGAGCGGCTCGGTCTCGAACGAGACCGTGACCCTCGACGCGGCGACGAGCACCATCACCGGCAGCTTCCTCAGCCTCGGCGGCCTCTCGGGCGGGTTCGGCGGCAGCACCATCTACTTCGTCGCCAAGACGAAGCAGCCGTGGACGAGCGCGGTCGTGTGGAGCAAGGGTGTCGCCCCGGCGCCGGGAACGCAGGCGCAGGGGACGGGCGTCGGCATGGACCTCGACTTCGACGTGTCGAGTCACGCGCCGGTGGAGATCCAGGTGGGTCTCTCTTTCGTGTCGACGGCGAACGCCGCGGCGAACCTGGCGGCCGAGATGCCGGCCTTCGCGTTCGATCAGGAGGTCGCGGCGGCGGCCGACGCGTGGAAGCAGGCGATGTCGATCGTAGAGGTGCAGGGAGGGACGCCCGCGCAGCAGGCGATGATGCAGGCGGGCATCTACCACCTGCTCCTCATGCCCTCGGTGCAGAGTGACCTCGACGGAAGCTACGTCGGCATCGACCGCAAGGTCGCGCAGGCGCAGGGCTGGCACTACGTGTCCGAGCTCTCGCTCTGGGACACGTACCGCACCTTCCAGCCGCTCATGGACCTGCTCGCGCCGGACCGCGCGCTCGACACGGTGCAGTCGCTCGTCGCGATGTCGAAGGCCTCCGGCTTCTTCCCCAAGTGGCCCATCGGGGACGGCGAGGCCGGCACGATGATCGGCGCGAGCGCCGAGGTGGTGCTCGCGGACGCGTACGTGAAGGGCATCCGCGGCTTCGACGCCGAGGGCGCGTACCAGACGATGCGCGCGGCGGCGATGGACACGACCGACCCGCCGGGAGGACGCGGAGGTCGCGACCAGGTCGTGCCGTACATGCAGCTCGGGTACGTGCCGGCGAAGTCGTCGGCGGATCTCTCGGCGTCCGTGTCCCTCACCATCGAGTACGCGCAGGACGACGCGGCGCTCGCGCAATTCGCGAAGGCGCTGGGTCACACCGACGACGCGACGACCCTGCAGAGCCGCCTGCACGGATGGCAGAAGCTCTACGACGCGAAGACCGGGCTGCTCTGGTCGAAGCTCGCCGACGGAACGTGGGCCGGACCGCACGGCGACGGCGAAGGGTGGACCGACGACTTCGACGAGGCCGACGCGTGGCAGAGCCTCTGGGGCCCCTGGTACGACGTGCCGGGCCTCGAGAGCGTGATGGGCGGCCAGAGCGCCTTCGTCGCGAAGCTCGAATCCTTCTTCGAGCAGGGCAAGGCCGACTACGACGCGGTGGACTGGAGCGACCCGCTCAAGCTCGGGCCGACGTCGGTCGAAGTGCCGCGCAGGTTCTACTGGGGCGGCAACGAGCCGGACATCCACTCGCCCTACCTCTTCGCGCTCGCGGGCCGGCCCGATCTCACGCAGAAGTGGGTGAGCTGGGTCGAGCAGGAGGTCTACACGCCCGGCGCCGACGGCATCCCGGGCAACGACGACGCCGGGACGATGAGCGCGTGGCTCGTCGAGAGCATGCTCGGCTTCTACGCGATCCCGGGAACCGACCAGTACGTCATCGGCGCGCCCGCATTCCCGCACGCCGTCATCTCGGTGCCGGGCGGCAGCTTCACGATCGACGCGACGAACGCGTCGCTCGGCAATCCCTACGTGCAGAGCGTGAAGCTGAACGGCGCCCCGCTGAACGTCGCGCTCATCCACCACGCCGACTTCAAGCCGGGGGGCTCGCTCACCTTCGTGATGGGCCCCGCCCCGAGCAAGTGGGGACAGAGCGGCTGATCCGGCAGCACCTACATCCACCCACCAAAATCGAGCCGCGCGTACGATTTCTCCGTTCCGGGCCACGAATTTTCGATCGAGCCCAGCTTATTAGGGTGAGGGGCATCGCGGATCGCGAGCCGAGCGTCCCTGCACGCGTGCAGAGCAGCCCGGATCGCGATCCGGGCGGCTCCGATCGCGTGCCCAGAGGCCCGACACGGATGCCGCGCGTCCCTGCTCGCGAGACGGGTCGCCTGTCACGCCACCGGGGATGCCCCGCACGGGATCGGCGCCGCCCCGCACGCGATCCGGGGCGCCCGGCATGCGATCCGGGCCTCACGCTTCGCGATCCGTGACGTCGCGCACGCGTGCAACGCGTCCCCGCACACGAGCGAGGCGGCACGGCATGCGATCCGAGACTCTTTCCTCGCCTTCGAAGCCGCTTTCCTCGTGATCTTCGACACGACCCCATCCAACCCAGGAGTGTTCCATGGCCCCGAACAAGTCGACCCAACGCACCTTCGTCGCCCTCAAGCTGCCGCGCCGTGTTCCCGCGATCATCCCGTACGTGCAGAGCGTGGTCACGGCGATGACCCACAACGCGAGCTTCCCGGCTCCCGACCCGTCGCTCGCGGAGATCGGGGCAGCCAACGCCGCGCTGCAAGCGGCCGAGACGGCCGTCCTGTCGCGGCTGAGGGGCACCGTCGTCGTGCGAAACGACAAGCTGACGGCGCTCATCACGCTGATGGGACAGCTCGGCGGCTACGTGCAGAAGATCGCCGACGCCGACCCGGAGAACGCGGCGGCGATCATCCAGAGCGCCGGGCTCGCGGTGAGGAAGCCGAAGCCGCTGCGGGAGCGCGTCTTCGCCGTCCGGCCCGGGGCGATCTCCGGCTCGGTGGACGTGGTCGCCCCGCGGGCGGCCAAGCGCGCCTCGTACGAGTGGCGGTACAGCACCGACGGCGGCACGACGTGGATCGAGGTGGCACCGAGCCTCAGGGCGGCGACCACGATCACCGGGTTGCCGGTGGTCGCATCGGTGCATCTCCGCTACCGGGCGATCACGAAGGCAGGACCCGGCGACTGGAGCCAGCCGCTCGCGATCGTCGTCAAGTAGTGTCAGGCCCTCTTGGCCTTGCGCTTCAGCGTGTTGCGGCCGACGCCGAGGGCCTGCGCGGCCTTCGTGCGGTTCCCCTTGAGCGAAGCGAGCGTCGCCTCGACGTAGCGGCGCTCGACTTCCTCCAGGGGGAGGCCGAGAGGCAAAGTGAGCGAAGCCTCGGCGTGCGCCGATGCGCGTGCGCCGTCGATCACCGGTGGCGCCGGCATGATCCCGAGCAGGTCGGGCGTGATGTGTTCCTCCGGCGCCATCACGATCGCTCGCTCGACCGCGTGCTCGAGCTCGCGCACGTTGCCCGGCCACGCGTACGCGGCGAGGGCCGCCTCCGCTTCTCGCGTGAAACGCATGGCGCCGCGGGCGTGGCGCTTCGCGTAGACCTGCGCGAAGTGCGCGGCGAGCGCGAGGATCTCGTCGGTCCCACGCTCGCGAAGCGGGGGGAGGAGGATCTCGACGACGCGCACGCGGTAGTAGAGGTCCTGGCGGAACTCGCCGCGCGCCACGAGCGCGTCGAGGTCGCGATGCGTCGCCGCCAGGATGCGCACGTCGGACACGAGCGTCTCTCGCCCGCCCACGCGCTCGAAGCTTCGGTCCTGGAGGAACCGGAGCAGCTTGGACTGCGCGGGCATCGGCAGGTCGCCGATCTCGTCGAGCAGCAGCGTCCCTCCCTGCGCGAGCTCCACCTTCCCCTGCACCCGCCGGTCGGCCCCCGTGTAGGCGCCACGCTCGTGGCCGAAGAGCTCACTCTCGGCGAGCGCGCTCGGGAGCGTCGTGCAGTCGAGCACGACGAGGGGCTCGTCCTTGCGCTTGGAGTTGACGTGGATGGCGCGCGCGAAGAGACCCTTGCCGACGCCGGTGTCGCCGCGCAGGAGGACCGTCGCGTCGGTCGCCGCCGCCCGGAGGATCTGTTCGTAGACGCGCCGCATCGCCGGCGAGGTGCCGACGACGTGGTTGAAAGGACCGCGCAGGCTCACGCCGCGCACGGCGTCCGGCGAGGGACGCAGCGTGGTGCTCTCGAAGGCCTGGGCGACCTGCGTGGCGAGCGTCGAGAGGAACACCTCGTCCTCGTCCGAGAAGACGCCGGCCTTCTTGTTGAGCACCTGCACGACGCCCCGGATGGCCTTGTGCTTGTCGACGATGGGCGCCGCGAGCACGTTGCGCGTCATGTATCCGGTCGCCCGGTCGATGCCCTGGAAGTGCCGCTCGTCGTGCGCCACGTCGCGCACGTTGACGATCTCGCCCTTGTCGGCCACGTAGCCGGCGATGCCCTTGCCGAGGGGCAGCCGGATCTCGCGCATCTCCGGCAGATCGGCCACGCGCGACCGCAGCTCGCCCGTCGCCGCGTCCACCACGTAGATGGTCGCCCGCTCGGCGTGCAGCGCCGACGCCACGCGTGACCCGAGCATCTCGAGCAGCGCGTCGAGCTCCACCTCGCGCGCGAGCATCGCGCCCACGTCGAGGAGCAGCGACAGCTTGTGATCGCGCTCCAGCAAGCGATCCGAGGCTAACACGGCGTCATGCGGCCATCGGGCGCGTCACCGAGCCGAGGTCGATCACGTCGCCCTCGCGGGCGGCCACGACGTCGCCGAAGGTCTCGCGGGCGCGCTTCTCGACGGCGACCACGGCGTCGTCGGTCCGCGACGGATCGTGGTGGAAGAGCACGAGCTTGGAGACGCCCGCCGCGCGCGCGAGCGCCGCCCCGGCCTCGTACGTCGAGTGCCCCCAGCCGACGCGGCTCGGTCCGGCCTTGCCGTCGTACTCCTCCGGCAGGTACTGCGCGTCGTAGACGAGGACGTCGGCGTCGCGCGCCAGCGCGAGCAGGCGCGGGTCCACGCACGCGTAGTGCTCGGTGTCCGTGGCGTAGACGACGGAGCGTCCGCCGTGCTCCACGCGGTACGCGAAGACGGCGTCGGGATGATTCGCGCGCGCGACCCGCACGGTGGCGTCGCCGATCTGCAGGCGCGCGCCGTCGCGGAGCTCGAGGTAGTCGATCGACGAGGGAAGGTCGTTCCAGTCGACGGGGAAGTTGGGGGCGCTCATCTGGCGACGCAGCGAGTCGCGCAGCGGCGTCGTCGTCGCGCCGCCGCCGAGCACGAGCTTCGTCCCGGGCATGTAGATGGGCGCGAAGAAGGGGAGACCCTGGATGTGGTCCCAGTGCACGTGCGAGAGGAGCACGTGGAGCTCCGTGGGCTTCGCGCACGCGGCCATCAGGGCGCTGCCGAGCCTCCGCAGTCCGGTGCCGGCGTCGAGCGCGATGCGCGTGTCTCCCGCGATCACCTCGACGCACGAGGTGTTGCCCCCGACGAGAGCCGTCTCGGGCCCGGGCGAAGGGCAGCTCCCGCGAACGCCCCAGAAACGAATCGACAGCGCCATGACCCGGGGGAGAGCAGGGGCCGTGCCGTCGCGGATCCCCGGGAATTTCCAGGGCCCGCGCACCCCGTCGATCCACGACGGCCGATCCGGAAAGGAGCAGCCGGTTCGAAGTGGATCGTGCGACACTCTTGGGGCGGGCGGGCCTTCCATGAGCGACCCCGAGAAACCCAAGTTCAATCCGGCCGCGACCATCCAGATCGAGCTGGATCAGGTGCAGCTCGTCGATCCCGACGCGCATGCGCCGGCGCCGGTCGACGAAGCGGCGAAGTCGCGCCGCACGGCGCCTCCGCCTCTGCCTGCGGCCATGCCCGAGGTGATGGCGTCGGCGGCGACGCCGGCGCCCCCGCGCGCGCCGACGCCGTCGCAAGCGTCGGCGCAGAAGGACGCGAAGCTCGCTCTCCACCTCGGCGTCGTCATCGGGGTCGTCGTGCTCGCCGTCGTCGCGGGGCTCGTGGTGGCGTGGCGCGTGCGGGCGGGAGGTCCGGCGGAGGCGGCATCCGCGTCCCCGTCCGCGTCGGCTGGGACGAGTGCGTCACCGTCTGCGTCGCCCTCGTCGAGCGCGGTGCTCACGATCCCGGTCATCGAAGTGCGCTGACGGGCGGCCGTCACATCGGCGCGGGATTGCCGGGGAGCTGCGGGATCGCGGCCTGCGTCTTCGGCGCGACGTCCTCCACGGGTCCGATGGGCTGGCTCGTCTTGGCGAGGACGTGACCGTGCCCGTCCCGCTGCACCACGCTGCAATGGTCGTCGGTGGCCACGTCGAGCAGGCGGTCCGAAACGACCTGCAACGACGTGTTCGAGATGCTCGCGCTGCAGCTCGCGGACGGCTTCAGGTCGACCGAGAAGGCGACCCCCGACTGCAGCGCGTAGTCGACGGGCGGAATCAGCGCGGCGACGAACGGCCCCTGGAACGCCGCGAGGTCCGCGAAGTGCGCGCCGTACGTCGCCGCCGACTGGGTGGTGCTGGCCGCGATCGGGACCTCGCTGACCGGCCACATGTTCGAATCGAGCAGCATCACCTGGAAGTCGTGCGACAGGTCCTGGTCGGCGGAGGAAGCGCCGTCAGCGGGCTCGAACTCGACGTCGAGCGAGGCGTACGTGCTCTGATCGACGAGCCAGCACGCGGGCGTGAGCACCCAGTCACCGCGGCTCGGCGCCGCCAGGCTCTGAGCGAGCGCGAACTGCACGGCCAGGGATGAAGCGCCGCTGACGACGATGCCTCCAGGCGCCAGCGCGCACTTCGCCAAGCCATCCGAGTCGAGCCCTCCGAGGTCGAGCGTCTTCACGCGCGCCCCCTTGGCGAACTGGCTCCTGTCCGCCTTCGGGCTCGCGTACACGGTGAGGGCCCCGTTCACGTCCTGCGTCTCGACCGACGCGCTCTTCAGGCGGAACCTCATCGCCGTGTAGTGGCCGGCCTTCACGGACTGCTGCGAGAAGAGCTGCCCGAGCTCGTTCTGCAGCATGAGGAGTTGAACCGTGAAGCTGTTGCCCGAGAGCGCGGTCGAGCCGCTATCTGCGACGAGCTCGAGGTCGGTCATCGTGACCGTGGCTTTCATGAGCGTCTGCCCAGAAATGATCGGGCCGATGCCGCCGCGGACCGCGAGCGAGATCTCGGAGCCCGAGCTGACGTCGATGACGTCGGCGGAGCTGGACCGGGATGTCGCGTCGCTCTTTTCGCACCCGGCCGCGACGACGCCCGAGCCTGCGAGCAGGGCCAGGACGAACATTCCCCCCGTTCGTTTCATGAGCTACCCCCACCCCTCCGGTGGGCACTGCAGGCCGGATGCCGATCAGAATCCGTCGTCGATGGACCGCCGCCGTGCCGGAGCGGACGAAGGAGCTGGCGAGGGGTTCGGGTGCGCGACCGGCGGCGGCGGTGCCACGTGCTGACCTCCCGCGTGCGAAGGTGGTGGCGCCGGCGGCTGCTCATCCGCCTTGGGGAGCTCGGTCCAGGCGATGACCGGAATGCTCGAGTCCGAGGGCGCGGTTTGAGGGACGCTGCTCGCCGAGGGCGGCGGCGCCGTCGCGGCCATGGGCGCGCTGCTCGTCGCCGGAGCCGAGTGAGCGACCAGGGGTGGCGTGCGCAGCGTGGCGAGCGCCACGCCGCCGGCGACGATGAGGAGCGCCACCGTCGCGCCGATCACCACGGGCGTGCGGCGCGATCGCGGAAGGATGACCGGATCCGACAGGAACCTCTCGACCGGGGCGGCCGACGCGGGGTCGGGCGGTGGCGACGACGGGCTCGGATCCATGGCCGAAGCCATGAGCCCGTCGGGTCGCCGGAGCCCTCCCGGGAGGTCCGGAGCCGTCCGCGAGCTCGAAGGCGGGGCCGACGTCAGGCCCGAACCGGTGTTCTCCGCGTGCGGCTTGAGCACCTCCTCGACGCGCTCGCGCTCGGCCGCCGCGGCGATCGCGATGTCGATGATCTGCCGCCGCTTCGCCGTCTTGTCCGAGAGCTGCTCGACGACGAACGCGGCGACGTCGGACGTGTTGGTCGGCACCCGCGCGTCGATCATCGCGGCTTCCATCGCGTCGCGCATCTCGGCGGCGGTCTGGAACCGCTTCTCCGGCGGGTTCGTCAGCGCCCTGCGCGCGATCGCCGCGATCGCCGGATGCACGGTCGGCGGCAGCGGCATGGGCGGCCTGCCCGACGTGAGGAGGTGCAGGGTCCCGAGCGTGTTGTCCGCGTCGAACGCCGGCTTGCCCGTGACGAGGTGGTAGAGCGAGGCGCCGATCGCCCAGAGGTCCGCCCGGCGATCGACCAGGCGGCCGAGTGCCTGCTCGGGGGCCATGTACTGGATCTTGCCCTTGAGGACGCCCGCGTTCGTCTCGCCGGCCATCCGGTCGCGCGCCTTGGCGATCCCGAAGTCGATGACCTTGGCGATGCCCTTCGTGCTCACGAGGATGTTGTGAGGCGACATGTCGCGGTGCACGACCTCGAGCGGCTTGCCGTCCTCGCCCTTCAGCTCGTGCGCCTCGTGGAGGCCGGAGCACGCGTCGGCCAGGATGCGCATGATGATGCCGATGGGCATCACGATCTTGTGGTCGCGGCAGGCGCGTCTCAGCTTCGACAGCGAATCGCCGTCCACGTACTCCATGACGAGGTAGAGCACGTCGTGCTCCTCGCCGAGGTCGAGGATGCGCGCGACGTTGAAGTGCTCGATGCGCGACGCGACGCGCGCCTCGTCGAGGAACATCTTCTGGAAGCGCAGGTCGGCGGCGAACTGCGGCAGGATCGTCTTGATCGCCACGAGCTTCTCGAACCCGTGCTTCCCCCGCTGGCGCGCGATCCACACGCTGGCCATTCCGCCCTCGGCGAGAGGGCCGAGCAGCTCGTACCGATCCAGCCTGTAGCCGGGTACGAGCGGCGAGGAGGGGTGTTCCCTCGGCACGATGCCAATGTATCACCGGCCCCGCAGGTAGGGGCACGTGGGGGCGCCTGCCCGGCGAGGGCCGTGATGCCGGCACTGGAAAAAGGCCAGAGTCTGCTGCGCGTGGTTAACTGAGCGGCGTCTACATGCGCGCCCGCTCCCGCCCCTCCTTGCCTCGATTCGCACTGATCCTCTTCGTCGCCGTCGTCGTCGCGGCCATCGCCGCGGCGTGTGGCAGCTCGAACAACAACTCCGGATTCCCCGGGGGCGGGGCCGACGGATCCGCCAGCAGCAGCGGTGGAGGTGATGGATCGAGCGGTGGTGGCGACGGGCCGAGCCTCCTCGGCGACGGCGCCGGAGGGTCCGACGCGAACGGGCCGCTCGTCATCTCGCCGGCGAACAAGGCGATCGACGTCAACTACGGACAGATGATGCCGACGCAGACGTACACGGCGAGCATCGGCGGCGCCGTCGTGCACGCGTCCTTCGCCATCGACCTCGGCCAGATCGGCAGCATCAACGCATCGACCGGCGTCATGACGCCCACCGGGCGCATCGGCGGGACGGCGAACGTGACCGCGACGTACGGCGGGCAGATGGCGTCGACGCAGGTGACCGTGCGCATCCACATGAGCGACAACGGCGCGCCCAGCGGATACGACGCAGGCGGCGGCACCGGCGGATACGGCGGCGTCGGCGGATCGGGCGCGGGCGGGCAGGTGAGCCCCGGCACGCAGACGGTGCTGACGGGCCAGCCCACGACGGACATGGGGCTCTCGTGGCTGTATCCGTACGACAAGACGGTGTGGCCGCAGGGCGTGCTTCCGCCGCTCCTGCAGTGGCAGCCCGGCTCGGTGGGCAACTACGACGCGGTGATGATCCAGATGCAGGAGAAGGGGTTCATCTACCAGGGGTTCTTCTCCGCCCCGGCGATGCCCTTCATCAACCACCCCGTCTTGCTGAGCGCATGGGACACGCTCGTCTACTCGAACCAGGGCGAGGACGTGACGGTGACGCTCGTCTTCGCCTCGGGCGGGAAGGCATACGGTCCGCTCACCGAGACGTGGAAGATCGCGCAAGGCGTGCTGACGGGCACCGTCTACTACAACTCGTACGGCACCGCGCTCGCCAGCAACTATTGCTGCACCTCCACGGGCGCGATGTTCGGCGGCGCCACGCTCGCCATCCGGCACGGCGCGACGAGCCCGGTGCTCATCGCCGGGTCCAGCGGAGGCAGCGCGCAGTGCCGCGTGTGTCACTCCGTGGCGGCGCAAGGGGCGACGCTCGTCACCCAGCACGGCGACGACTACCAGGCATCGAGCTCCTACGCGCTCACCGCCGGCAACACGGAGACCGCGATGCCGGCGAGCGGCACGGCGACGTTCGGGTTCCCGGCGATCTACCCCGACGGCACCTTCCTCTTCGCGAACGCGGGGCCGCTCCCTGGAATCACTCCGCCGGGAACGAGCGGGCTTTTCTCGATACCGTCTGGCGCCGCGATCGCTTCGACCGGCATTCCCGCCGGGCTGCAGGGTGGAACGCCGGTCTTCTCGCCGGACGGCAAGCACGTGGCCTACAACGACTACGGCGCCGGCGGCGGGCCGCTCGGATCGCTCGACTTCGCCCCGGCGACCAAGACGTTCTCGAACCAGCAGACGCTCGACACGGCGCCTTCGGGGCAGCGTGACCTGTTCCCCGCGTTCCTGCCCACGAACGACGCGGTGGTCTTCGAGCGCGAGGTCGCGAACGACGGCGAGTACGGCGCGACGCGAAACGGTTCGGAGGGCGAGCTCTGGTGGGTGGACCTCAAGTCGCACACGGCGGCGGCGCTCGCGAACCTCAACGGCAAGGGGTACCTGCCGAACGGAGGGACCAACCACGGCAGCGACGCGGTCTACCAGTACGAGCCGACGGTGAACCCGGTGCCGAGCGGGGGTTACGCGTGGGTCGTCTTCACGAGCCGCCGCCTCTACGGCAACGTCGCGACGCAGGACCCGTTCCTCAGCGATCCGCGCAACTACGATCCGTCGACCGGGATCACGACGAAGAAGCTGTGGGTCGCCGCGATCGACCTCAACGCGAAGCCCGGGAGCGACCCCAGCCACCCGGCCTTCTATCTGCCCGGTCAGGAGCTGCACGCGGGCAACTCGCGCGGCTACTGGGTCGTCGATCCATGCGAGCCGAACGGCTCGACGTGCCTCACCGGCGACCAGTGCTGCAGCGGCTACTGCGAGGACGTCGACGGCGGCTTCGTGTGCGGAATGCAGCCCCCGGGATGCACGGGACTCGGCAACAAGTGCAAGACCTCGAGCGATTGCTGCGGAGCATCGCAAGGGATCCAGTGCATCGACGGGTACTGCGCGCAGCCGAACCCGCAGTGACGCTCGGTCTCGGCTGAGCCAAGCTAGTGCGCGACGAGCCGCCAGTGGGGCAGCGGTCTGCGATCGACGCGCAGGAGCATGCCGTCTTCCACGTCGTGCCACGGTTCGTGCGTCATCTTCTCCGAGGCAACGAGGATCGCCGTGCGTCGTTGAGACCACGGTGTCTCCACGACGGTGCCGTCGTGGCTCGTCCTCCGCGTGCGTACGGCGTCGTGCGGGCCCCTCTCCAGCAGGTGCATCGTGCGGCCGAAGCGGTGCGCATAGAGCGTCGCCCCGTCGGAGAGCAGGAAATTGAACGCGCCGAAGTGCTGGCGCTCGCGCCCCGCTCGCGCGGCCTTGCCGATGGCCCGGTCGGTCTCAGGGCTCGCGGCAGCGTGCGCCACGCCGGCCTCGTCGAGCCGCGTGAGCAGCCACGCGAAGAGCCGCTCGCTGTCCGTCTCGCCGCGTACCTCGGCGGCGCGCTCGGGTGACGTGTGCGTGCGCAGCCACGCGACGTCCTTCACCGTGCCGTTGTGCGCGAAGACCCAGCGGCCGCGCTGGAACGGGTGCGTGTTGACGAGCGACGTCTCGCCCACCGTCTTCTGCCGCACGTGGGCGACGAAGAGGTCCCCTCGGCTGCCGCCGGCGAGCCTGTGGAACCGCTCGTCCTCCCCCGCGCACGCCACGCCCCGCTCGATGCTCCAGCCGGCCCCCTCGTCGAACACCGCGATCCCCCAGCCGTCCCTGTGCTCGCGCGACAGGGCAGCGAGCGAACGCGGGGACTCGCGGAGGCAGATCTTGAAATCGGTGGGCTCGCTGGACGCGATCCCGAGCAAGCGGCACATCGATGCACGTTCAGGATAACACCTGGACGAACGCGCGCCGGTCTACGGCCGGCTCATGCGTCACAATCCGCCGCAGAAGCAGCCGTTCGAATCGTCCTCAGCCCAGTTGATCGTCAGCGACGGGAGGGGGATGCACACGGCGCCCGGATTGCCGATGCCGTCGGTGATCGTGAACGTGTACGTGTCGGCGCCCGAGCACGTGCCGCCCTCGGGCTCGCCGTCCGGGTTCGGCCACACCGTGTCACTGACCGGTGAGCCGGGGGCGACGGTCGCGCCGCACTGGAAGTTGCCGATCGTGCCGACGGGCGGCTCGGCGAACCGGTTGCAGGAGAACGAACCCGGGTTGAAGTACTCGCTGTACCCCGGCGCACCCCCCGGGTACGGACTGTCGCCGATGGCCGAGACGCTGACGTTCCCGGTGTTCGCGATGGAGTAGTTCGTCGAGTTGCAGCCCGGCAGCAAGTACACGACGGTCGTCGGGTTTCCGTTCGCGTCCAGGTACTCGAGGTTCGCGCCGTTGATCTGGATGTGGACCGGCACCGAGTCGGCCGGGCTTCCCGTCTCGTTCGTCGTGAAGAGCACCGCGTCGTCGACGACGCTGCCGCCCATGTCGGTGCCGACGGCGGCTGCGTTCGCGACGAACGCGATGTTCGCGCTCTGCCCCGGCGGGATCGGCGGGGGCACGGTGGTGATGGTGAGGCGGCCGTTCAGGCTCGTCACGTTGGAGAGCGTCAGCGGCGCGTTGCCGTCGTTCGATACGGCGATGAGCTGCACCTGGGACGCGCCCTGCGTGCAGGTCACGGACGTGGTGATGGGCGCCGCGGAGTAGCTCGCGATGGGCACGAGCGCGTTGGCGTTGAGCGTGATGGGGCCGAGGGGCGGGGAGCAGAGCACGTCGCTCGTAGCGATCGTCATCGTGCCGCTCGCCGGCCCAGGCGTACTCGGAGTGAAGGTGGCGTTGCCGCTGGCGCCGCCCATCGCGCCGGCGATGGACCCTCCGGCGCCGAAGGAAGCGGCAAAGCCACCGCCCGACGTCGAGAGCGTCAGGTTCGCCGCGGCGTTACCCGTGTTGTTCACCGTGAACGGGAGCGAGCCCGGCGTGTTCGCGTTCACGTTTCCGAACGACGTGCTGGGCATGCTCAGCGAAAGGATCGCCCCGAACGCGGATTCGTCGATCGTGACCGAGGCCGGCGGAGTCGACGGTGCGTTGGTCGTCACCGTCAGCGTGTCTCCGTAGGCATTGGCCGACACGTTCCCGGGCACCGGAATCGGCGCCGGCGTGAGGTGGAGCACCGTCGTGCCGTTCGCCGCCACCGTGCCGTTCGGAACGTCGACGGTGTACGGCGACGCCCCGCCGAGACCGAGCGTGGCGGTGTACGAGATGAGGAACGAGTAGCCGTTCGTGATCGTCACCGTGCCGCTGACGGTGCTCTTCCGCCCGCAAGCGACCGGGCCGAAGTCCACGAGGCCGGGGTTGACGGTGACCGGCGCGGTCGTCCCCACGCCGTTCATCGGAACCGAGGTCACGGAGGTGCCGCAGATGGCTCCGGTCGTCTGGATGGCCGACGTCGCCTGCTGCATTCCGGTGGCGCTCGGCGTGAAGGCAGCCTGTGCGCCGCCGAGGCTCGCTCCGGCGGCGAGCGTCACGGCACCGGGCGCTCCCGCGTAGCTCACGGCGAACTGCGGGTCCGTCGGCGTGCCCACGGTCACGCTGACAGGCGCGTTGCCGGTGTTCGTGAGGGTGAAGGGGAGGGGCGTCGTCTTCGAGAGCTGCACCTGGCCGAAGCTCACGGTGCTCGGTACGAGGGTGAGCGTTCCTCCTGCGGCCGTGTCGGACACAGGCACGGTGACCGTCGTGTACCCGGGCACGTTGGTCGTGAGGACGACCGAGTCGTTGAACGTCGTCCCGGCGGTCGTCGACGATGGGACCGTGCCGGCCGCCACCGTGAGCGACCCGGTCTGGCCCGGTGGCACCGTTCCGCTGCTCGCGCCCTTGATGGTGAAGAACGTGCCCTGCGTGAGCGTTGCCGACCACGTGATGGGAAGCGTGCCGGTATTGAGGAACGTGTACGTGCCCGACTGGCCCTGGCTGCCGCAGGCGACTGGCGGGAAGACGACCGGGCCCGTCGCGAACGTGCCGCTCAGGACGCCCGCCTCTTCCTCCACCACGTCCATGGGCGCGTCGATGACGCCGGCTTCCACCACGTCAGGCCCCGCCTCGACCACCACGACGTCCATTCCCGCTTCAGGGAGCGGCGACGTCTCCGCGACGGCGTCCATGCCCTGCTGCGGAACGTCCGCGGTCGCGTCGATCGTCGGGCCCGCCTCGGCGTCGGGCGTCTCTTGATCGAAGGTGGCCGTGTCCGGCTCGTTGAAGCTCGCTTCGGGTGAGTTCCCTCCGCTCGATCCGGAGAAGCAACCAGCCAGGAGCGCACCACTTGGAGTCAGTGCGGAGCAGAGGACGAGGACGGATGTTCGGCGCATGGTGGGGCAGTCAAGCTCTACCATGGTCACAGGGCTTCTGAAGCCTTAGGAATCGTCCCCTGAAACATTTGCGCGAGTACCATCGACTTTCACCCACGGTGACCTACCCCACACGGGCAGTGCTGCGACTCGTCCGCTGCGTGGTGCTCGGCTGCTCTCTCTGGCCAGTTGTCGCGCCCGTTGTCGCTCTCGCTCAGACGCCGCCTCCGCCGGCGGAGCGTCTTCACGTCTACTCACCCTACGAGGAGGAGACGATCGAGGACGTGCTCGAGAGGCTCGATCTCGCTCGGGATCCGTCACCCGAGGGAAAGATCGTGGAGCGCGTCGAGATCGAGCCGCTCGACGTCTTCGAGAAGCGGGACGCGCTGCCGAGGTGGCTGAACGTATTTCACGTGACGACGCGCAAGAGCGTCATCCGCGGCGAGGTGCTCCTGCACGAGGGCCAGGCTTACACGCAGGCGCTCGTCGACGAC
>DASVWO010000410.1:0-21094 GCA_036393165.1 Polyangiaceae bacterium | reverse complement strand
TCCGTCGTTTCGCCGTCGGAGGGTGCAATCGCGTCCATGGCTGCACCGTCGGAAGGTGCAGTCGCGTCCTTCGGTAGCGTCCCCGAGGTGCTGGTGCCGCCGCCGCAGGCCGACGCGCCGGCGGCCGCGACGATCAACCGCGTCAGCACGGATACGCGTCCTAGAGACCGCCGCACCCTGCCATCCTGTAGGGATGGGAACGCACGCGCAAGGAAGCAGCGGAGATCCCTGGCGCCCTCGGCCCGACTCGAACGGGCGGCCACCTGTTTAGGAAACAGGTGCTCTATCCAACTGAGCTACGAGGGCTGGCGGCAGATTGCTGACGTGTACTTCGGTACGCTCGCGAACGCCACACCGGGGTCGTTCTCGCACCTCGTCTTCCCTATTTGACGTGGGCCGGCAACCTCGTTGCACGAACGAAACAGAGGGGGGTCACACTCAGAAGCTGGGGGGCCTCATCCGCTTCGTCGGAGGGCCTTGGACCTCACAGTTCCGGAACGATTCGAGCTGCTACGTCCCCTCGGGGAGGGAGGGATGGGCGTGGTTTACGAGGCGTTCGACCGGGAGCGAAACGCCAAGGTCGCGCTCAAGACGCTGAAGGCCACCGTGTCCCGCAGGGCGAGCGCGCAGGCGCTCCTGCGGTTCAAGCGGGAGTTCCGCGCGCTGCAGGATCTGCATCACCGCAATCTGGTGACTCTCGGAGAGCTCATCGCCGAGGGGCAGCAGTGGTTCTTCACGATGGAGCTCGTCGACGGCTACGACTTCCTCGCCTACGTACGACCGCGGCCGCCGATGCCTTCGGACGGGGTGGCCCTCGTCGCCGACCAGGAGCACCGCCCGAGCGCGCACGGGAGCATCGACGACACGCCGATGAAGTTCATCCGGCGCAACGCCTCCGAGCGCGACCCGGTCGCCGCCGGCGTCATCGACGAGGCCCGGCTGCGGGCGACGCTGCCGCAGCTCGCGGCGGGGCTCGAGGCGCTGCACTCGGCCGGCAAGGTGCACCGCGACATCAAGCCGTCGAACATCCGCGTCACGCCGGTCGGGCGCGTCGTGCTGCTCGACTTCGGGCTCGTCGCCGACGTCGCGGAGCGGCCGTCGATCGACGGCGAGATCACGGGCACGCCCGCGTACATGGCGCCGGAGCAGGTGTCGTCCAAGTCGGTCGGGCCCGAATCCGACTGCTACGCGTTCGGGGTCGTGCTCTACGAGGCGCTCACGGGCGTGCTGCCCTTCGACGGGACGCCGCTCGAGATCCTCATGCAGAAGCAGCAGAAGCTGCCGGTACCCGCGCGCGAGCGCGCGCCGGGCGTGCCGGCCGATCTCGACGCGCTGTGCACGAAGCTGCTGCGATCCGACCCGGCGAAGCGCCCCACCGCCGCCGAGGTGGTGCGGATGCTCGAGCCGCGCGCCCCCGGCGTGTCGCCCGTGACGCCGGCGGCCTCGACGCAGACTCGCAGTGCGCCGTTCGTCGGGCGGGCCTCGGAGCTCGACGCGCTCGACCGCGCCTTGAACGAAGCGCGCGCAGGGGCCGCGACCGTCGTGCTCGTCGACGGCGAGTCGGGCGTGGGCAAGTCGTGCCTGGTCCACCACTTCTGCGAGCAGGTGCTCGCGAAGCATCCGGACGCGGTGGTCCTCGCGGGGCGCTGCTACGAGCGCGAGCAGGTGCCCTACAAGGGACTCGACGGCGTCATCGACGAGCTCGCGCGCCACCTGGCGGCGCTGCCGGACGACCAGGCGATGGAGCTCACGCCGCCTCGCCTCGGCCCGCTCGTGCAGGTGTTCCCGGTGCTCCGCCGCTCGCGCGCGTTCGCGTTCGCCGTCACCGAGGAATCGCGCGACCCGCACGACCTGCGCCGCCGCGCGTTCGAGGCGCTGCGTCACGTGCTCGGGCGCATCGCGGCGCATCGGCCGCTCGTTCTCGCGATCGACGATCTGCAGTGGGCCGACGTCGACAGCCTCTCGCTCCTCACCGATCTGCTGCGCCCGCCGGACGCGCCGGCGCTGCTCCTCGTGGGGACCGTGCGCGACGCGCCGGCGACCGAGATGAGCGTAGCGACGCGCGCGGTGGGCGTCGCCGACGTGGAGGCGCACATCCCGTGTCCGGTGCGGCGCATCGCGCTCAGTCGCCTGTCGGACGCCGACGCGCGCGAGCTGGCCACCTCGCTGCTCGAGCTGGTGGCGCCGCACCGGGCGAAGCACGCCGAGGCCATCGCGCGCGAGGCGCACGGGCACCCGCTGTTCATCGACGAGCTCGCGCGGCACGCGGCGCTCGCCGAGGACCGCGAGATCCCCGGCGAAGCGCCCGACGACACGGCGCTGCTCGTGCGCCCGGCGCTCGATCTGCAGGAGGCGCTGCACACGCGCATCGAGCGGCTCGAGCTGCCGGCGCGCAAGGCGCTCGAGCTCGTCGCCGTCGCCGGCCGGCCGCTCACCCAGGAGACAGTGGCGTACGCGACGGGGATGGAGATGGCGGCCTTCGCGCGCGTCGTCGCCCAGCTCCGCGTCGCGCACATGGTCGTGACGAGCGGCGGGCGCGCCTCCGATCGCATCGAGCCGTACCACGAGCGCGTGCGCGCGGCGGTCGTGAAGCCGCTGTCCAAGCGCGAGCGCGTGGGGTGCCACCGCCGGCTGGCGCTCGCGCTCGAGGCGGCGCGCTGGCCGGACGGCGAGGCGCTGTCGCTGCACTGGGCGCTCGCCGGCGAGCCCGTGCGAGCCGCGAAGTACGCGGTGGCGGCCGCGCACCAGGCGAGCGAGGCGCTCGCGTTCGACCGCGCCGCCGCGTGCTGGGAGCGCGCGCTCAAGCTCACGCCGGAGGGGGATCCGAAGCGTCGCGCCATCCGCGCGCGCCTGGGCGATGCGCTCGCCAACGCGGGGAGGGGAGCCCTGGCGGCGGCGGCGTACGCGAAGGCCGCCGAGAAGGCGTCGGCTGCCGAGGCGCTCGATCTGCGGCGCAAGTCGGCGGAGCAGTTTCTACGCGCCGGGCGCTTCGACGAGGGGATCGCCGCGGTGCGCCAAGTGCTCGCGCTGCTCGGTCTCCGGTACCCGAGCACGCCGTTCCAGGCGCTGGTCCAGCTCATTTTCCTGCGCCTGCTCCTCGCGCTGCGGGGGCTGCGCTTCCGGGAGCGCGACCCATCGCTCGTGCCGGCGCGCGACCTGACGCGCGTCGACGTGTGCTGGTCGATCGCGTTCGCCCTCGCCCTGAGCGACCACATCTACGGTGCGGTCTTCCAGGTGCGAGCCGTTCTCTACGCGCTCCGGGCCGGGGAGCCTTCGCGCGTGTCGCGCGCGCTCGCCGTCGCGGCGGGCTACCAGGCCACCGGGGGCCGTCGCACGGAGCAGCGTGTCGACGACAACCTCGCGCGCGCTCGCGCCATCGCCGAGCGCACGGGCGACCCGCAGAGCATCGCGTACACGATCGCAAACTCGGCGGTGTCGGCGTACCTCTGCGGCCACTTCCGGCGCGCCGTGGACGACGCCGACCGCGCCGCCGGCATGTTCCGCGACCGGGTGCCCGGTACGTCCTGGGAGCAGGCGACGATGCACCACTTCGCGATGATGGCGCTCTTCTACCTCGGAGAGCTGCGCGAGCTGTGCCGGCGGCAACCACTGTACCTGCGCGACGCCAACGATCGCGGCGACGTCTACGCGTCGGTCAGCATGCGCGCCGGCTACGCGAGCCTCGTGTGGCTCGTGCACGGGACCCCCGACGATGCACGGCGCGACATCTCCGAGGCGATGAAGACGTGGTCGCAGAGAGGCTGCCACCTCGAGCACTTCTACGAGCAGGTCGGCCTCGTGCACGCCGACCTCTACGAGGGCCGGGCGCGAGACGCGCTCACACGCCTCGAAGCACGCCTGCCCGAGATGCGGCGCGCTCAGCTCACGCGCATCGGGACCGTCCGTATCCGGACGATCGAGATGCATGGGCGCTGTGCGCTGGCCGTCGCCGACCGCCACCCGGAAGAGCGCCGGACGCTGCTCGCCGCCGTCGCGCGCGACGCGCGGGCCATCGAGCGCGAGGAGGCGTCCTGGGCGATGCCCACGGCGCGCATGCTTCGCGCCGGGGTCGCGAACCTCCGCGGCGACCGGGAGCAGGCCGCCATGCTGCTCCGCGAGGCCATCTACGGGTGCGAGAACGGCGATCTCGGGCTCCACGCGACGGCGGCGCGGCGGCGGCTGGGCCGGCTCGTCGGCGGCGAGGAGGGGCGCAAGCTCCTGGAGCAGACCGACGCGTGGATGCGCGACCAGGGCGTCGCCGATGCCGACGCGATGACCGCCACGATGGCACCCGGCTATGATGGCGCCGTGAATGCCGGAGGCGGCGCGGCCGTCGAACGACAGGGACGAGGGGCTCGATGAACGGGGTGCTGTCTATCCGGGGAATGGCTGCGGCGCTGCTCGCCGGGATGGCCGTGCACGCTTGGAGCGGCGCGGCCCTCGCCGACGACGCGGATACGGGTTGGCTCGACGTCGCGTCCGACCCGTCGGCCGAGATCCTGGTGGACGAGGTGGACACCAGCAAGGTGACCCCCCAGACCCACATGCCCCTCAAGGCGGGGCATCACAAGCTCACCCTCGTCACGAAGGACGGCGCGCACAAGCGCAGCATCGGCTTCAACGTGACGGCCGGTCAGACGACCAAGCTGACGATCCACCTGTCGTCCTAGGCGCTCGCCTCTTCGTCGGGGACTCCTCCGCCCATCCTGGCGAGGTCCTCCTGCTTGACGCCCTCGGTCTTGAACTTGGCGGCGCGGTCGCGCATCTGCGTGAGCACCTGCTCGGCGGGCGGGAGCTCGCCCTTGATCCAGCGCAGCGGGTTGATGCGCGCGACGACGAAGGAGCGGAGGTAGGGGCTGGTGAGCCCGCGCTCCTTGAGACGCGCGACGGCGGCCGACACCTTCTCCTCGAGCTCGAGGGTGAGGCCGGCCAGCTTCTCGTGCACCTTGATGGCCTTGTCGATCGGCTCGTCGGCGAAGCGCTCGGTGCGCCGCAGGATCGGGTGATACGCGCCGCCGGCGAAGCGGGGGAGTCGCTCGTAGCAGACGCCGATCGTCACGTAGGCGGGGTCCTCCAGGTAGAAAGAGAACTGGGACTCGGGGCGCGAGCCGTCTTCGGCGAGGAGATCGCGGTAGATGCGAATGACCTCGAGCGACCGCTCCTTGAGGTTGTGCGCCTTCTCCGTGTTGAGCGCGAGGATCTGCCAGGCGACCTCGCGGCTCGGCACGACGAGCGCCGTGATCGACTTGGCGCCGAGGCGTCGCATCGCCTCGAGGCGGTGGCGGCCGTTGGGTGTCCAGTAGCCGTCCTTGGGCGCGGTGATCGCGATGATCGGATCGAGGAAGCGCCCGGTGCGCGAGATGACGTCCGAGAGGCGCTTGTGGTGCGCGTCCGAGAGGTCGCGCTGGAAGGGCGTCGGCTCCACCTTGTCGATGGGAAGCACCGCGAGGAGCAGCGGATGGCCGCCGAGGGGGTCCTTGTACGCGCCGACGATTGCGCCGCCGTCGCCCTCGATGCGCTTCGCGAGATCGCCGACCTGCGAGACGTCGATGAGGGTCTGCGACGGATCGAGCCCCGCGGAGCCCGCCTTCTGCTTGCGCGGCGTGCGACGTCGTGCGGGGGCGCGCGCAGTCCCCTTGCTGCTCTTTTTCGCCGCCATGGGCCGCCTCTTAGCACGCGCCCGTGGCAAGATGCGCGCTGCCGATGAAGCGCGCTGTGGCCCTCGCGTGCGTGACGCTGCTCGCGGGAGCCTGCGGCAAGGCGGGCGCGCAAGCGGCGCCCGTCGCTTCGGCGGAGCCGGCGACGGTCGAAGCGGGCCCCGCCGCTGCCGCGCCCGGTGCGCCGCTGACGCTGGAGGCGCGCGCCGCGAAGCTGCACCGCGAGGCCATCGTGGTGGACACGCACGACGACGTGACCTCGGCGATCCTGGAGGACGGCTTCGATCTCGGCACGCCCGACGGCAAGACGGCGACCGACCTGCCGAAGATGCGCGCCGGCGGCATCGGCGCCGAGTTCTTCTCGATCTACGTAGACCCGCGCTTCTACCTGCACCCGACGGCGCCGGGCGGCGGCCCCGCGCGGCGCGCCCTCGACATGATCGACGCGACCTACCAGCAGATCGAGCGTCACTCCCAGGACCTCGTCTTCGCCGGCAGCGTCGACGATATCCGGCGCGCCAAGCGCGACGGCAAGATCGCGATCCTCATGGGCATCGAAGGCGGCTACGCGATCGAGGACTCGCTCGGCGCGCTGCACGACTTCTACCGGCTCGGCGTCCGCTACATGGGCCTCGTGCACAGCGTCACCGGCGACTGGGCCGACTCGGCGGGCGTCGGCGCGAAGGCGCCGGATCCCAAGTTCCACGGGCTCACCCCGTTCGGCGAGGACGTGGTGCGCGAGATGGAGCGCATCGGGATGCTCGTGGACGTGTCGCACGCGAGCGACGAGACGCTGGAGGACGTGCTCCGCGTGGCGAAGGCGCCGATCCTGGCGTCGCACTCGAGCGCGCGCGCCCTGTGCGACTCGCCGCGCAACCAGTCGGACGACCAGCTGCGGGCGATCGCCGCCAACGGCGGCGTCGTCATGGTCAACTTCTACGCCGCGTACATCGACCCGAAGTTCCGCGACGCCGCTCGCGCCGTGTACCGCGAGCACGCCGCCGAGCTCGCGGCGGTCGAGAAGGACGCGACGCACACGGCCAAGATGAACGAGACGTACCGCAAGCTCGAGGAGGGCATCCCGCGGCCGCCCGTCGGAGTGCTCGTGGACCACATCGAGCACATCGCCAAGGTCGCGGGCGACGACCACGTCGGCCTCGGCAGCGACTTCGACGGGGTCTCGGCGCTGCCGGTGGGACTGGAGGGCATCGACGGGCTGCCGAGGATCACCGAGGAGCTCCTCCGCCGAGGCTGGTCGGACGAGGACGTGAAGAAGGTGCTCGGCGAGAACTTCCTGCGCGTCCTGTCGGCGGCGGAGGCGTACGCGCACGCGGCGCACTAACATGCGCGCGATGCCCGAGCTCACCCTCTACAACTACTGGCGCTCGTCGTCGTCCCACCGCGTGCGCATCGCCCTCGCGCTCAAGGGGCTCGACTACCACTACGTCGCGGTGAACCTGCTCACCGAAGAGCAGTCGAGCGACGCGCACAAGGCGCGCAGCCCGACGGGATACGTGCCGTGCCTCGTGATCGACGGCGTGAGCTACGTCGAGTCGGTCGCGATCATCGAGCTCCTCGACGACCGGTTCCCGACGCCGCCGCTCTTCCCGAAGGAGGTTCACGGGCGGGCGCGCGTGCGGGCGCTCGTCGAGATCATCAACAGCGGCATCCAGCCGC
The DNA here is from genome assembly GCA_036393165.1 of Polyangiaceae bacterium. GTDB lineage: Bacteria > Myxococcota_A > Polyangia > Polyangiales > Polyangiaceae > Palsa-1150. Next base: position 13,760 of record DASVWO010000410.1, on the reverse strand, counting down.
TGCAGAACCGGAACGTCACGCTCTTTCTCTCGCCGGACGCCGAGGTGCAGAAGAAGTGGCTGCACCACTTCGTCTCGCGCGGGCTGGCGTCCCTCGAGGCCGCGATGGCGTCGCTCGAGGCCGAGGGCGTGCGCGGCCCGTTCGCCTACGGCGATTCGCCCGGAGCTGCCGATGCGTTCCTCGTCCCGCAGGTGGTGTCCGCGCAACGCTTCCACGTCGACGTGCAGACGTACCCGCGCGTGCAGCGCGCCTTCGACGCGGCGATGAAGCTCGAGGCCTTCCAGAAGGCGGCGCCGGAGCGTCAGCCGGACGCTGTGAAGAAGGGTTAGGATCGCCGCAGCTTGCGGAGAGGCCCGGTACTCGTCGCCTTCGTCGTCGCGCTGACGCCGGCCCTCGCGCGCGCGCAAGCCAGACGCACCTGGGGCGCGGAGCCGGACAAGCCGCAGGCGACGCCGCCCGCACCGACGACGCCTCCTGCTCCGCCGCCGGCCACGATCGGCACGCCGGTTCCCGGCTCCACGTCGGCTCCCGCGAGCCCTCCGACGACGGAAGCGGCGCCGTCCATCGTGCGCACGCCGGGCACGGTGGGCCTCAAGTACACGCTCGAAGGTGTCCAGGTTCGCGGCAACACCACGACCCTCTCGCGCGTCGTGCTGCGCTACGTGCCGTTCCACGAGGGCGACGTGCTCGACGTCGACGACCCGGAGCTGGAGCTCACGCGCTTCCGGCTGCTGGGCACCGGTTACTTCCGCGACGTGCAGCTCTCGCTGCGGCGCGGGACGCGGCGCGGGTACGTCGTGCTCGTCGTCGACGTGGTCGAGCGCAACACGATCGTCGTCGACAACGCGTGGCTCGGCCTCGCCGAGGACGTCGCGCAGAACGGCAACGCGCGACCCATCTCGGCGTACGGCGGCGCGCAGGTCACCGAGACGAACCTCGCCGGCACCGGCATCGCCCTCGGCGGCGCGTTCGCCGTGGGAGACACCGACCAGGTGCCCCAGCTCGCGCTGCGCGTGGGGCTCACCGATCCTCAGTTCCTCGGCACGAGCTGGATCGCGCGCACCGAGCTCCTCTACAACGCCGCGGCCGATCTCGCGGGCAACCACGACGTCCTCGTGAACGACCCGGCGCACGCGAACAACCCGTTCACCGACTACGCGATCACGACGTACAAGCGCTTCGGCGGCACCCTCGGCGCCGGGCACGACCTGGGCGTCTCGTCGCAGCTCTTCCTCGACTACCGGCTCGAAGGCATCGACGCGACGCCACCGCTCGCCGCGAGCGATCACCGCGGCACCGCGGTCGAGCCGATCGACTTCATGCTCGAGCGCGGCACGAGCATCCTCTCGACGCTGCGCGTGTCCTTCGTGAACGACACGCGCGACGACCCGTTCCTGCCCACGCGCGGGCACCGCCTGGAGGCGAGCTACGACGTCTCGCTCACGCCGCTCGGCAGCGACTACCCGTACTCGCGCGTCGTGCTGCGCGGGGCGCAGTGGGTGCCGCTTCCGTGGGGCCACGTGCTGTCGCTGCACCTGTTCGCGGGGGGCGTCTTCGGCAACGCGCCCCTCTTCGAGCGCTTCTACGTCGGCGACCTGAGCGACCTGCTGCCCGACCGCGTGCTCGATCTCGCGTTCGACCGCCGGCCGGCACCCAACTTCCTGAGCACCGACATCGTCGAGATCCGCTACGGCAACTACGCGGCGCGGCTCGACACCGAGTACCGCATCCCGCTCTACCGCGGCACGCGCTCGGTGTACGGCGTGGACCTCTTCGGCGACGTGGGGCTCTACGGCCTCGCGAACGAGCAGGACTTCGTCGACCCCGCGCCGGGCTACTCGGGGTTCGCGCGCTGGCCGCTCGACCTCACGTTCAACCTCGGGCTGCGCATCGACACGCAGGTCGGGGGCTTCACCTTCGGGCTCTCGAACCTCATCGGGCTCATCCCGGTGCGCGGCGAGCAGTCGGGCGCGGTGAGGCCATGAGGGGACGCACGCTTCTCGTCGCGCTGGCGCTCGCGGCGTCCGTCTCGGCGCCTGCGACGCTCGGCGCGCAGCAGGCGTCGTCGCAGCAGCCCGCGCACCCGGCGGCGCTACCGCCCCGTCAGGCGAACTACGCGTGGGACCAGGACCTGCTGCGCGCGAGCTTCTCGTACCGCGACGTGATGAGCGATCCGGCGCTGCTCAAGAAGATGGCGAGCGGCCTGCCGATGGTCATCGCGATGCGCGCGTACCTCTTCCGGCAGGGCGACGACAGACCGGTCGTGCTCGCGGCCCGTGTCTGCCGCGTGGCATACGACCTCTGGGACGAGGTGTACCGAATTCGCCTGAGCGAGCAGGGGCACGAGCGCGACCAGGCTGCGCTGGCGCCCGACGGCGTGCTGCGCATATGCACCGAGGCGCGCGACCTGCCCATCGTGCGCCGCGGCGACCTGACGCCGGGGGAGCCGGTCTTCCTCGGCGTCCTCGTGGACGTGAACCCGGTGTCGCAGGACATGATCGAGCAGATCCGGCGATGGATCGCGCGCCCCACCGGGAGCACGGGCATCGGGCCGACGGACGCGCTCTTCGGGGGGTTCGTGCAGCTGTTCGTCCGGCAGATCGCCACGAGCGACAAGACGCTCACGTTCCGGACGCAGGACGTCGTGCCGTGACGCGTGCCGCACGCTCGCAGAGTGCGGACGCAAACGTGAAACGCTGGCTGGTGCTGGGGGGCTTCGCGGCTCTCCTCTACGCGTCGGCGCCGGCCTGGCCCGACGACTGGGACGGCGTGGGGTTCGTCGAATCCGTCCGAGATTTCGACCTCGCGCGCTTCCATCCGCATCCGCCCGGGTACCCGGTGTACGTCGCCCTTCTGCGGGCGGCCGCGCTGTTGATGCGCGATCCGATGCGCGCGTGCGCGCTCGTGGCGGCGCTGAGCGGGGCGGCCGCTGTGGCGTTCGCGTGGCTCGCGGCGCGACGGCTCGCCGGGGAGCGCTCGGCGTGGGCGGTCGCGGCGCTCGTGGGAGCGACGCCGCTCGTCTGGCACGCGTGCAGCGGGGTGGGCAGCGAGGCGCCGGCGCTCGCATGCGCGGCGGCGTGCGCGTGGGCGTGCATCGCGCCTCCGCGCCGGGCGTGGGTGGCGCTCGGCGTTGCGGTGGGGCTGGGGCTCGGCGTGCGTCTCTCGTGGGCGCCGCTGTACCTGGCGGCGCTGGTGCTCGCGCCGCGGGCGATGCGCGCGCGTGCGGCGGGCGTGGCGGCGCTCGCGTGCGCGATGTGGGCGGCGCCTCTCGTGGCCATCGTCGGTGCTGGCCGGCTCGTCGAGCTCCTGACGACGCACTTCGCGGGTCACGCTGAGCGCTGGGGCGGCACGGTCGTCACCGAGCCGGGAGCCGTTCGCCTCGCGTGGCTCGCGCGCGACGTGCTCGTCGACGGCCTGGGCGCCGGATCCGACGTGGTCGGGATCGTCGTGGCCATCGCGATCGCCGTGGCGAGCGCGAGCGCGATGGCCGCGTGGAAGAGGGCAGGGTGGCGTGGCTGGCGACCGGCGCTCGTCCTCGTCGCTCCCTACCTCCTCTGGATCGCCCTCGGACAGAACCTGCGCGATCAGCCGCGGCATGCACTGCCCCTCGTCGCCCTGCTCGCGGCGGCCCTCGCGCTGCCCGCGGGACTCTCGCGTCGCGCGTTCGCGATCGTCTCGGCGCTCGCGCTGGCCCTCGCGCTGCGCACGGCGCTGGACGCGCATGCCCGTCGTACGGTGCCGCCTCCGGGCGCGCAGCTCGTGGCCCTCGTTCGCGCGCAGCCCGATGCCGATGGCATCGCGGTCTTCGGAACGTCGAGCGTCCGCTTCTTCGAGCTGACCGAGCTGGCTCCTCGTGCGTTCACCGCCGGGACGCTGGGCGATGTTCAGCTCCGCCTCTCGCGCATCGAGTCGCTTCCCTCGCGCGTCTGGCTCACCAGCGAGGTGCAGACGCGGGGCGAGACGCGGTGGCCGCTCGTTCCCGTGGCGACGCTCTGCCGCCCGCCGCGCCTCGACCGGCGCATGCCGTGCCTCGACGTCCAGGAGTGGCAGGCGCCCTTCCTACGGCGCGTGAAAGTGGACGGTCCCTAGGACGCTCGCCTTGCCGACGAACGCGATGTTGAGCACGCAGTCGCCCTCGCGATCGTCGCCGCTGGTCACGATGTTGCCGTTGGACACCGTGGCCACTTCCCCCGTCAGTGCCTGCTCGCCGAGCTGCATCCTCGCGCCGAGGCACTCCGCGGGCTTCTCGACCGTCTGGTTCCCGTTCAGGTCGTCCCAGCCGTTCAAGTACAGCTTGTTCACCCGCGCGATCGTCGTCTCCAGCGCTGCTCGATCGAGATACGGATCTCCAGGCAGCCAGATGGCCTCGTAAGTCTCCCGGAGCGCCTGCTGCAGCCACGCGAACCGCTCGGGGGTCATCGTGACGTCGTCGGCGCCGCCCGCGACGCCGCGGAACATGCGCGCCGGATCGCTCCAGAACGTCGTGAAGAGCTTCGTCGCCACGGCACGCGCGCGGTCGCGGTACGTCGTGTCCTGCGAGAGCAGCCACGCCTCGCCGAGCACGCGCAGCGCCGCCCCCTGCGACTCGAGGAGCGTCGCGTCCGTCGTCGGCGTCCAGGTGCCGCCGGTGAACGTCGCGCCGTTCGCGACCGAGCCGTCTGCCTGCGTGAGCACGTTCAGCACGAAGTCCGCCTGCGCCATCAGCAGCTCGCGCACGTGGGGGCTGAACTTCGCCGTTCCCCAGGCGGGGCTCAGCGCGACCGAGTTGAGGATGCCCTGCGCGTCCTTCGTCGGATCGGGATCGGGAGCGCCGTACTGCGACACGGCGGCGTTGCACCCCATGAGCAGATGGCGCAGCCCCACGACGACGTGGCCCAGCGTCGTCGTCGTCGCAGTGTTGCTCCGCACGACGCTGCCGCTCGTGATGGTCGCGGTGTCCATGACCACGTGGCGCATCGTGTCGGTCGGGTCGACGTGCAGGCGATCGAGGTCCACGAACGCGGTGCGCATCACGCCGAGCGCGCGATCGTGCGCGCTGCTCTCGCCATCGGGCAGTCCGTCGTCGCCGGCGAAGACTCCGCCGTCGAAGGCGACCTGAAGGCCGATCTGCTGGCCCACGGCCACGTTGCGCGCGTCAGTCATGCCGAAGAAGAGCGAGTAGCCCTGCGTGAGCGCCGCGAGGTCGACGGCGCGGCTGGTCGCGTCCTGGATCGCGAGCGACTTCACCGCCGGGTACTTGTCGAGCTGCGGCCCGTGCAGGACGCCGAGGTCCTCCGTGACGCCGATGGCCGTCGGGAACCAGACGAGCGGGGAGCCGTAGTCGTACTGGATCGCCGCGCCAATCGCGGGGAAGCCGCCGAGCGTCGCTCCATCGCTCGTGGCCAGCGACGAGAGCAGCCACGCGGCCGCGTTGTCCATCTCGTCCACCATGAGCAGGCCCCACATGCCCTCGAGCGGCGTGGAGCCGATGAACGTGCCGGCCGCCGCCGTGGGCGGCTCGACGGCGACGACCCTGTTGCCGAGCGTCGCCACCGCTTGCAGGTCCTCCGGCTTCACGGCCGTCACGGGGTTGGACGACGAATCGTGCAGGCGCCCCACGAAGTCGATGCCCCAGATGGCTTCCTTCCACGTCGTGTACCCGAGCACGCCGGGGCCGATGACCGGCTCGATCTGGGCGGCGCGGTTCGGCAGGTTCAGCGTGTTGTAGTCGCACTCGTACGTGTACACGGGGTTGTTTCCGTAGAACGCGACGCCGCCGTACCCCGTCTGCATCGTGCACGAGTGCGTCACCGAGGGGTCCGGCTGCATCGTCGGGTCCCAGCTCCGGTAGGGCATCAGGTTCGGCCAGAGCCCCGGGAAGCCGAAGTCGTTCAGCGGATTGCTGCCGCCGAACGGGTCCGGCACCGGCGCGCCGCCGTCGAAGAGTGCGTACCCCGCCACGTCCGTCCCCGCGCCGTAGAGCAGTCGCTCCACGCGCGATCGCAGCTTGTCGAACGGCGTCGCGCCCGGCAGCGCCGCCACCAGCGGGCCGTTCGCCAGCGACACGCCGGCCCCCGTCTGATTCGCGACGAGGTTCATGTGGTACTTCGAGTACTCGTACGACTCGACGGCGCTGCTGAAGCCGAAGAGGTCGGTGAACGCGTCCCACAAGCGCGAGCCGCTCGTCACCGGCACGAGGTACTGGTCGACCGGGATCCAGTAGCGGTTGTAGTCCTGCAGGTTGCGACCCGCGAAGTTCTGCATGAACGGCTCGCCGCTCGTCTGCATCTCGCCCGCGGCGAACATGAGCTGCATCGTGTCGACGCGCGACGTGACGAGCTCGGCGTGCACCGGCGTGCGTGGTCCGGCCTCCGGCGCGGGCAGACCGTCGTAGGGGATGCGCACGACGTCCAGCGGCGCGTCGGCGGAGGCGTCGCTCGCTCCCTCGGCGGGCAGGTGCCCCTTGCCGCAGGCGCCGGACGACGCCGCGGCCGCCGCCAGCACGAGCACGGGGATCGCTACGCGACCGAGCCGCATGTCGCGGAACATTATGGGCCGGTCGCCCCGCCCATGCGAGTCATGTAAAGATGACGGCACCCCATGCTGCGGCGTGACGAGATCGACCCGAAGCTCGCGAAGCACTTCGCGTGGAGCTACGTGCCGCCCGACCAGACGGCCGCCCTGGACGACGCCCAGCGCGCCGCGCTCGACGCGCAGGGAGCGCAGAGCACCGTCGAGCTGCCCGCCGATTCCGAGCCGCCGGCCGCCCTGGATGCAGAGGAGTCGGATGCCCCGGAGGATCCGAAGGACGCCGAGATCGAGGAGATCCGCGAGCGCGCGCGGCGGCTCGTAGAGCCCGTCGCCGACATGATCGCCGAGGCGTGGGATTCACCCGCCGAGGACGACGAGGAGCGCTTCCAGACGACGCGCCGGCTGCTCGTGCGCGTGGGCCGCATGGGGTTCGACGTCATGGGGTTCGACCGTCGGCCGGTCGAGATCACGCGCCTGCTGCGCATGGTCGTGCGGATCTGGGACCGGCTCACGCCGCGCATCCGCGAGACGGCCGAACGCGTCGCGGGCATCGCGCCGCTCGTGGACCCCGAGGCGGCCGACCTGCTCGTCGAGATCGCGCGCGCCGGGCTCGTCGGGCTGGCCGCGACCATCTTCGAGACGGAGGAGGGCTGGGTGCCCGAGGTCGGCGACGAAGAGGCGCTCATGGCGCGTCTCGCCGACGTCATCGACGATGGGCCGACGTACGTCGCGCGCTGCGTCGCCGCCGAGATCATCGCGCGCTTCGAGTGGCGCGACCCGGCGGTGCCCGCGCTGCGACGCGCGCTCCGCATGCCGAGCTTCGGCCTGCGCGCCCGCGCGCTCCATGCGCTCGCGAGCACCGAGCCCCCGTCGCTGTCGGCCGACGACCTGGTGAACGTCCTGCGTGATCTCGTGAAGCACGCGCCTCCAGGGGACCTCGCGGACGAGGAACGCGAGCACGACGAGGACATGTTCGGCGAGGCCGTGCTGCTCGCACTGCGCTTCGTGGCGCCGGACGAGGCGGCCGAGGCGCTCCTGGACGTCATCGACGCCGAGCCGGATTCGCTCCTCCTCGATTCGCGCTGGGCGACCGAGGCGCTCGCCGTCGGCTTCCCCGAGACCGGCGCCGTGATGATCGACCACTGGCTCAAGTGCGCGCGGCACTGGGACCGGCACAAGGCGCTGCGAGCGATCGAGCGGCTGCCCGACGAGCTCGCCGAGCCGCGGCTGCGCCTCGCCGCGTCCGACCCGAATCCGCAGATGCGCGACGACGCGCGCCAGCAGTGGCTCAAGCGCTACGGACAGCCCTGTCCCGTGGGAGTCGAGGGACTCGTCGGCGCGTCGCTTCTCGAGCGGACGGCGAGCGACACCTTCATGGCGCGCCTGGCGGTGATGCAGGGGCGCGTGCCCGAAGCGAGGCGGACACTGGCGCGCGTGCTCCTCGACGAGGCGCCGTCGCGCGAGGCGCTGGTGCTCGTGCTGCAGCTCGTGGCCGACGACAGCGAGTCGCAGGAGCCGGGCTTCCACCGCGACGACATCAAGTGGGCCGTGACGCTCGCCGAGCGCTTCGGCGCCGGCGCGGTGCTCGCGCTGCGCGCGCTCGCCGAACGCTTCCCGGAGCCCGAGGCGTTCGGCTGGCTGCGGCGCGCCGCGGACCTCGTCGAGAAGGGCGTGATCGCGCGCGAGCACACGGCGCCGCTGCGCGACCTGGCGACCAAGCGCGTGCTGACGGCGGACGACACGACCGACCTGGACGACTCGCTGCGGATGCTCTCGCTCGTCGGCGCGCCGCCCGAGGTGCTCGAGCGCGTCATGGCGCTCGCGCTCGGCGACGAAACGGGCGCGTGGGAAGCGCGCAAGCTGCTCGTCGCGTGGCCGGACAAGCGCATCGACTCGCAGCTCGTGTCCACGATGGCCGTGGCGCTCGCCGAGCGCGACTGGGCGAAGCTGCAGAACGTCGCGTGGGTCGCCCTCGGTCGAGGGGGCCCGGCCGCGCGCGTCGTTTCGCAGCGCGTGCTGGAGCTGGCGGAGGAGAGCGAGGACGCGGTGGACGCCGCGGTGGTGTGCGCCTCTCGCATGCGCGAGCTCGGGATGATCGACGACGCGTGGGCCGTCGCGGCGCTGCTCAAGCCGGAGTCTCCGCTGTTCGAGGTGGCGGCCCGGGCATGGCGCGGGTCGGCGGCGGTGCGCGAGCCGCTCTTCGTGGCGCTCGAGTCCACGGCGCGCAAGGGCTCCTCGGCGGCCGTCGCCGCGGAGTCGCTCGTCAACGGCAGCCCGCCGCTGTCGCCGAAGGACCGTCGGCTGCGCTCGGTGCTCGCGGGGGCGCCGCCCTCGCATCGCGCGGACCTCATCGTCGCCCTGTGCGTGCGCGGGGCGCCGTTCGCGGTCATCGAGCCCTACCTCGAGCCGCTCCTCACGTCGGCGGACCCGTACGTCACCCAGACGCTCAGCGGGATCCCCGCGTGGATGCGCTCCCCGAAGGCGCGCGCCCTCTACCGGCGCATCCTCCCGCGCATCGTGGACGAAGAGCTGCGCGGCGAGATCCAGGAGCTGCTGGGGGAGGCGCCGGCTCCTTACTGGAACGAGAGTTGAAGAGCGAACCCGGCATGCGGCAATTCTGGTTTCGATTCGCCATCGTCGTTGGCAGCGCAGGGTGTCTCGCCGGCTGCTCCCGGTCGGGACCGCCCGAGTCCCTGGCCCAGGCTGCGCCCGCGGGGTCCGCATCGGCGGCTGCGGCTGCGGCGGCGTCGGTCAAGCCACCTGAGACTTTCCCCGTGCCCAAGGAGAGCGTCGACGCGGTGCTCAATCCGATGGGCGTCCCGGAGTACAAGGGCCCGACCGGCAGCGTCGAGGGCACCATCTCGGTCGTCGGTCCGCCCGCGCCCGTCCAGCAGGTCGTCGACACGGGCAAGTGCCCCGCGGCGCTCGACATGTACGGCAAGCTTTTCCGCGAGGGCACCCCGGCGACGCCCAACGGACCGCGCGCGCTCGCCGACGCCGTCGTGGTCGCAGTCGGATGGGGCAACGGCTTCTTCATCCCGGAGAAGAAGGACGCCGTGCACCTCACGGTCGGCACCAACTGCCTGTATCCGTCGCGCGCCATCGCGATCACCTACGGGCAGCGGATCGAGGTCAGCAACCAGAGCGACCAGCTCTTCGCGCCGATCATCGACCAGGCGCCGATGCCGGCCGTCATGGTCGCGCCGCCCAAGGAAGCGGGCGACGCGGTGAAGCTCTACCCGGAGAAGGCCGGGTACTTCACGATGAGCGACCGCATGCAGCCGTTCGTGAAGGAGGACCTCTACGTCTTCCGGCACCCGCTGCACACGGTGAGCGACCGCGACGGGCACTACCGGATCGACGGCATCCCGGTGGGCGCCAAGGTCACCATCGGCGCGTCCATGGCGGAGATCAACGCGAAGGACAGGACGACGGTCGAGATCAAAGAGAACGTCGTCGCCCACGCGGACATCACGCTGACCTACAAGCCGCCTCCCCCCGGCGGCCCGGCCAACCGCGCCGCCGACGGCGGGATCATCCCGCCGTGGCGCATGCCGAACGAGTAGCGTCGGAGCTATCTTCGGGGCAGTCCCATGCTCCCCGAGGTCGTCCAGCAGAAGCTCGGCGCGTTGCCGGCTCAGCCCGGGGTCTACCTCTTCAAGGACAAGAAGGGCGCCGTCGTCTACGTCGGCAAGGCCAAGAGCCTGCGCGCGCGCGTGCGCAGCTACTTCCAGGATGCGCACGGAGACGAGCGGCCGTTCATCCCCATCCTGCAGCGGACCATCGGCGACCTCGAGACCATCGTCGCGGCGAACGAGAAGGAAGCGACGATCCTCGAGAACAACCTCATCAAGGAGCACCGGCCGCGGTACAACGTCAAACTTCGCGACGACAAGGACTTCATCACGCTGCGGCTCGGCAACATGGAGCCCGGCGTGTGGCCCAGGCTGGAAGTCGTGCGTCGCCCCACGCCCGACGGCGCGATGTACTTCGGCCCGTACCACTCGGCGACGGCGGCGCGCCGGACGCTGCACCTCGTGAACAAGCATTTCCAGCTCCGCACGTGCAGCGACACCGAGTTCGCCGCGCGCAAGCGGCCGTGCCTGCAGCACCAGATCAAGCGCTGCCCCGCGCCGTGCGTCCTCGACGTGGACCGCCGCTGGTACGAGGAGCAGACCGACGCCGTCGCCAAGTTCCTCGAGGGGCGCCACGACGAGCTGTCGCGCGAGCTCGACGAGCGCATGAAGCAGAGCGCGCGCGAGATGCGCTTCGAGCTCGCCGCCGTGTACCGCGACCAGCTGCGGGCCATCGAGGCGGAGCGCGAGGAGCAGCGCGTCGTCACGATCGACGACGTCGACCGCGACGTGGTCGGGTTCTACCGCGAAGGGGAGCTCGTGGAGATCGCGCTGCTCCACGTCGTCGCGGGCAAGCTCGCCGACGTGGCGACGTACTCCATCAAGCAGGCCGAGATCCCCGACGACGAGATCGTCGCCGCCTTCGTCGCGCAGCATTACGGCGGCGAGGACACGCTCGTGCCCGACGAGGTGATCCTGCCGTGCGAGCCGCAGCTCGTCGGCGGCATGGCCGAGTGGCTCGGCGACCGCGCCGGGCACAAGGTGTCGCTCATCCACCCGAAGCGGGGGCACCGCGTGGACCTGCTCGCGATGGCGAACGAGAACGCGCGGCACTCGTTCAACGAGAAGAAGCGGCAGAGCGACGACATCCAGGAGCGCCTGCGCGACCTGCAGGAGCGCCTTCGCCTGCCCGCGGTGCCGAGGCGCATCGAGTGCTGCGACATCTCGCATCTCGGGGGAGGGGACACGGTGGGCGCCATCGTGGCGATGCGCGACGGGGAGCTGGACAAGAAGCGGTACCGCACGTTCAACGTGCGCGGGGACGCCGTCAGGGACCAGCAGGGGCAGCTGAACGACGACTACGGCTCGATGTACGAGGTGCTCGCGCGGCGCTTCCGCCGGGCGCTCAAGGCGGAGGAGCTGCCGCAGTCGATCGCCGAGGGCACGAGCCCGGAGCGCGAGAGCGAGCAGACGTGGGACGCGCCGGACCTCTTCGTCGTCGACGGCGGGCGCGGGCAGCTCGCCGTGGCGCTCGCGGCAGCGCACGACCTGGGGCTCCACGATCTGCCCGTCGTGGCGCTCGCCAAGGAGCGGGAGAACATCGCGGGCGAGACGCTCGTCGACCGCGTCTATCTCCCGGGACAGAAGAATCCGATCCCGCTGAAGAGCAGCACGACGTCGCTCTTCCTCCTCGCGCGGCTCCGCGACGAGGCGCACCGCTTCTCGAACCGCGGGCGATCGAAGATCGGCAAGAAGCGCCGCTTCCACACGCCTCTCGACGACGTGAAGGGCATCGGCGACAAGACGAAGAAGGCGCTCCTGCGGCACGTGGGGAACGTCGCGGCCATCCGCGCCGCCGACGACGCGACGCTGCTGGCGGTGCCGGGGGTTACATCGCGGCACATCAAAGCACTTCGCGAAGCGTTTCCGAGGGAGCCAACTGCGGAAGCGGATCGCCAACCCGGTTGACGGCTCCTGCTGCACAGACCACTGTAAAACCCGAACGATTGCTGTAGTCTGCTCGCGGCACGTGGTCTGCTAAGTCGCCTCGCTGGGAGAGGAACGCCCTATGAATCGTACGTTCAAGCACGCCGCCGTCGTGACGACCTTCCTGGGCATCACCGGCATCTTGGCCGGAGGCTGCCTGGATCGCCCCGTCGTCCACAGCGACCCGAACCTGAACACGACGTTCATCCAGAAGATCCAGAACCAGCAGATCGACAAGGTCGACCTGCTGTTCATGATCGACAACTCGGCGTCGATGGGTGACAAGCAGTCGCTCCTGTCCCTGGCGGTTCCGATCATGATCAACCGCCTCGTGCAGCCGAACTGCGTCGACAACACCACCGGCGCGCAGACCGGCGTGTCGATGAACGGCACCTGCCCGATGGGCAGCAAGCTCGAGTTCCCGCCGGTGCACGACATGCACCTCGGCATCGTCTCCTCCTCGCTCGGCGGCCGCGGCGGCGACCAGTGCCCGGACAACTTCATGAACCCGGCGGCGCCCAGCCTCTCGGCGCACACCAACGATAACGGGGAGCTCATCAACCGCGGTGGTGTCCAGGGGATGCCCACGGTCGAGAACCCGATGCCGGACGAGACGTCGCCGGACAACTTCCTCGCCTACTTCCCCGGCTGCAGCTCCGGCCCAGGCACGCAGTGCACGTCAGGTCCCAACTCGGGCAAGCAGGTGCCGACCAACGCGATCACTGCGGCTGGCACGCTCGTCACCGACTTCACGACGGCGATGCTCGGCGTCCACGAGCACGGCTGCGGTTTCGAGGCGCAGAACGAGGCCTGGTACCGTTTCCTCGTCCAGCCCGATCCGTTCGGATCCATCGGCATGGGCGCGAACGGCACGCGCACCCTGAGCGGCATCGACGAGACGATCCTCAAGCAGCGCGCCGACTTCCTGCGGCCCGACTCGCTGCTCGCGGTCATCGTCGTGACCGACGAGAACGAGGAGGCGGCCGACCCGCTCGCCATCGGGGCGCAGGGCTGGGCGTTCGACAACACGTCGTTCCCTGGCTCGCCCAACATGGCGGCGCCCGAGGGAACCATCGAGTGCGCCAAGCTCGATCCGAACAACCCGAGCACCACGGGCCCGAACGACCCGCACTGCACGTCGTGCGCGTTCATCAAGGGTGCCGGGAACTTCGCGACCGAGTGCCCGAACGATCCGCCCGGCGGCATGGGCGGCTACCTTGATCAGAGCAACGACGCGCTCAACATCCGCTTCTTCCACCAGAAGGAGCGCTTCGGCCTCTTCGCCGGCTACCCGACGAGCCGCTACGTCATGGGCCTGCAGCACACGTCGGTGCCGTCGGTCGGTCTCGCGTTCAAGGGCGACGCGGACCACGAGCACGACAGCAACGGCAACTACATCGGCGACCAGCCGAACCAGCAGAACTGCGTGAACCCGATCTACGCGCAGAACCTGCCGACGACTGCCAGCTCGGACCTGTGTCACCTGTCGGCCGGCCCGCGCACGCCGGACCTCGTCTACTACGCGGCGATCGCCGGCGTGCCCCACCAGCTCCTGCAGTCGACGCCGGGCGACGGCACGTGCCCGAGCGGCACGATGCCGGGGCTGTGCCCGCAGAAGGACGTCCTCACGGACGCCGACTGGAAGCTCATCATGGGCAACGACCCCGAGCACTACGACTTCTCGGGCGC
>DASVWO010000409.1:0-10076 GCA_036393165.1 Polyangiaceae bacterium | reverse complement strand
CCGATCGCTCGAGCTCGTGCTGCTGCCCAGCTCGTCGCAGATCTCGCGCAGCTCGCGCGCCACTTCGGAAGCCGACTCCGGTCGCTCGTTCGGCGCCGTCGAGAGCAGCCGCGCCATCAAGTCGTCGAGGCGCGCCGGCGCGTCCACGAAGACCTCGGCGAGGCGCGGCGCGGGCGTCGTGACGAGGCGAGCCAGGATCGCGATCGGCGTCGGCCCGACGTGGGGCGGCCGCCCCGTGATCATCTCGAAGAGCGTGGCGCCGAGCGCGTAGAGGTCCGCCCGCGCGTCGATCTCGCCATCGCCTCGCGCCTGCTCCGGCGCCATGTACGCGGGCGTCCCCACGATGGCCCCCGTGCGTGTGAGCTTCGCGTCCTCCGCGGCGGCCACGCCGAAGTCGACGAGCTTCACGAGGTACGGTCCCGGCTGGCCCGGCGCGCTGCCGACGAGGATGACGTTGGACGGCTTGACGTCGCGGTGCACGACGCCCGCCGCGTGCGCCGCGGCGAGGGCGTCGCACACGTCGGCGGCGATGCGCAGGCTCTTCGACAGCTCCAGGGGCGCGCGCTTCTGGCGCTGCGCGAGGTCCTCCCCTTCGAGCCACTCCATCGCGACGTACGGCTGGCCCTCCTCGAGCTGGCCGAATGCGACGACCCGCACGATGTTCGCGTGGTGCAGCCCGGCGAGGATGCGCCCCTCGCGCCGGAAGCGAGCCTCCTCGCCGGCATCGACCCCGGGGAGCGCGATGATCTTGAGCGCCACGGGCTGGCCGCTCATGTCGTCGTGCGCCCGGTAGACGATCCCGACGCCGCCGCGTCCCACCTCGCGCTCGACCCGGAAGCGCCCCGCGAGCGGCTGCGAGAGAGGCGCGCTCACGCCTGGCCCTCCCGCTTGCCGAGCCCCACGACGAAGAGCTCGGTGCTCACGCTGCGCGTGCCCTCCGGGCGGATGAGACGCTCGGTCCCGTAGTTCTTGCGCAGCTCGGCGCGGGCCTGCGGCAGGTCGTCGCTCATGAAAATCTTGCCCACGAACGAGCTCCCGGGAGCTCCCAGAGTAGCTGCAACGGCGAGCGCCCGCATGAAGAGCTCGAAGCTCCGGGCCTGGTCGGTGACGCGGTTGCCGGTCGTTCGTGGGGCCATGTCGCTCAGCACGACGTCGTACGGCGCGAACCGGGCGAGAGCCTCGTTTTCCAGCGACAGCGCGTCCCCCTGGATGAACTCGGCCCAGGTCGGCAGCGCCGCCCCGAGCGGCTCGAGGTCGACCGCGAGCAGGCGCCCCTTCGGCCCGATCTTCTTCGCGGCGTACATGGCCCAGCTTCCAGGCGTGGCGCCGAGGTCCAGCACACGCATGCCGGCACGGAAGAGCCGGGTCCTCCGATCAATCTCCTCGAGCTTGAAGACGCTTCGCGCCGGGTAGCCCGCGTCCTTGGCGGCGCGCGTGAAGCGGTCGGGCTTGGCGTAGGGGTTCTTCCTCATGACGGCCCGCGTCGTGCAACATACTCGGGCTCGAGCGGAGGCGCTTCATGCAGACGCTGATCGACCCGACCGAGATCGCTTCCCGCGTGCCGCCGACCTGTGGCGACGACGTGGCCAGCTCGCTCGTCGCGATCGACGAGAAGCTCGAAGAGGACGCCATCGCCGCGGAGCTGGGTGCCGAGCTCGCCCGACACCCGGGCGCACGCCTGCGCGTCTGGTGCAGCGACTGAGGCGACTCGACGGCGACGTGACCGAAGCTACCGCTTCGTCGACTTCTTCTTCGCCTTGACCGCGCTGCGCACGAGGACGAGGCCGTTGGTCGTGCCCGGCACGCCGCCCTCGAGGAGGAGCAGGTGCTTCTCGGTGTCGACCTGCGCCACCTTGATGTTGAGCATCGACACCGTCTCGTTGCCGTACTGCCCGCCCATCTTGAGGTTCGGCAGCGTGCGGCCCGGCGTCATGTTCGTACCGATCGAACCGCCGTGGCGCCGGTACTCGTGCGTTCCGTGCGTGTCGACGTTGCCCGCGAAGTTCCAGCGGCGCATGACGCCCGTGAAGCCGCGTCCGCGCGTGGTGCCGCGCGCATCGACGCGCTGGCCGACCTGGAAGATCTCGTCGAGCTTCATCGTCGCGCCGACCTCGTACTTCGCGGCGAAGTCCGCCTCGCAGCGGAGCTCCTTGACGACGCGCTTCACCGGCAGGTTTGCCTTCTTGAAGAAGCCCGCCTGCGGCTTGTTCGTGTGCTTCTCCTTGCGCTCGCCGAGGCCGAGGACCAGCGCCGAGTAGCCGTCCTTCTCCTTGGTGCGCTTGCCGAGGACGACGACGGGGCCCGCCTCGATGACCGTGACGCGCGTGACGGTGCCGTCCTGCTGGAAGATCTGGGTACAGCCGAGCTTGCGGCCGATGATGCCGGGTTGGGTGTTCATGGGTTTTCTCCTTCGGCCCGTTGCGACGCGACGTCTTCCGGCAGAAAGACGTGTGGGCAACGAGCCCACGGTCCCGTCAGGCAGGCCGCGGAATCTACCCGCGTTTCTCAACCCGTCAAGGTGGCGACCCGGTGCGTTGACAGTGTAGACACCACATGCTTTAAGCCCTGCCCCTCGCGGAGATAGCCATGCTGACCTCACCGAAGCTCGCCGAGATCGAGTCCAAGCTCCTCCGCACCGACATGCCCGAGTTCCGGGTCGGCGACACGGTGAAGGTGCACTACCGCATCGTCGAGGGCGACAAGGAGCGCACCCAGGTCTTCCAGGGTGTCGTCATCAAGCGCCACCGTGCGGGCGCCCGCAGCACCTTCACGGTGCGCAAGATCAGCTTCAATGTCGGCGTCGAGCGCATCTTCCTCACGCACTCCCCCCGCATCGAGAAGGTGGAGATCGTGAGCAAGGGCGTCGTGCGGCGCGCGCGGCTCTTCTACCTGCGCGATCTGGCCGGCAAGGCCGCGCGCGTGCGCGATCAGAAGGACGTCTGAGCCGCCTCTACTTCGGCTGCTGCTGATTCTTCGGCGGCGGGTTGTTCGAGGGCTGCTTGTTCGTCGGCTGCTTGTTCGTCGTGCCCTTGTTCGGCGCCTTGCTCGGCTCCGACTTCTGCATGTTCGTGACGCCGGTCTTGATCTGATCGAGCTGCCCGCGGATGACCGGGATCTGCTCGCTGGCGTACGACTTCAGCGCCTCGTCCTTGCCGCTCTTCGACTCCTGATCGAACGACTGCAGCGCATGGTTGTCGCGCGCGCGCACCTGCGCGAGGAAGGCCTCGTCGAACTGCCTGCCCTGCAGCTTGCTCAGCGTCGAGACGGTGCCCATGTCCTGCGCCGGTGGCGCTTGCGGCAGGGTGAGCCCACCCTGCTCGGCGACCTTGCGCAGCTTCTGGAGAGCGCTCGTCTCGTCGGTGACGATCTGCTGACCGATCTTCTTCACCTCGTCGCTCTGCCCCTGACGCGTCCCGAGCTCGCCGATGGCCAGTTGCTCGGAGGCGTGGTCGTACGCCTCGGTCAGGAAGTGCTGGTCGACGCCCTTGAGACGGGCGGCGTTCTGGACGCCGTGGTCCGCCGGGTTCGTGCCCTGGGTGCTCGTGGTGCCCTTGTTCGGGGGCGCATTCGTCCCGCTCGTGCCCGTGTTGCCGTGAGCCCAGGCGCTCGCGCCGACGAGGCTCGCGGCGAGGACGAGCGCCGATGCCGTGCTTCGGATGATTCGCATGTTGATCCTCCGTCCTCGGCGGAACGAAGCATCACGCGTTCCGTGCCACGCTCAGGCACGCGCGGGAAAGCGCGAGCGCATCTCGCCCGTCCAGCGGGTCTCCGCGTCGAAGACGTCGCCCGCGAGCAGGGACGTGATGGCTCGACGGAGGAAGGGGTGCTGCGGATCGGCGAAGAGGTAGCTCGTGAGATCGCCCGCGTAGAACGCCTGGACGGCGCCGAGGAAGAGGTCCGCCCCGCGCCGTAAATCGCGCTCCCACGCGCCGAAGAGCGCCGGCTCGTCTCCTCCCGAGAGCGTCGCGTCGATGGCGGCAGCGCCGTTCCATGCGCTCGTGAGGGCCAGGTGCACGCCTGTGGAGAAGAGCGGATCGATGAAGCCGCCCGCGTCTCCCAGGACGGCCCAGCCGTGCCCGTGCAGGCTGCGGACGCGGAAGCTGAAGTCTGCCGTGGCCCCCGCGGGGAAGAGCTGCGTCGCCCCTGCGAGCATCGATGCCACGGTGGGCGAGCCCGCCACCGCCGCCCGGAAGAGCTGGTCGCCCGCGTCCGCGCCGTCGCCGCGGTGCCGTTTCACCCACGCGGACGAGACGACGGCGCCCACGCTCGTGCGGCCGTCGGCGAACGGGATCAGCCAGAACCAGCCGCGCAGCTCGGCGTCGCCGAAGACGACGATCTGGATGTCCCCCTCGCGCTCGCCCGCGTCTCGCCACGCGCCGCGGAACTGCGTGTAGACGGCCGTGCGATCGAGGTGCGCGATCCGGTGCACGTCGTCGGTCGATCGCGCCGCGAGCGCCGCGCGCCCCGTGGCGTCCACGACGAAGCGCGCTTCGAGGACGTGCGCGCGCCCCTCGGGATCGACCGCCTCGACGCCGGTCGCGCGACCGCTCGCTTCGTCGCGCAAGATGCGCCGCGCGGTCCACCCCTCGCGCATGTCCGCGCCACACCGGCCGGCGTGCTGGAAGAGAAGCTGGTCGAACTCGTCGCGCGGCACCTGGAACGCGTGGTCCCAGCGCACGTGGAACGCGTCGGCGAAGGCGTAACGCGACTCGCGCGCGGCGTCGGCTCCGTCGACGAAGCGCGCGCCGCGCTTCACGAGGAAGCGGCTGCGCACCTCGTCGAGCAGCCCCACCTCCGCCAGGACCCCGAGGCTGTTCGGCAGCAGGGACTCGCCGAGGTGAAAGCGCGGGTGCCGCTCGCGCTCGAGGACGACGACCCGTCTCCCCAGCTGCGCCAGCCGCGCGGCGCATACGGACCCGGCCGGTCCGCCCCCAGCAACGACGACGTCGATCACTCCGCCGTCTTGGGAGGTGGCCCGAGCTGGATGCGCTCGCCGATGTACGCACCGATGAGCGTCAGCAGGATGCCGATGGCTGCGAAGATGAGGTAGAGGAAGAGCGGCATCGTCCGCACGGTCTGGCTCTGGATGAGCAGGAACGTCGTGGGAATGGCGACGATGAGGCTCGCGACGGCCGGCTCGATGAAGGTGCGGCCGGGGGAGATCATGCCCACGAGCAGGCCCCCGAGGAACCAGACGGGGATGCACACGAGCATGCCGTTCTGGCCCTCGAAATCGAGCATCGGCAGCACCATGGGCAGGCCGAAGACGAGCGCCGCCGTGAGGACGCCCTGCACCAGGAAGGCAATGAGCATCCACTGCACGCTCACGCCCTCCTGCTGGTAGCGGCGGGCGAGCTCCTCCTCGCGCGTGCGCCGCGACCGGCCCAGGTCCTCGATCTTGGCGCCGCACGAGGCGCAGCGCTGCGAGCCGGGGGGATTCTTCTGGAAGCCGCACGAGGGGCAAACGACGGGCTTTCCCTGAGCCATCGGCTACACGGTAACGCGCTGCGCTCGCCGTAGCCAAGCGGGAACAACGGCCCCGCCCGCGCTGTCGGGGTATGATGTGCTCGGAGTGCCGGACCGGGAAGCCCCCTCGATGCCTTCCGCGCTCGAGCTCGCGGGCGGGGCGACGGACGACCAGCCGGATCCCGAGCTCCTGGCCCTTCCCGACCCGCCACGGCGCGAACGGACGCTGACCATCGCCATCCTGGCGATCGCGGCGGTCCTGTCGCTCGCCTTGGTCTTCGCCCTGCGCCGCGACGTGGCCTACGCCTTCGCGAGCACCACCCCCGCCGGTGCGGGCGACCTGCACGCGGCCACGCCGGGGGCGCTGGGCGGCCTCGAGAACCGCTACGTGCGGGCCGACGGCCTCCTCGGCGCGGCGGGAGGCATCCGCTACGAGCGGCCCTTCGTGGAGGACACGTTCCGCACGCTGCCCGTCGCCGGGCGGACCGACCTCTGGGTCGACTTGCGCGTGCCCGCGGGGCAGGAGACGGGGCGCTGGGAGCCGCCGCGGTCGTTCACGGGCCGGCTCGTGCGCTTCGGCGCGGCGGGGCCGCGGCACCGCGGGCTAGCGGGCGCCATCTCCGACGCGACGGGCGCGCAGGTGCCGCGCGACGCGTGGCTGCTCGTCGACGGCGAGGCGCCGGACGCGGCGCGCTGGTCGGTGCTGCTGGCGGTGCTCTTCCTCGGCTTCGCCGTGTGGAACGCGAGCGCCATCGTGCGCATCGTGCGCCGGGTTTCCTGAGCTGCTAGGCACGGACCCGTGAGGGTCGCGATCGTCGGCGGCGGCGTCATGGGGTGCGCAACGGCGCTCACGCTGGCCGATCGCGGCGCCGACGTCGTCGTGCTCGAGCGGGCCGTGCCGGGGGCCGAAGCGTCGAGCGCCGCCGCGGGCATCCTGGGCGCGCAGGTGGAGCTGCACGGCCGAGAGGAAGATGCGGCGCTCTTCGTGCGCGCACGCGACGCATGGCGCGGCTGGGCGACGGCGCTGCGCGAGGCGAGCGGGGTCGACGTCGGCTGGCGGCAGTCCGGCGTGCTGCGCATTGCGTTCGACGAAGCGCAGCGGGGCGAGCTCTCGCGCGAGGTCGCGTGGCAGCGCGAGCACGGGCTCCGCGCCGAGCTCGTGGACACGGCGCGCGCGAGGAGCATCGAGCCGGCGCTGGCCGAATCGGTCGTTGGCGCCGCACACTTTCCGGACGACGCGCAGGTGGATCCTCCGGCGCTGCTCCGCGCGCTCATGGCCACGCTCGCGCGGCACGCACGCGTCACCGTCCGCGGCGGGACGACCGTGCACCGGCTCCTCGTCTCGAGGGATCGCTGCATCGGCGTGGCGCTCGACGACGGGGAGCTGCAGGCGGACGCGACGGTGCTCGCTGCGGGGAGCTGGTCGTCGCTCGTGCCGGGTGTTCCCGCGGAGCTTCCCGCCGTGCGTCCCGTGCGAGGACAGATCGTGCTCCTCGACGAGCGCCCGCCGCGCGCGTCGTCCATCGTCTTCGGCGCGGGCGGCTACGTCGTCCCGCGCGGCGACGGGCGCGTCCTCTGCGGCTCGACGATGGAGAACGCCGGCTTCCGCAAGGAAGTGACGGCCGGCGGGGTGCACGCCATCCTCGCCAGCGCGCTTGCCTGCGTACCCTCGCTCGCCGCCGCGCAGCTCGCGGGCACGTGGAGCAACTTCCGCCCGCACGCCGAGGGCGGGCGCGCGCTCGTCGGCGCGTCACCGCTTCCCGGCCTGTTCCTCGCCACGGGCCACCACCGCAACGGGATCCTCCTGGCGAAGCACACGGCGGACGCCGTCGCATCCGCCGTGCTGGGCTAGACGGCGCTAGACGCGCATCGCCGACTCGAGACTCCGGGTCATCGACGGCCGGAGCCGCTGCTTCGTCGTGAAGGACCCGGGCCACGGGTCCTCTCTCGGCGTGCGCACCCGGTCGAGCACGTCGGTCATCGTGAACGCGTCCGAGCGCAGCGTCCCCGTCAGCTCCTCCCACGAGACCGGCACCGCCACGGGCGCCCTCGGATTCGCGCGCGTCGAGTACTCGGCGATCGACGTCGCGGCGCGGTGGTTGCGCAGGTAATCGACGTACACGCGGCCCGCGCGCATGCTCTTGACCATCGAGGCGGTGAAGCGCCGCGGGTCGGCCCGCGCCATCGCGTGCGCGAGCGCGCGCGCGAACGACAGCGAGTCGTCCCAGCCGCCGCGCGGGGCGATGGGCACCACCACGTGCAGCCCCATGCCGCCCGTGACCTTCGCGAAGCATTCGAGGTCGAGCCGCGCCAGCAGCGAGCGCACGAGGTGCGCCGCGTCCAGCACGCAGTGCCACGCGACGCGAGGCCCCGGGTCGAGGTCGAACACGATCCGGTCGGGCTTCTCGATGCTCTCGGCGCGCGCGTTCCAGGTGTGGATCTCGAGAACGTCCATCTGCGCGAGCGCCACGAGGGCCGCGGCGCTCTCGGCGACGAGGTACTCCCCGCGCTTGGTCTTCTCCTGGATGAGCACGCGCCTGAGCTCGCGCGGTCCCCACGCGTGCGAGTGGCGCATGTACGCGCACGGACGGTCGGCGCCCTCGAAGCACTGCACGAGCGTCAGCGGCCGCCCCGTCACGTAGGGCAGCATCCAGGTGGCGACGCGCTCGTAGTAGCGCGCCAGGTCCTCCTTGGTGATGTGGCGGCTCGGGAAGAGGTCGCGGTGGGCGTGCGTGATGCGTACGCCCGAGACGTGCGTGACATCGGAGTGCGTCGCCATGCACGAGTCACGCGCATGGTCCGTGCCGGACGTCAGAAGCTCAGGGGTTGAAGTCCTGAGCCGGCGGAGGAGGTGGCGGCGGAGCCGAGGTGGGTGGGGGCGGAGGAGGCGGCGCCGCCTGGGCCGGCGGGGGCGGCGGCGGGAGCTTCGGGGGCGGAGGCGACGCGTTGGTCGGCTTGGGCTTCGCCGCCGGCTTGTCGCCCTTGTCCTTGTCCTTCTTCTTCTTGTCCTTGTCGTCCGTCTTGCTCGAGTCGTCGTCGGCCGGCTTCGGTGGGGCGAGCGCGTCGCCCTTGGTCACGTCGAACGACGGAGGCGTGTTCGGATCGCACCCGGGCGCGAAGCCCGTCGCGTCGAAGTCGCTGCGCAGGCTGCCGGTCTCCTCGCTCTTGCCCTGGCCGTCCTGGACGACCGCCTCGATGCGCACCTGGTGCTTGCCGGCGCGCGACGGCGAGCAATACGAGAGCAGGTAGTAGCTCTTGGTGCGCGCCTCGACGCGTGCCCCCACGTCGTCGAACGCCTTCACGATCGCGTTCTTGTCGGCTGCCATCGCGGTGCCGCTCTTGCCGATGCGCTGCAGCTGGTCGGGCTTCATCTCGGCGCCGAGGCCGATGGCGAACACGTCGAAGGGCTTTTCCTTGATGTGCTGCTCCATCTCGTCCTGCTTCACGCGGCCGGCCCGGTCGGTCCCGTCGGTGAAGACGACGAGGGTGCCGAACTTGAGCGGCTGCGGCGCCTTGCCGAGCGCCGTATCGAGCTCGTCGAGCGCCTTCACGATGGCGCCGTTGAGGTTCGTGCTCGGGTCTTTCGGCTTGAACGTGGTCAGCTGCTGGATGCCGGCCTTGGCGCTGCCCGGCTGATCGCTGAACGGCGAGATGGGCGTGAGGTCCGGGCTGCCGTCGAAGGCGAAAACGGCAACCTTCTGCTGCTTCTCGACGTGATCGGTGAAGGCGCTCGCGGCCTGCACCAGCTCGTCGGTCGTCCCGTTGCCGCTCTGGCTCACGCTGCCGCTCATGTCGACGAGCAGCAGCGTGTAATGAACCGCCGTGACCTCGGGATTGAGGATCGTCTGCTTGCTCTCGTACTGGGAGACGAGCTGGTTGTCCTCGTAGATGCGGAACTTGTCCGCGGTCAGGCCGCCGACCGGGTCGCCGCCCTCCGTCTGCACCTTGAAGTAGACGGCGACGTTGCTCGGCCGCTGCTGGGCGGTCTTGATGGGCGTGAGCTGCAGTCCGGCGCACCCCCCGAGAAGCAGGAGCGACGCCCGGAAGGCCCGCGAGATCGCGCTTTTAACGGTGCCCCGAGTGTACCGCATCCTCGTCCGC
The DNA here is from genome assembly GCA_036393165.1 of Polyangiaceae bacterium. GTDB lineage: Bacteria > Myxococcota_A > Polyangia > Polyangiales > Polyangiaceae > Palsa-1150. Next base: position 509 of record DASVWO010000409.1, on the reverse strand, counting down.
GTCCGCTTCTCTCGCTTCGCTCGAGCCTGCGGCACGCAGGTCACCGCTGGACCGCGAACGAGCGGACGATCGACTCGCAGGTCGACCGGTAGCGCTCGAAGGCGCTCGCGGCGACGGCGCACGTCACGACGTACCCGGTGCCGTGCGAGGAAAGGGCGGCCTGCATGGTGCGCAGCGACACGGTGGAGGGCGAGGTGGGCGACCAGCGCGACTCGAAGATCAGCGTGGGGTCCCCGTCGATCACGTCCTCGCGAGCGGACTCGACGGTCGCCTGCTTCTGCTCGCGCAGCCCCGCCTCGTTGGCCTTCGCGAAGTCGTAGGAATCGCCGGTGAAAGGCTCGGTCACGACGTTCGCGTTGGCGTGGTACTCGTCCACCGTCTGCGGGTCGGCCACGGCCCACGACGCCGGAGGCCTCTGGGGGCTCTGTTTCCACGTCGCCGGCACGGCCACGCGGAAGCCGGGGCCCCGCTGCTCGGCGAAGCCCGCGGGCACGGCGGGCGGCGTGTAG
>DASVWO010000408.1:0-15640 GCA_036393165.1 Polyangiaceae bacterium | reverse complement strand
ATCCCGTAAGTATGCGAAAGCTTTGGTGGCGACGAAAAAAGATCGGAAATCGGCATCGTGCTTTGTGACTGAGGAACTTTTCCGGCCCGTATAGGGGAGAGGACGGCGAGACGCTGCGGCACTGACGCCGCGGAGCGAGCGTCCTACCTGAACCGAAAGGCCGTTGTCCCGTCCGGGGCAACCACTGGGGATCCATCCATGAACACCACCGAGAAACCCTGGGCGTAGTCCCACGCGCTGTTGAAAGTTGAGGTGGCGGTTCACCCGCCCCGAGAACCATTCTCGGGGCCTCTGATGGGAGGAACCGCCGATGAAGGACACTGCCAGGAGGAAGGACTGTCGCCAAGAGGCAACGCCGCAGCTGGCGTTGATGGCAATGGTGGATGCGCGGGCGACGCTGCACGAGGCCGTCGTGCACGCCGGCGTCACGGTGCTGGCCGCGATGCTCGAGGAAGATCGGACCCAGCTGTGTGGCCCTCGCTACGCACACGACCACGACCGACGTGCGAGCCGCGCGGGCTACGCCGACGGCGAGCTGGCGATGGGCAGCCGTCTGGTGCGCGTGCGTCGTCCACGTGCCCGGAGCTGCGATGGAGAGGAGCTGGCGCTGCCGACCTGGGAGCGCTTCGCCCGGCAAGATCCGCTCACGCCTCGGGCTGTTGAGCAGATGGTGCTCGGCGTCTCGACTCGTAACTACGCCCGATCGGTGGGGACGATGCCTGCAGGCATCGCGTCGCGTGGTGCGAGCAAGAGCGCGGTGAGCCGCCGCTTCGTGCGAGCCACCGAGCACACGCTGCGAGAGCTGATGGGGCGCGACCTGAGCAAGTTGCCGATCTGCACCGTGGTCATCGACGGCATCCACGTCGATGAGCACCTGGTGGTCGCCGCCGTCGGGGTAGACGACGCCGGCGAGAAGCACGTGCTCGGGCTGCACGAAGGCGCCACCGAGAACGAGTCGGTGTGCAGGGCGCTCATCGAGGATCTGGTGGCGCGCGGCCTGCGCATCGACCGCACGCGCCTCTTCGTCATCGATGGCAGCAAGGCTCTCGCGGCGGCGATCCGGAAGATCTTCGGGCGCCGCGCTCTCATCCAGCGCTGCCAGGTCCACAAGCGCCGCAACGTCGAGGATCATCTGCCCGAGTCGCTCAAGAATCAGGTCGGACGCACGATGACGAGCGCGTACCGCTGCGGCAATCACGACCGCGCCAAGCGCATGCTGCTCGCTCTCGCTCGACAGCTCGAACGCCAGCACCCCTCAGCCGCTGCGTCGTTGCGCGAGGGGCTCGACGAGACCCTCACCGTGATGCGCTTCGAGCTGCCCACCTGGCTGGAGCGCACGCTCTCGACGACGAACATGATCGAGCACGTCAACAGCCGCATCCGAAAGACGACGCACAACGTGACCAAGTGGAACGGAGGCTCCATGGTGCTGCGTTGGGTCGCCGTCGCTCTCGTCGAGGCGTCGAAGACCTTCCGCAAGCTCCGAGGCCACGCCGGGATGCCGAAGCTCGTCGCTGCCCTGAAAGCTCACGACGCAACGATCGATCCGAGGTCCATTGACCGCGCCGTGGAGGCCGCGTAATCGCAGTACCCCGCCACCCAGTTTCAACAGGACTCGGGACGTCGCCTGAACACGGGCTGTGACGTTACGAACAGGGGCCGTGCCGTTCTGAACGCAGCCTGTGCCCTAGAGATGACGACGTCTTTCAGAAGACAAAGCCCGTGACGCTTCACCATCACGTCGTGTGCAGTGTGACAAGAGCTCTGGTTCGTCTGATGTACGGGCTGGTCATGGCGAACCACGACGTTTCACGCGAGCAACACGTCGGCTACCCGACGAAACAGCCTGTTTCACTCGTGACAAAGGCCGTTTGTCGAGCCGGCGCGGCGGCGTTCACGACGAGGCGCCCACCGTGGCGCGGGAAATGCCCTCATGCGACGACGACGTGTGCATTCACCCCGACGTTCCAGGCAGGAGGAGATGTGGAGCATGTCCGTCGACGTGCACACCTGACGCGAGCGCCTCGTGAATCGGTGCCTGGTCTTCGCGAACTGCTCGACGGCGAGTCCATCGACTGGCTCCGCTTGGAGTGAGCGCCCGGTCGTCCGCGGCGTGACGCCAGAGGTCGCCATCGACCCATCGGGGCGCCGTTGAACCAGCGCGCGCGTTGGCCATCCCGGCGCGTGCGCCCTAGGATGGCGCAGGTGAATCGTCTCGTGGCGGCCATGCTGGCCTTGCTGGTGGCGGCCGTGGTCGCCCAAGGGTGCTCGGGGGGCAAAGCCTGCTCGCAGGACGGCGACTGCGCGCTGGGGGAGGCATGCCTGTTCCAGATAGGCAGCTGCTCGGCGCGGGGCACTTGCATGACATTTCCGGACCCGGCCGGCACGGGCGGGTGCGGCGCCCCCCCAGTGGAATGCAATGACAGCTATCCGCTGTGCGGCTGCGGGGTGACGGTGATGGGCGGATGCAACTATCCGCAGGGCTACGCGGGTGGTCCCACGAACGGCGACCGGAATTGCGTCATCCCCCTCGGCCCGGGAGAACCGGGTGACGGCGGCGGTATCGATGCGAGCACGAGCCCCGAGGCCGGCGAGGCGGGGCTGCCGGACGGTTCGGGCGAAGAGACCCTTTCGCCCGACTGACAATAATGAGCCGATGTCTTCGGTTCAGGCGGTAGCAGGCCGACCCCCACGTGACCTGACGCTCGTGCGAAGCACCCGTCCGCACCTGCGCCGGCCACGTGACCGCAGCCCCTCCGGCTAGCGCCATCCACGCGGGCGGTACGTTGCCTGCAACGCCGGTTCCGAGCCGTGAGCACGCTCCTGCAGCCTGCTCCCTACATCGCCTTTTGGCCTTGGTGGCTGACCTGGGCCGTCTTTCTGCTCATCTTCCTGCTTCTACCGATCGCGTTCGGCTGGGGATACGGCGCAAGGGGTAGCGCGACTCTGCGCTACTCCCCATGGGGCGCCGCGACTGACGCGCTCTGGGTCGCGCTCATCATCGCGCTCATCGCCGCATACCTCGTGCTCATCGTGCTTCGTCAGCACTAGCGGGTAGGCGCCGTCAACCGCTGCAGCCGAGCTCCACGTAGCATCGGCCGCTGCAGCACTGGTTGTCCCAGCGGCAGTGATCTCCCGAGCGTCGACACCGTTCCGCGGGCGGCGTCTGCATCTGCGTCGCTCCTCTCGTCTCCTCGTTCGAGCCGGCGCAGGCCGCGACTCCCAAGAGGAACACGATGGGACCAAGCACTCTTGCGATGCCGCTCACGACGCGCCTCCGGGCCCTCGTCTTGTTCCGAGACCTGGGGCGTCGTACATGCCGTAGACGTCTTCGCTCGTGAAACTCGGCTGGTCGTCCTCGGGCGTCGGCGAGCTCGCGCATAGGGTTTCGGCGCGGCATGCGATCATGCGCGAAAGTGTGGAGAGCGGCCGGCAGCTCTCCGCGCGCAGCCGGCGTTCGCACGCCGCGAGCCTGCGAGGCTCGATGCCCGTCAAGCAGCGCGCCAGCTCCTGACGGCTGCTTTCCTGCACTTGGGCGGCGCAATCAGCGACGCTGGCGTAGCGGCGTCCGCTGCCGACGTCGCTGCATGTGTTGTCGTGATCGCAGCGGGATATCGCCAGCTGGACGGCAGCTTGGTCGACGCTCACGATCGTGGGCACGGTGACGCTTGTCGCGGGGGCGCCTGGCGACTGGGCGCACGCGCCGACGAACGCGGCGACCGGCAGCAGGCAGGCTGTTCGATAGCCAGGTACTGGGTGCATGGGCTCGCGGTGATTGCATTCGTCGAGCCTGCACGGGGGCCCTCGTCTGTCCGACGCCGATGAGTCGGGGTCGGACGGGGCCCGAGGAAATTCTCCGTGCGACCCGGAAAATATCCCGCATCGCACTCCCAATTGAGGTTCTCGGAACCCGCTCCTCAGGTCGGCACGCGTCTTGGAGGAGCGCCGCGCATGCGAAGGGTCGGTTTCGCGCTCATGGATCCGGACAGACACCGGGAAGTGGCGAGTCGGGGAGGCAAGGCGGCGCATGCTGCAGGGCACGCATACGAGTTCACGCCCGAGGAAGCCCGCAAGGCGGGCCGTCTCGGGGGTGAGCTCGTGAGCCAGGATCGAGAGCACATGGCCAGCATCGGCCGGCGAGGAGGGCGTGCCAGGCGCAAGGTAAGCTAGTGGAGCGACCGTCGCGGCGTCCGCGCGAGCAGACGCAAGCGTGCAATCGCCGACGCGTTCGCGACGAAGGCGAGTAGCCCCAGAGCGGCGAAGACTGGCGCTCGTTCCGTCCACGCGGGGACGTCTCCGCGGTCGGCGAGCCACGACAGGGCCGCCGTCGCGGCGATTCCCGTGCAGAGGCACATGGCGCGTTCGGGCCGTCGCATGAGGCCTCCCGGCACCGGAACCTGCAGCGCCTCGGCCTTCGCGCTCCCGTAGCTGACCATGAAGGAGCCGGCGATGGCCCCCAGCGTCAGGGCGAGCGCCGCGATCTGCTCGTGGAAATGAATCGCGAGCCCTCCGAGCAGGAGAAACTCGCCGTACCGGTCCGCAGACGCATCGAAGAGGGCCCCGCCGACCGAGGCGCTTCGCGTCCGGCGTGCGATGGCGCCGTCGAGCGCGTCGCCGATCCCCGATGCGGTACCCGCCAGCGCCGCCCAGCCAAAAGAGCCGAACGCCAGCGCGGACCCAGCCAGCGCCGCGAGGACCAGCGATCCGACGGTCACGGCATTCGCCGAGACGCTCCTTGCTGCCAGAAGCTTCGCGACCCGGTCGATCCCCGCCAGCGCGGCGTCTACAGCCGCTTGCGGCAGCAGCGAAGATGCCCGCCTCTCCGGAAGCGCCTCATTCACCCCCGAAGCTGCGTGCTCGAACGCTTGCGTGCTCACCCGGACCTCGGGCTGCAAGGATGATGCGCGGCCGCGGTCGTCTTCATGGACGGTTCGTTGCAGGGGCGAAAGCGTGGGCTCCAGCACACGTGTCCTCCGCCACCTGCCCCTCTCGACGCGGATCGTGTTCGAGCGCGACGGAGAAGCTCGGCGCGACTTGCAGGTCTTCTGCCCGATGGAAGATGCGACGCTCTCGGTCCAACGCTGTTCGACGTGCACGCATTGCCGCGGTTTCGATGCCATGGGGGACCACGCGGAGCGTCCGGTCGTCGGCTGCGCATTCGACCAGGCTCCCGACGATCTCCCCGACTCGTGGCCGGTGGGCTCCGTCCTCGCGCCCTTCGCGTACGGCGTTCGAATGGGGGCGCTGCGCGTGGGCATGAGGATGTCGCCGCGGGGCATGCCCTTGGCGGTCGTGGACGATGCGTTTCGCTTCGTTGCCGTCTGCGAGCCGGGGCCGACGGTCTTCCTGGACAATGGCCTCATCTCTCTCGCCATCGAGGAGCATGTTTCGCTGCTCGCGGCGCTCCAGCGTCTCCGCAGCCAGCGCAAGCAGCACGCTCCGGTCGTCTCCGGGCGCGGCACGTTCCTGGGAACGCTGAACCAGTCGGACGTTGCACACGCCTTGCGAGGGCCCCCGCGACGTTCGGAAGGAGGTCTTGGATGAACACCCGATGGGAGCTGGTCGTGAACCTCGCGCGTCAGATGAAGGCAACGCTTGCGAGAGGGAAACGTCCGGACGACTCGAGCGTCGAGCGTCTGGTCCGCGGTGTCCTCGAGTTCCAGGAGTTCCTCATCGGAGCGGAGGAGGACACGGCCGACGCGCGAATCCGCTGGCTGCTGCGATAATCTGCAGCCCCCCAATGCCCACGGACGGTCCCGTCGCGCCCGCCGACTCCCGCTACCGCGATCACGCAGCCAACGAGCGCACGCTGCTTGCGTGGATCCGCACGGGCATCGCGCTCATGGCCTTCGGTTTCGCCATCGCGCGCTTCGGCCTGTTCCTCCGCGAGGTGGCCCAGGCGGGCGCGGTTCACGTGACGACCGTGAGAGGCCTGGGCTCCGCATGGTTCGGCGTGGTGCTCGTGGTCCTGGGGCTGATCACGAATGCGGCCGCGGTCGTTCGCTACGCGAGCGTTCGCCGCGCAATCGAGGAGCGACGGTCCGGTGCTCCGAGTCCCGTGCTCGCATACGCCGTCGGCCTCGCCTCGGTCGCCGTCGCTTTCGTGATGGCCGGAGTGCTCGCGGCATCCCTGCGCGACTGAGCCTGCGGCATGCCAGTTGCCTAGCGCTCGCCGGCGGCGGCCTTGGGCGCATGACGAGTCGGTTGGGCAAGAGATCCGTGGCACGCGCTCGGGCCGAGAGCACTCGCCACGTCGAGGTCGCGCAGCGTCTGCTCCACGATGGCCGGTACGCGGACGCGATCCAACCGCTGCTGGCAGCGGCCAGGCTCGTGCCGAACGACCCCGCCGTTCTCAACGATCTCGGGGTGGCGTACATGGCGACGCGGCGCTTCGACGATGCGGTCACCTGGCTGCGGCGTTCCATCGCGGTTCAGCCGAGCGTCGGCACCAGCCACTACAACCTCGGGCTCGCGCTCCAGCACCTCGGAGAGGACGATCGGGCCATCGTTGCACATCGCCGAGCGACGACGCTGTCTCCAGGGCTCGTCGGGGCCCACGTGCAACTGGGCGACCTGCTCTGGGAGCGAGGAACCCGACAGGAAGCGATCACGGAGTACGAGCTGGCCTATGCCGCCGCGCCGGAAACGACCCTCGGTCGCCTTGCTCGAGTGAAGGCGCTGGACGCGCAACAGCAGACCCGGGAAGCGGAGCAAGAGCTGCGCACGCTGGTCGCGCTCGACGGGGGCAACAGTCTGGCTCATGCCCTGCTCGGGAGGATCCTCCAGGAGTCCGGGCGCTTCGACGAGGCGGCGGCCAGCTTCGAGCACGCCATCGCGCTCGACCCCTGGCACACCAATGCTCATTACGGCCAGGCCTCCGTGCGGAGATTCCGCGAGGCCGACCGGCCGCTCCTCGCGCGGCTCGTCGGGCGGCTCGAGGCCGAGGGCTGGCACGAGCGGTTCGCGCCGGCCGTCGCGGAGCGCCATCGGATGATGCTCCACTTCGCGATCGGCAAGGCCCTCGACGACCTCGGCGAGAACGCGGAGGCGATGAACCACTTCCACGCCGCCAACGCCATCCGGTGCAGACTCATGCCCTTCGAACGTCGAGAGGTCGATCGGTGCGCGGCCGAGGTGATCGCGCGGTTCACCCCCGAGCTCTTCGCACGCTGCTCCGCGACGGGACACGACGACGAGACTCCTGTCCTCATCGTGGGGATGCCACGCTCCGGGACGACCTTGCTCGAGCGCATCGTGTCGAGTCATTCGAAGGCGCGGGGGCGCGGGGAGCTCGACTTCTGGAACGAGCACGGAGCCGCATGGATGAACGCGAGCCCTGAAGCGGCGGCCAAGCTCGCGGGCCCGCTACGGGCTGCCTACCTGCACGAGCTTCGAGAGGGCGCCCCCGACGCGCGTCGTGTCACGGACAAGATGCCGCTCAATTTCTTCTGGGTCGGGCTCGTGCACCTGCTGTTCCCGAAGGCTCGGTTCGTGTTCTCCCTGAGGGACCCGCTCGACACCTGCCTGTCCATCTACGCGACGCCGCTGCGGGCGAGCCTCGGGTTCACGAGCGCTCTGGGGGACCTGGCTTGGTACTACGGGCTGCACGAGCGCCTGCTCGACCACTGGCGCGCGGTGCTACCAGCGGACCGATGGCTGGACGTCCGCTACGAGGACGTCGTCGCCGGACCGGAGGCTGCTGCACGGCGCCTGATTGCGTTCTGCGGCCTGGAATGGGAGCCGGCATGCGCGCGCCCCGAGGCCAATCGCGACGAAGTGCGGACTGCCAGCAGCTGGCAAGCGCGCCAGTCCATCTACCCCAGCTCCGTCGGCCGATGGCGACGGTACGAGCCGTGGCTGGGCGAGTTGGCGGCCCTCCGTAGATGATCTCTGGGATCGAGGCGGAGTTTTTCCGGCGACGGGGAATCGTTCCCGACGAGGAGTCTGCGAGATCACGTGCAACGGCGCGGGGAACGAGGCGCTCGCGTGCGGCATCGGGCGTGCACCTCGGCGACTCCTAGAGAGTCGAACGAGGAGAGGACATGGTCTTCCGAAAGCCCGTCACCATTCTCACCGCCATAGCTTCTTCCACCCAAGCCGGCTGCGTCGTGGCAACCGGGAACGGCGAGGCCAGTCCACCTGCGGCGCCCGCACCGATGGTCGTCCAGGTCGCCGGCTCGCCGGGGATGCAGTCGCTCGCTGGCCCGCCGGCGCAGCCGGCCATGCACGACGTGACCCTCCGCAGCGACAGCGACGGAACGCGCCTGTTGCGTGTCGACACACTCGGCATGTTCTTCGCGGCCGCGAGCAACATGAGCGCCCCTCCTTCGCAAGAGGTGTGCGTGGCCCCATGCGTGGCGAGGCTGACCCCGAGCGCCACGTACATGGTCCGCGGCTACGCGATCAACGACTCGGCGCACTTCGGCATCAACGACGCCACGCAGGAGGTCGACGTCCACACGGGCAGCGCCACCCTCGCGGCCGTCGGTGGCACTGCCACCACCTTCGGCGTCCTGGGGCTGCTGGCCGGCGGCTCTTTCCTCACCGTCGGCCTCCTCGAGCCGCCCACCAACTCCGATCGCGGGACGTTCCAGACGGTGGGGTGGGCGGGCCTTGCTGGCGGCGCGGCCTTGCTCGGGATCGGCCTGGCGCTCGGGCTCACGAGCGTCACGCACGTCTACGACGGACAGGGAGCGCGCCTCGCCAAAGACGACGGGATCGCGCTCACGCCGCGTGGCATTGCGTTCTGACGATCAAGTGCGGGCATTCGGCTCACGCGTCTTGGGCCTCGTGTGCCCGTGAGCTTGCCGCCGACTCGAGGCGGACGAGCTGTTTCAGCTGCCACGTTTGCATGTGAAGACGCCGTTCGGCATCTGTGAGCGAGTCTCGGAACCGGGAGGTCACGGCGGCGGCAATCCCCACGAGTGCCATGGTCGCGGCGGCGAGGAACGCGTGCGTCGGGACTGGCGGGAAATCGAGCATGCCCTGAAGCATGGTCACGCGCCCGTCGCGGAAGTTGTAGAACCGGAGCACGCGCGTCCACTCCAGCACGGCCGGGACGAGGATCGTGAGCGCGCCGAGCGCCACGATCATCCGACGAAGCGAGGGATCCGAAACGAGGATCCACAACGTCACGTTGATCACCGCCAGCGTCGGCACGAGCACGAATGGGCCGCACACCGCCGACGTGGAGCACGCAGCGAGGGCCGTTGCCAGGATCCCACCAAACGCCCAACCCCGTCCGCGATCCGAGCGTCTGAGCGCGACGAAGGCCCCGACCGCTGCCGTTGCCCACAGCAGCGCGGTCAGCAGGACCATCGGCGCGCTGCGCACGCCCATCCACAGCTCGAACGGCATGAGCAGGAACCAGGCGAGATACCCGAACATCACGCCTTGCGAGGTCGCGTGGCTGGTCGACTGCGACGACGCGCGCATCTCGGCGAGCGCCTCTTCCGGGAGCGTGCGCGGGGGCTCGGTGAGCAATCGCACGAGCGTGCGCATTGCGCGCTCGTTGTGCGGGTCCAGCGCGAGCGCTCGCCCGACATCGCTCAAGGCGCGCCGGCGCGCCTCCGTGGGGTCGCTCGCCTCGCCCAGGGCTTCGTCGGCGGCACGCTTCGCGGCTCGCGCAAGGTCGTCGGCGAAGAGCCGGCGCCGCTCCAGGTCGCGATCGCCGTCGAGGTGACGCTCGAGCGCTTCGATCAGGTCGCCGACGCTCTGGAATCGATCGGCCGCGTCGAGCGCCGTCGCGCGCATGCACATCGCGTCGAGCTCCGGCGCGATCTCGAGGTGCGGCGATCGTGCGGAAGCGCGGGCGTTGGCGCCTTGCAGGGTCGCGATGAACTTGCCCTCGGCATTGGGCTCCGAATGCAGCGGCTGCAGGGTCGCCAGCTCGAAAAGGATGGCGCCGAGCGCGTACACGTCGGCGCGGTGATCGATTTCGCGCGAGGCGCGAACTTGCTCGGGAGCCATGTATCCGGGCGTCCCCATCGTCGAGCCGTCGAGGGTGTGCGTCGCGCCGTGCGTGTCGGGCGAGATGGACGGCCGGTCGCGTGCCGGCAGGTCCGGCGTCGAGACGAGCTTCGCCACGCCCCAGTCGAGCACGTAGACCTCGCCGAAGTCCCCGAGCATCACGTTCGCGGGCTTGAGGTCGCGGTGCACCACGCCTCGGGTGTGCGCGAAGTGCACCGCCTGACAGACGCTCGCGAAGGCCGTGAGCAACTTGCGACGGGAATAGTGCTTCGCCGCCTCCGTATCGCCGGCGCGAAGGCGTTCGATGATCTCCTCGAACGTGGCGCCTCGGATGCGCCGCATCGTGAAGTAGAGGGCCCCGTCCGGATCTCGTCCCAGGTCGTAGACCGGAACGACCGCCGGGTGCTCCAGCTGACCCTGGATGCATGCTTCGCGGAGGAAGCGGACGACGAGGTCCTCTCTGTCCTCGCTGCGCGCGGATCGTCGGATGGTCTTGATAGCGATCTCGCGGCCGACGCGCTGATCGAGCGCCAGCCTGACCACACCCATTCCGCCTTCGCCCAGGGGATCTCCGAGGCCATACCGCGAGGCGAATCCCGGATCGTCGAGCGGGATGGCCGGAGCGCGGGCGGGGCTCACGGGGGCGACGGTCGACGCCAGCGCGTCGGAGAGGGTCACGCCCGCATCGAGCACCGGCACACGGACAAGCGTGGAGATCGCGTTCGTCGAGGCGGAGAGTCTGGTGGAGGGCATGAGGGGCCCTCATGGTACCGCTGTCAGGGTCGACCGGCCGTCGCTCGCAGGACGCTGATGTCCAGCGTCGGCTGCGGAACCTTGAACGCACGATAGGTGCTGTCGCCCTGCTGGAAGGTCACGTCCATCAGGTCGTGGCCTGCGCCGTCGACCTCGGTGAATGCGCCCGCGAACCTCGTCGGGTCGCTGGGGAGCCCCCACGCGATGACGCTGGAGCCGTCGGGATAGCGCCGGAAGCTGCCCAGCGCGCCGGCGTTGCCGGGGCCGATGTACGACCAGGCAACACGAGCCGTCCCGGCGCCGAAGTCGATCGCGTACTCGATGCCGCGAGCGGCGCCTGCGAGCCCCGTGTGGTCGTCGAACATCGACACGTGCCCTTCCGCCTGGAAGCGTGCGTCGTGCTGGCTGCCGAAGCCACCCTCCGGGTCGCCCACCACACGGATGATCTGCGCGCCATCCTTGCTGTACGGCGCGCCGCCGAGTTTCCAGAGTACCCGGCCGCCCGGCCGCTCGACGTAATACACGGCGCTCGTGTTGCGCGACGACAGGAGCAAGTTGCCGTGAGCGTCCACGTCGATCGAGTTGAAGTGGAAGACGTCCACCACGGTCGTCGCGCCCATGGGGTCCGCCTCGGGTCCGGTCGATTCACGCGCCGGGTCCACATGGTCGCTCGCGCGCCACCGCCACACGAGCTTTCCCTGCGGGTCGATCTCCTGCACCGTGCAATCGGCGATCGTCTCGTCGGAGCCGAAGGACTGCAGGCCCTGCAGGTCCACGCCCGGGAGCTGTTCGTACGCGAACACGAGCACGTCGCCGTTCGGGAGGATCCGGAGCTCGTGCTCGTCGATGGGCGCGTCCACCGCCGAAATCGTCCGCGACTGCCAGGGCGAGAGCTGCTGCAGGACGTAGCGAGCGCTCGGGTCGGTCCCGTAGTACCCGAGCGCGGGCACGTAGGCGATCACGCCGTCTGCCAGGACGTCCGTGCTCAGGGCGCCGCCGGTTGCGACGCGCCGGTACCAGACGGGGGTCCCTCGCGAGTCGAGCACCATGACGAACCCGGTCTCGTTGCGCGCAGGCGTCGCATTGCCGAGCACGTACCAGCCCGGCGCGCGCGTCCCCGCTTCGGGGTGGGTCTGCACCGTGAGCCATGGGAAGTCGTGCGGGAGGCAACGCACCCAGTACGCGTCGTTCCCTGCGCTGCTCGAGACATCGACGATGATCGGCTGGTCCTCTTCGACGTTCATCGACACACCGGTCGTGCGAACCGCAGTCGGCGCGTCGAGCGGGCGCACGGTCGCGACGACACCGGGAGGAGCCTCCGTCACCACCGAGACCGAGCTGCCACCCGGTCCGCAGCGCACCACGTAGTCGTGAACGTCGGGCGAGAACGCGGGGACGAGCTCCAGCGGTTCGACGGCGAGCGATGAGAGGGTCGGTGCGACGTTCAGCGCCGTCCCGGACTCTGTGCACCCCCCTGCGATCGCCGCGACCGCCAGCGCATGGAGGACGCGCTCAGGGAATCGCACAATAGGACTCTCTCGGGCAGGGCCAGCCGTTCCAGTAGTGCTCGACCCATTCGTCCGCGCCGCCGTCCGCCGCCGGATGGGGGGCGGGGAGCGACAGCTTCACCGCCGGCGCCGCCTCGACGGTGGGGCAGGGCGGCACCTGGAAGCGGAGGGGCCCTGGCCCGGGCTTGAGCCGGCCGCACGAATCGCGCCCGTTGGAGGTCGCGTCGGTGACCCTCTCGTCGGCCGACGGCACCTTGCCGAGCGCCGGCGCGTTGGCGAGGCCCGGCTGCACGCGGGGACCGCATCCGGCGATCGCGAGCACGAGGACTGCGCGCGTCGCGCTTCGAAGGTGGTACGGCACGGCGAGCCTCCTACTTCAGCTCGAGCATCGTTCCGGGCGCATGGCCGCTTCCGAGGAAGAGGATCTTGGAGTTCGGCGAGGCGCCGAGCGTCCGCAATGCCTCGATCTCCTGCCAGCGGAGCATCGGGTCCGTCAGGTGCGCCTCGACGAGCTTCTCGTAGTCGGCCGTCGCCTGCGCATCGATGCGCTTGGCCTCGGCCTGACCCTGCGCCTGGATCTTCGACGTCTCGGCGTTCGACTCCGCCGCGACGCGCGCGCGCTCGGCCTCCGCCTTCTGCTCGATCATCTGCTTGTCGGCCTGCGCCTTGGCCTGCTCGAGGACGAACTTCATCTTGAGCGCCTGCTGCTCGGCCTGCAGCTTGTCGTTGATCGCCTGCTGGATCGTGTCAGGCAGCGTGACGTTCCGGATGAGCACCGCCTCGAGGACGATGTGGCGGCCACCGATGGCCTTCTCGACGCCCTCGCGGACCTGGCGCTCGATGAGCTCGCGCTGGGTCGAGTAGATCTCCTCGGGCTGGTAGCGCCCCACGACGCGCCGCGCCTGCGAGCGGAGTGTCGGGCCGACGAGGATCTCGTAGTAGTGGACGCCGAGCTCCTTATCGAGCGCCACCGCCTCTTTGGCGACGATGTGGTAGCGGATCGACGCGTCGAGCTCGATGCGAAGGCCGTTGGCCGCGAGGACGTCGAGGCGCTCCTCGCGCTCCTGCGAGCGCGCGTCGTAGACCGTGGCGCGATCGAACCAGCCGATGCCCCAGCTGCCTTCCGGAACGACGTCGGGACGCGTGCCGCTCGGCGTCCACACGACGCCGACCTGGCCGGGGCCGACCGTGGCGTACGAGCAGCCGGCGGTGCCGGCAAGCAGCGCCAGCGACGAGAGAAGGATGCGATTCATCGTGGACCTCCGAAGGTCACGGCGAGCCCCAGGCCCACCGTGAGCGTCTGGCGGATCGACCCCGAGATGGGGACGAACCAGTCGTGGGCGGCCACGTCGACGAGCACGTGGTTCACGACCGGAAAGCTGAGCCCGAGCGCTCCCCCGGCCCCGAAATCGACGTCGCCGAGGACGAACGCGGGCCCGGCGTCCACCTCCGCGAACGGCATCGGGAAGAGGAAGGGCACCGAGTAGCGCAGACCGGCGGTCGCGAGCTGGAGCGGAGAGCGTGCGCCGGCAGGCTCGACGCCCAGGTCGTCGTAGCGGAGGTGAAGCTCGAGGCCGCTTCCGAACGCGTAGCCGGCGCGCACGCCGAAACCCCAGCCGTCGTGCGACGGGTCGCTCCCTTCGGCGAAGGTGTTCGCCCAGGCGCCGTCGACGCCGAGCAGCAGACCGTCGGCAGGTCCATGCCCGACGTGCCCTCCGGAGAACGCGCCTCCGATGGGGCGCGCCTCGGCCGACGCGCTCGCGGCGATGCAAGCGACGGCGAATGCACAAACGACGATGCGTCGCACGGGACCCTCCTCGAACCGTGACGCTCTCCTTCAATCCTCGTGCCCGTCGTTCTCCCCGCAGAAGACCGCGGGAGCGCGATGCGTCGCTCGCGAGCGATCGGGAATTTCTCCCGGGTCACACGCTGGCAAGCCAGTGCACGGCGATCCGCACGACCCCTCCGCCGACGAGGAGCCACAGCGGGCCGATGGGGCGGATCATCAGCAGCGTGAAGGAGACCACGGCGACGGCGACGTCCACGTGGATGCCCACCGCAGCTCTGCCGAGGCTGAAGGTCGCGGCGCCCAGCATGCCGATGACAGCCGGTGCGAGCAGCCTCAGCGCGCCCTCCACGATGGGGCTCGCGCGGAAGCGTTCGACCGAATGGCCGGCCGCGAGGGCCAGCGCCGTCGCGGGGGCGAACATGGCGACGGTCGCGACCAGCGCTCCCACGACTCCCCCGACGCGGTATCCGATGAACGTCGCGCAGATCGCGACAGGCCCGGGCGTGATCTGGCCGAGCGCGATGGCATCCGCGAATGCCTTGGAGTCGAGCCACCCCTCGTCGATGACGACCATGTGCTCGATGGCCGGGATCATCGCGAGGCCGCCCCCGAAGGTCATCACGCCGATCGGCACGAAGACGCGCGCGAGCGCAGCGAGCGCGGTCAGGCTTCCCGTCACGACGATGGGAACCGCCACGAGCGGCAGCACGCCGTGCAGCCGCTCGCTCTTGGGCGCAACCTCTTTGGCATTGCGAGCTCCCAGTGCAGCTCCGGTTGCGGCCGCCGCGACGGCGAGGACGGGCTCCGAGACCAGGCGCGTTGCCAGCAGCAGACCGCACACGATGGCGAGCCCCACGTCCTTGCGTGAACGCAGGGCGCTCTTGCCGAGCTCCACCGTCACGGCGCCGACGATCCCGACCATCGCCGCGTTCATGCCATCGAAGAAGAGCGACAGCCCCGCTGCCGCGCGCACCAGGGAGTACGCCGCCCCGCAGACGATCATCAGAGCCGTGCTCGGGAGCAGGAAGGCGCTCGCGGCGACCACGCCGCCCCGCACTCCGCCGACCCGCTGTCCGAGGAGGGCGAGCAAGTTCGTGGCGGGCGTCCCCGGCAGGCTCTTGGACAGCTCCGCCAGCACCAGGAACTCGTCGGCCGAGAGCCATGCGCGCTTTTCGACGAGATCGCGGCGAAGCTGCGCGAGCACGGAGTAGCCGCCGCCGAACCCTGCGAAGCCGTAATAAAGGGCGACGCGGAAGACGGCCGGGAGGGTCGCCCTGGCGTGCACGGTCAACCGCGGGCGAGGGCCTTGCGGAGCACGGCCGCGAGCGTCTCCATGCGGAAGGGCTTCAATATGTACTGGTACGCGCCGACCTCGAAGGCCTGCAGGGCCGAGTCGATCGCTCCGAAGCCGGTCATCAGGATCACGGGCCGCGTCGGGTCGAGCCGCTGCGATGCACGAAGGACGTCCATGCCGTCGACCTTCGGCATCGTGAGGTCGGTGATGACGGCGTCCACGCGCTCGCTGCGCAGGACGTCGAGCGCCTCGCTTCCTGAGAACGCCGCGAGCGCCACGTAGCCCTGGTCGACGAGGGCATCTGCCACGAGGCTCGCCATGTCGGGC
>DASVWO010000407.1:0-6284 GCA_036393165.1 Polyangiaceae bacterium | reverse complement strand
GATCGGGTACTTCCAGGCAGCCGAAGGGGGCACGCTCTTCCTCGACGAGATCGGGGAGATGCCGGAGGCCATGCAGGCCAAGCTGCTCGGCGCGCTCCAGAGCGGGTACACGGTGGTCGGCGAGACGCAGCGGCGGCCGCTGAAATGCGTCGTCGTGGCCGCGACCAACCGGGGCGACGTCGGCATGAAGCACGACGTCCGCCAGCGCTTCGGTGTGCTGGTGGTCGCCCCCTCGCTGGCGGAGAGGCGCGAGGACATCGCGCAGATGATGGCGTGTCTCCTGCTGCGGCGAGCCGCCGAGAACACCGAGTTCGCGGCGAAGTTCCTCGAGACGGATGCGAGCGGGCAGCCTCACGTGCGAGTCGACGCGTCGCTCGTCGCCGGCCTGCTCCGGACGCGGCTGCCGGGCAATCTCCGCGAGCTCGATTCCATCCTGGGCATGGCGATCGACCAGGCGCGAGGGGAGCCGCCGCTCCGCTGGCCCGCGCGGGTGCCGTTCCCGCAGCCGGCGCCTCTCGAGATCCGCAAGGAGCCGACGCACCACAGCGCGGATGTCCTCATCGAGGGGCTAGAGCGCCGCCCGGCGCCGACAGAGCCGCCGAAGATCGTCCACGCGCCGGATGAATCCGTCGGCTCGGGAGCGCGGCCGCTTCCCTCGAAGGAGCGTGTGCTCGAGGCCCTGAACGCGACTCAGTGGCGGTTCAAGAAGGCCGCCGACGTCCTGGGCATCACCACGGACGCGTTGTTCCGCCTCCGAGACAAGTACGGCCTGCGCGAGGACTGATCCCCGCGTGTTTCACGCGCGTGAAACACGCGGACAGGGGGACGCGCATGCGCTCGAGCGTCGGCGCGAACGAGGAATCGGGCACTTGCGCCTCGATCCGGCCTGGCACCGAGGTTGCGATGGGGCCGGCCCGCGCGGCAATCGAGCCGCGCGCCAAGAAGGATGATTCCAATGACCAGCAAGACCCATCGACTCGTCGTCGTCACCCGGTTCCCCACGAGCGTCGTGGCGCTCCTCAAGTACACGCAGGCGCTCATCGCGGCGCTGACCAACAACACGCACTTCACCGACGCGGCCGCGGTCCTCGCGGCGCTGCAGGGGGCCTTCACCATGCTCGACACCTCGGAGACCACGGCCAAGACGCGCGCCATCGGCACCGTCGCGGCGCGCGACAACGCCAAGAACGCACTCCTCACGCAGCTCCACGGCGCGAAGGCCTACGTGCAGCAGAAGGCTGACGCGAACCCCGAGCAGGCGCAGGCCATCATCGAGAGCGCCGGCATGGCGGTCCGCAAGACGCCCATCCGCGTGAAGCTGGGATTCACGGTGAAGCCCGGGCCCGTGACCGGCTCGGTGCACCTGTCGGCGCGCTCGGCCGCGAGGCGCGCCTCCTACGAGTGGGAGTGGAGCGCCGACGGCGGAAAGACGTGGACGCTCCTTCCGTCGACGCTGCAGGCCAAGACCACGGTGCCGAACCTCCCCGTCGGAACCAGCTGCTCTTTTCGATTCCGCCCCGTCACCAAGACGGGGGAAGCGGACTGGAGCCAGGTCGTGACGATGCTCGTGAAATGAGCGGAAACGCTGGCGAAACGCCGAAGGGCCGCTCCGTCGAGAGATGGAGCGGCCCTTTGAGTTGATGGAGCGGCGACTTCAACACCGGGAGCGGCTGTGAGAACTGAGGGAGCGACGAATTCAACTCCGGCAGCCGCTGTGACAACTTCGGGAGCCACACTTTCAACTCCGGCAGCCGCTCCCCGAATTGAAGGAGCGACACTTTCAACTCCGGGCGCCGCTGTGAGAACTCAGGGAGCGACGATTTCAGCTCCGGCAGACGCTGTGACAACTCCGGGAGCCACACTTTCAACTCCGGCAGCCGCTCCCCGAGTTGAACCAGCATCGCTCGCAACGACGGGAGCCGCTCCCGCAATTGAAACAGCTGCGCCCTGAGTTGAATGCGCCGACGGACGCCCTTCGGTCAGCCCGGGCGCGTCGGCGCTGAGCGCATCGAGCTTCGCGTGCAGCGAGGCCACTCCCTGTACGAATGCGTCGCGAATGTCGTCGAGGTCCATGGGTCACCGGCGCTCCACGAGGGCTTCCACCTCGGCGCGGTCGGCCTTCTTGTCCAGGACCGAGCGAATCTCCTGGAACTCCGTGTTGTGATCCAGGAGGGCCCGCCTGACGTATGCGAGGTCCTGGTCCAAGCTCGAGAACCTCCGGTCCATCCTGCCCTCCAGGGCATCGAATCGATCGTTCACCGACGCAAATCCCTGCAGCGCCGTCTGCCGCAGCTCTTCGACCGTCTGTCGCAGCTCTTGGATCGGATCCATCGCGCTCCTCGCTCTTGCCCCCGCTCGCTGCCGGAAGCAATGCTCGCCAGGGCACCGGGCGTGCGTCGATGCGGCGCCAGTGATCTCGCGGCGTTGGGTGTCCGCGGGACACCCTATTGCGCCAGCGTGCCGTCGGGCTTGAGGGCGAAGGAGAGGAAGTTCGGGTCGGGCTTGTTGGTCATGTAGTCGATCGAGTCGACCTGGATCGCGCCGTCCGCGCGCTGCTGGAAGAGGCCGTAACCGTAGTCCACGTTCGTGCTCGAGAGCGGCGCGCCGCCGTTGCCGAGAACGATCTGGTTGAGGGTGGGACGCGAGACGGTGTGCGAGTGCCCCAGGATGAGCATCGTGTAGGGGTTCGCCTTCAGGATCGCGTCCGACGGGGTGACGCCGGGCGCTTCGCTCGCGTCGCTCGGCTCGTGGCGGACGACGAACGTGTACGTCGTCTTCTGGGCCATCGTCTGCTGGAGCCACGTCTCCTGCCCCGAGTCCCACGCGTTGGCGGCGATGAAGACGAACTTGCTCGTCCACGATCCGTCGTTCGCGTCGATGTTGACCGAGTAGTAGGGCTTCGTCTTCTGGATCGGCCCCAGCATCTTGGTCATGTACGTCGTGTAGTTCTCCGTCTCGCCGTTCGTGTTGCCGGGCCCGCAGTTCGAGCTCGTGCTGCCCGTGCACTCGTGGTTGCCCATCGCGGGGAAGAACAGGCCGGAGAACTTGGCGCGCGCCGCCAGGTAGATGTCGAGCTGCGGGGCCGCGTAGCCGCTGCTGCGCGAGGAGAACTGGAAGTCGCCGGTCGAGACGCTGAAGAAGGGCAGCGGGTTGAGCGACGCGATGTCCTCGTAAATCTTGTCGATGATCGCCGTCGGGTAACCCGAGACGTCGTTCGAGTTCGCCGGACGGGTGTCGCCGACCACTGTGAAGAGCAGCTTGGCCACGTGCCCGCCGTTCGGGCCGAGGGGGCCCGGCGGGGTGGACGATCCCCCGTCGGCCGGAGGGTTCGGGTGCGCGTCTGCGTGGGCGTCCGTCGCGCCACCACCGGTGCCACCGTCGTCGGACGACGTGTCGCCCGTGGTGGAGGACCCGCCGCAGGCGGCGGAGAGGGCGAGGAACAAGGCAGACCCGAGGACGAAGGCGGTGCGCATGGAAGGAGACTCTCCTGCTGAAGGCGATTGCTCCTATCGCGCACCCTCCCGCAGTGCAGGCAGGTGTGCGTTTCCGTCGCGTCACATTCGGCCGGCGTAGAAGATTCCGCCCCCGTCGTGTCAATTGTGACGGTCTCGCCAGCCCGCCGTGCGAAGTCTGCTATTTGCGTGGGGCGGACGGTCGCAATGCCCAAGAAGTCGCTCGTTGCCCTGGCTTTCGCGTCCGTGTCCCTCCTGGTCGCCGCCGCGCCCGACGCGCGGGCCGACGGCGTGGGCGACACGGCGCTCCCCACGGCGGCGCCCCCGCGCGACGCGAAGACCGAGGTGCCCATCGTCGCGTACACGTACGCCGCGACCGGCGCGCCCGCGGGCACCTACGGCGCGTATCTCTACGGCACGGGCCTCGGCGCCTCGAAGCAGAACGCGACGGGCGGCGGCGGCGTGACGGCTTGGGGCGCGCCGATCGACCGGCTGACGCTCGTGGCCGATGCGCCGCGCGACGTCTACCTGCTGGGCCACTTCGCGCCGTCGTTCGCCGCCATCGTGCGCCTCCTCGGGCGCGCGAACGAGGGGTGGTCGCTCGGCGCGCTCGCCAAGTACAAAGTCGAGGGCTTCGGCACCGACCCCGGCGGAGACCTCGAGAGCGAGCTCGAGGGCGGCCTGCTGCTCTCGTACGGCGAGCGGCGCGGCTTTCACTTCGACCTGAACGCGATCACCGGCTTCGGGCTCACCGAGGAGGGCGAGGTCGACACCGAGGGGCGGCTGCGCCTCGGGTACGACGTGGCCTCGATGGTGCGCGTCGGGATCGACGGCCAGGGGCGATACCGGCTCGCGGGGAGCAAGGCGCTGCCGAACGGCGCGCTTTGGGACTTCGCCGCGGGGCCGCAGATCGTCGTCGGCACCGGGCATTTCTTCGGCGCCCTCACGGGCGGCCCGGCCACGATGGGCATCACGAGCTCCGGCGTCGTAGGATGGACGCTGGTGGCCTCGCTCGGCGGCGCCATCTGAGAGGGCATGAAGGCGGCACTTCTCGCGGGCTCGTTGGTGGCGGTGCTCGTCGCGTGCGGCGGGTCGGGCGGGACCTCGGGCGTCGGGTTCGAGGACGGCGGGACCGATTCGACCACCGGCAGCAGCAGCGGCGGGAGCAGCAGCGGCAGCGGATCGAGCTCCGGCGCCAAGAAGGACGCGGGGGCGAGCAGCAGCGGGAGCGGGAGCAGTAGCGGCAGCGGCAGCAGCAGTGGGAGCAGCAGCAGCGGCGGGCCGGTCACCTGCGCGACCCCGTCGAACGCGTACGAGATGAACGGGAGCAACTGCGGCACCTTCCGCTGGGCCGTCAAGACCGGCACCGACGACGACGTCACCCAGGTGAACATGACGCCGCAGGTGACGACGATCGGGACGCTCATCAAGCTGCCGACCGTCACGGGCTCCTCGTGCTCACGCGTCTCGGGCGAGAAGCAGGTCTACGAGCTGAAGAACGTGATCATCCAGTTCGAGCGCGAGGAGACCGACAGCGACTACCACCTGGTGCTCGACGATCCGAACACCGGCTCGCAGATGATCGGCGAGATCCCCTACCCCGGGTGCGCCGGGCACGACTCGTGTCAGAACGGCAACCCGTGGCTCTGTGAGATCACGCACGCGCGCGCCACCATGGACGCGAACGACCCGTCGCAGAGCACATCCGACCGAGGCATCGGCACCGTCATCGGCGCGGGCTTCTTCGACACGTACGAGGGGATGCAGACGACCAAGCCCACGGGGATGGCGCCGAACTTCCTCGAGATCCATCCCGTGCTCGCGGTGTGCTTCGGCCAGGACTGCAACCCGCTCGCCGGCTACTGAGCTGCGAAGACGCACGGCTCAGGCGCAGCGGCTCTGGCACGCGGTCTGCGAGGAAGCGCGTGCATGAGCATCCGAATCGGCACAGCCGTGGTCCTCCCGCTCCTCCTCGCCGCCTCGAGCGTCGCGTGCACGCATGAGACGCGCGTGCCCCGTGCGCTCACCGCCGCCCGCGCCGAGTGCGCGCGCGCCGAGAACGGACCCGCGCGTCGCCTGCAGCCCGTGGCCGTCGACGACGCCCAGGCGGCCCTCGCCGACGCCGAGGCGGCGTACAAGGACGGCAACGAGAACGCGGACCTTCGCGCCGTCTACGCGCAGCGCAAGGCGCAGCTGGCGGAGTCGATGGCGGCGACCGAGATGGCGCGCCAGCAGACGCACGACGCCATCGCCGAGCGCAACGTGCTGATCGAGACGCGCGAGGCGGAAGCGAAGGTCATCGCCGAGCGCAATGCGCCGCAAACGCCGGCAGGAGCCGCCGAGATGCAGGCGCAGCCGGCCAAGAAGACGCCGGCTACGAAGAAGCGTGCGCCAGGATCCACTCCGCAAGCCGCTCCGCAATCTGACGCCCCGCCGCAGGCTCGTTGAGCACCTCGTGATAGAGCCCCTCGCGGGCGTCCCACGTCTTGTCGCTGCTGCCGGCGGCGTCGTAGAAGGCGCGGGCGCGCGGGACGCTGACGACGCCGTCGGCCGAGCCGACGACGACGTAGAGGGGCATGCGCAGGGTGGGCGCGGCGGCGATCGCCGCGTCCTGCGCGGCGCTCGTCTCGGTGAACCAGCGCGCGGTCGCGTTCTTGTTGTTCAAGGGATCGCGATCGTAGAGCGCGGCGATCTCGGGGTCGCGCGACACGTCGGCGCCCTTGAGCCCGCTCGGCAGCGCCAGCTTCGGGAAGACGCGCGAGGCGATCTTACCGGCGAACACCTTCGCCGGCGGCACCGCCATCGCCAGCTTCCAGTAGGGCGACGTCAAGA
>DASVWO010000406.1:0-8296 GCA_036393165.1 Polyangiaceae bacterium | reverse complement strand
GATCCGCGATCCGGTGCGCGTCAGCGAGGACGAGACGTGGGACGAGTACGACAGGCGCCACAGCACGGCGACGGTGACGTACGTCCCGGTCAAGGAGTCGTGGGTCGCGCGCTGGGCCGTGGACCTGGACCAGGCGGGCATCGACGCCTGGGTGAAGGACCACCAGGCCGACTACGACAAGGAGCTCGCGGACCGGAAGAAGGACGACGAGCCGAAGGCCGGCCACATCCGCCACATCCTCGTGAAGACGCCGTACGGGGCCACCGACGACGAGAAGGCGGCGGCGGTCGCGAAGCTGTCGTGGGCCGTCGCGCGCATCCGCGCGGGCGAGCCGTTCGCCGAGGTGGCGCGCGAGGTGTCCGACGACGCGGGGAGCGCCGCGAAGGGCGGCGACGTGGGGGACAAGACCGACGGGTTCGTGGCGCCGTTCAAGGCCGCCGCCGATGCCCTCAAGCCGGGCGAGATGACCGCCGGCGCCGTCGAGACGCAGTTCGGGTACCACTTCATCGAGAAGGACGATCCGAACAAGACGGCCGACGTCGACAAGGCGCTCGGCAAGAGCGTCGCGCGTCAGATGGCCGCCAAGACGAAGGCGACCGACATCGCGCAGGCGCTCGCCGCGCGCATCCAGGCGGCCATCAAGAGCGGGACGGGGATCGAGGACGCGCTCAAGCAGACCGTCGCGCCCTACGTGAAGCCGCAGAAGGTGGACGCGCTGAAGGTGCTCCCGGCGCCCGCGGCGGCAGCGGATGCGGGCGCCGACGGTGCGGCCGCCCCGAAGACGGCCACCGCGCTTCCCACGAAGTCGTTCGACGCCAGCACCGACGGCGACCGGCCTCAGACGCAGACCTCGAGCGCGTTCAACCGTGGCGGCGACCCCTTCCAGGGCCTCTCGCCGGACGGGACCGTCAAGGTCGTCGGGTTCGCCTTCTCCGCGAAGGAGGGCGATGTGCTCGCCGAGCCCGTGCGGACGCCCGACGGCTTCGACGTGGTCCAGCTCAAGCAGCGCAACATCGCGACCCGCGAGGAGTTCGCGAAAGACCGGCCGATCTTCCAGGAAGAGCTCGCGCGGGCCAAGCGCGACGAGGCCCTCTCGCTGTACGTCAAGCGGCTGCGGGAGAAGTCCAAGGACGACATCAAGGTCGAGGACGCCTACATCCAGGAATCGAAGGCCGACGGCGGCACCAGCGGCGAAACCGAAGACGAAGACGAATACTGATCTGGGAATGGGAAAGCCGTACCAGGTCGAGTCCCTCGGCAACGGGCTGCGCGTCGTCGTAGCGCCTCAGCCGTCGCTGCACCGCGTCCACGTGGCCCTCTGGGGGCGCGTGGGATCGCGCTTCGAGTCGCGCCAGGAGAGCGGCATCAGCCACTTCCTGGAGCACATGATCTACCGGGGGACGCGGCGCGTACCGAGCGCCCACGCCGTGAACCTCGCGTTCGAGCGCCTCGGGGGCTCGCTCTTCGCGTCGACGCAGGTGGACCACGGGATCTTCTCGCTGTCGCTCCCGCCCGAGAGCGTCGACGAGGCGAGCGCCCTCTTCGGCGAGGTCCTGTCGCAGCCGGCGTTCCTCGACATCGACATCGAGCGCGGCATCGTGCTCGAGGAGATCCTCGAGGACCTCGACGACGAGGGGCGGCAGATCGATCCGGACAACCTGTCGCGCGCGCTCATCTACGGCGAGCACCCGCTGGGGTTCACCATCACCGGGAGCGAGGCGCACGTGCGCTCCTTCGACGAGTCGGGGCTGCGGCGGTGGCACGAGCGGCACTACACGGCGGCCAACTCCGTGCTCGCCTTCTCGGGCGCGGTGGACGTGGCGACGGCGATGCGCCTGGCCGAGCGCGACTTCGGCGGCCTGCGTCGCGGGGAGCTCGCCACGAGCGGCGCTCCGACACACGCGCAGAAGAAGCCGCGGCTCGACGTGGTCGAGAACGTCTCGAGCCAGACCGACCTGCGCGTCTGCCTGCGGGCGTTCGCGGAGAAGGATCCGCTGCGCCCCGCCGTAGATGTCCTCATGAGGCTCGTGGACGACGGAATGTCGACGCGCCTGTATCACAGGCTCTGCGACTCTCGCGGGCTCTGTTACGACGTGTCGGCCGCCTTCGACGGCTACGAGGACGACGGGGTCGTGGACGTCGCGGCCGGTGTGCAGCACAAGCGAGCGGCGCTGGTGACGCGCGAGATCCTCGCGATGTTCGAGGAGCTGGCGCGCGAGGGGCCGACGGCGGAGGAGCTGGAGAAGGCGCGGCGTCGCATCGTCTGGGACGCGCGGGCGATGGTCGATTCGGCCGAGGAGGTCGGGGCCTTCTACGCGGGCGGGCTGCTCTTCGACCGGTTCGTCGATCTCGAGGCGCACGTGGCGGATCTGCTGCGCGTGGGAACCGGCGAGGTGCGGGCGGCGGCGCGCGAGCTGGCGCGGCCGGAGCGCCTCAACGTGGTGGCCGTGGGGCTGCTGGACGACGGGGAGGACGCGCGACTGGAGGACGTGGTGAAGGGCTGGTCTGGCGTGACGTGATGGGGACGGCGCGACGCTTTCGTGTCAGTCTCAATGGCGGCGTGCGCAAGCGCTTCTTGCCCTTTCTCCTTGCCGGCGTGAGTCTCCCCGTCGCCCTGCTGGCGCTGCCGATGGCCTGCGCGACGAGCGGCGACGGCAACAGCGCGTCGTCGGGCGAAGGGGGCGACGAGGGCTCGGTCGAGGGCGGTGAGGGCTCCGTCGGCGAAGGCGGAGTGGGCGAGGGCGGCGGAGATGGAGGCACGGGCGGCACTTCGGCCGCCAAGGCGTGCGCCGACAACGCGTCGCACTACTGCACGCAGCTGTCGATGTGCTCTCCGTTCTTGCTGTCGATCCAGTACGGCGACGAGATCACCTGCGAGACGGAGGTGCAGCCCGGGTGCCTCGACGCGCTCGCGGCACCGGGAACGGGGTGGACCGGCGACAAGCTCGAGACGTGCGTCACGGCGCGCGACAAGCTCTCGTGCGAGCAGTTTTTCTACGCCAAGCCGTATCCCAACGTGTGCATGCCATCGGGCAAGCTGGGAAACGCCGCGTGCCGCTACGACGCGCAGTGCGGCACCGGGTACTGCCGCATCCCCTCCGGCATGATGTGCGGCACGTGCGTCTCGCGCGGGGCGACGGGTGCTCTCTGCCAGACGTCGGACGACTGCGACGGGAACCTCATGTGCGCGATGGGCACGTGCGCGGCGCCATCGATGCTCAACGGACCGTGCAGCGCGACGACGCCATGCGCGCAGGGCCTGCAATGCGTGGGCAGCGTGTGCGTCGTGGCGGGCGGGGTCGACGGGGGGTGCGGCGACGCAGGCGGCGTGTGCGATTACAACCTGGGCGCCGTCTGCACGGGCAACGCGTGCGGCCCCGTCGCGGTGGACACGGCCGGAGGCTCCTGCAGCGGCCCACCGATGGATCAGTGCCCGAGCAGCTCGGTGTGCTCGCAGGGATTCTGCACGCCTCCCATCGGCGACATGATGTCGTGCGACGCAGGGAGCGGCATCCCGTGCACCCCGCCGGACACGTGCAACATGGGCACGTGCAGCCTGTTCACGGCCAGCCAGTGCAAGTGATGCCCTGAGCCGTGCTGCCAGCGGACATGCTGCGCTGACTCCGCCGCTGCGCCGTCACCACGTGGCAGGGCGAGACGTTATCGAGAAGGACCCTGCGGGCTCGAGTAGGAGTCATCCGTCTCGAGAAGGGGTCGTTGGTTTCGGAAAGGAGGCTTCGACCTCGAGAAGGAGTCACCGGCCTCGAAGAGGAGGCATCGGTCTCGGAAAGGAGCCTCCGGTCTCGAAAAGGAGTCATCGGCTTCCGAAACGAGGCTTCGGTCTCGAGAAGGAGTCACCGGTTTCGGAAACGAGGCTTCGGCCTCGAAGGGGAGTCACGGTTCTCAACGACGGGTCTTCGTTCTCGACGAAGACTCCTTTCCGAAGCCGGCGCCTCCTCATTCGGTCCAGCGCCTCCTCATTCGGTCTGGTGCCTCCTCATTCAGTCCGGCGCCTGCTCATTCAGTCCGGCGCCTCCCCATTCAATTCGGCGCCTCGTCGTTCGATTCGACGTCTCCTCGCGCGATACGAAGTCTTCTCGGCCAACCGATCGCCTCACCGGGGCAGCGCGCGGAGCATGCGCTTGATGCGGACGGCGAGAGTGAGGATGGACTGCGCGACTGCGTCATCGACGACGCCGAGCGTGGCGGCGAGATCGACGGCGCCCACCACCTCGTGCAACGAGTTGTTGGCGATCTCGAAGTGACGGCGCCTCACGCCGGAGCTGTCGCTGGGCAGCCCCTCGCACAGCCCGAGAAACGTGCTCTTGCTCGCTCTCGTCGCCTGGTCGCGCAGCTCCGCATCACGAATCCCCGCCTGGTGCACGCATCGCGCGAGCTCCTTGGCGGCCTTGTAGACATCGAGCTTCTGGAACGGAAGAAGGTTGTCGGTCAGGTGCGGGTTCATGCCCCCCTCGAGCGAGAAAAGCGTGACAGCGCCTCCCCTTCCATCGGCCCCAGGGCGCTGGCGCGCTTTTCTCGCGTTCGGCATGAACCCGCACCTGACCGACCCCCGCCCCCACTTCGAGGTCGAGGTCGAGGTCGTGGTCGAGGTCGCGGTCGCGGTCGCGGTCGTCTCTGCCTAGGGAAGACAGCTCTGCCCCTGCGGTGCGTACTGGAAGCAAGCTCCGAAGCTCTGGTTCTGCAGCTGGAGGCAGCAGTTCGAGAGGCATTCGCCGCTGTGGTAGCAGACCGCCGCGCACGAATAGCTGGTGCCATCCGCCGTGGCGCACGTGTTGCCGTACGTGCTTCCCGAGCAGC
Source organism: Polyangiaceae bacterium (assembly GCA_036393165.1). Taxonomy (GTDB): domain Bacteria; phylum Myxococcota_A; class Polyangia; order Polyangiales; family Polyangiaceae; genus Palsa-1150. Next base: position 3,478 of record DASVWO010000406.1, on the reverse strand, counting down.
ACTGCGAGCTCGAGGTGCACGCCTGGCCGATCTGTTCGCACCCTCCGCTGCTGCTGCCTCCTCCGCCACTGCTGCTGCTACCGGTGCAATGGGTGGCGGCCGCGCACACGGCGCCGCCACCGTTGACCGATGCGCAGCAGCCGCTCGTGCACTGGGCGTTGCTCGTGCAAGCCGCGTGGCACGTGTAGACGCTCGATCCGTTGTCTCCTGCGCAGATCGCACCGTTGACCTGGTTCGCTCCGCTCTGGCAGCACTGGCTGCTCGACGTGCACGTCGTCGACGAGCTCGAGTCGATGCACCCACCGGAGCTCCCGCCGCCGCTTCCGCTGCTGCTGATGCCTCCACTGCTGCCGCTGCTGCCGCCGCTGCTGCTCCCGCCATCCGGGGTGCCTCCGCTGCAGTCGCAGCCCGAGAACACCGTCCCGTCGGCGCTGCACGTCTGCACCCCGGTGTCGCCGTTCTCGCACGAGCACGATTGCGTGCTGTTCGGCGCGCATCCCCGCGGGGTGCCCGTGTTGGCGCACGCGATGGGGATCGTCACCGACAGCAACGCGAGCACAGCGGACACGTACCCTCTCATCGCCTTGGTCCTCCCCGGCCTCAGTGGCCCGGCGCAGTCGCGAACACACCCCATCGCGCATGAACCGGCTTGGCCGCCGTCAGGTGAACGACGGGGCTGGGGTTCCCCGGCTCGCCTGGGCAGATCTCGATCTCCGCGGTCGAGCGCCCACGGCGATCCGCGTGCGACCCTCCCTCCGTCTGCAGCGTCAACCCCACGTCGGGATCGTCCGAGACGGCCACGACGAGCACGCAGGAAGGACCGACCGACCCCACCTGGATGGTGAACCCCGGATCTCCGGCCGCGACGTCCGCGCCGCCGTGCTGCACCGACTTCTGCATCCTGGCGCCCACCAGGTCGAAGGCGGCGGCATCGACCGCGGCATTCTCGGGGCGCGTCGCCTCGTGGCCCGCCTGCTCGAACGCGGCGACGGCACGCTCCTGGCGCTCGCGGTTGATGCCGGAGCGCACCTGCTTCGCGAGCTGCGTCGCGACGAGCTGCGCGATGCGCGGGATCAGGCTGTCGGGCCGGTCGATGAAGTCACGCGCGGCCGCGTGGGCGGTCACGTTGTGCCGCGCGTCGCCGGCGACCTCGTAGTCGTCGACGCTCGACGACAGCGGCGTGCTCCAGTGCTGAGGCCCCGCGGCGAACTTCGCCTCGACCTCGAGGGTGGCCGACACGCCACGCTGGTAGGTCGTCTTGCTGTAGTTCCAGGGCATCATGATCGGCACCTCGATGGTGTCCGGGGTGCTCGCGTAGTTCGTCTGCGCCTGCGTCAGCTTGTTGCGAGCCGCCTGCACGTCCGAGTCGTTGTCGACGATGTCGGCCACCGTGCTCGCGACGTTGCAGCCGGTCAGGCACGTGTTCCGCCAGTTCGCGTCGGTGACGTTGTTGCACGCGTTGATGCACGCGTCGTGCGCCTGCGCCTCCGCCTGCTTGCGCTGGTTGTAGCTCTGGACGGCCGAATCCACGCCCTGCTGCGCCTCGCCGATGGCCGCCTGCGCCTTGGCCTTGTCCGGATTCGGGCGCGTCTCCTTGTGATCCTCGTACTGCGACTGCTCGCTCGACGTGCGGGTCACCAGGTCGCTGATCACGAGATCGTGGACCGCGACCGAAATGGGCAGCGTGGTGTCGGGATCGCCCGGCATCACGGCGCGCACGCCTCCGTCGCCTCCCGACAGGACCTGCTGCGCGGCGCCCTGCATGGCCACATAGAGCGCGCCCTCGCGGGAGTCGCGCGCCTTGGCCATGTCGATCGCCACGACCGTCCTCGCAAAGCGCCCGCTGCTCACCGGCTTGCCGTCGAGCAGGTGGAGCGCGCCGAGCGTGCGCCGGACGGCCCGCAGCGACACCGCCGAGTTGGACGCCACCCCCTCCCACACGCCGAGCGACGACCGGCACGTGACGAGCGAGTGCTCGACCTCGCAGCGCTCCACCGGCGTGCGCGCGAGCGTGAGGACCGCCGGGTCGGACGCCTTGGGCTGGGCCGCATCGGTGAAGCAGGTCCGCACCGTGTCGACCCGGATGTGCAAGGCTCCGCCGTTCGCACGCAACCAGACGGCGGTCGGCCCGCTTCCGTCCCAGCTCGCGAAGCGCTGAGCCGATGGCGGGCCGATCTCGAGGGCCTCCATCGTGAATCCCGCCGTCGGGTCCCCGTCGACGAGCGCGGCGTCGGGCGAGGTGCCCGCTGCCTCGATGGTCACGCACGTGGAAGCCGCCGGGTCGTACGACAACCGCTTGCCGACCAGCGCACGCGCATCGTCGAACGCCTGCGTCGCGCGCCACATGCAACCGGGGCGTTGACCCATGGCGTAACGCAGCGCCTGCCGCTTGCCGCTCGCGTCCTCGAGCGTCAGGACGAGGGCTCCCTGCACCGTGCCCGCCGAGGGAGCCTCGCCGTTCTCGTCGACGCCTTCGTCGGTGACGCGCGCGCTGCGGACGGTCCACACCGTGACCGCACGACCCCAGTCCACGTCTCCGAGCGCCTGACCCTGGTCGAGCGCGCCGACCGAGTCGGCGACGACGGCCTTGCAGCGCTTGGCGCCGTCGTAGAGGGCGACGCGCTCTCCCGGTTGCAGCGCGCTCCACGCCTTCGCGTCGTCGTCCGTGCCCGCGTAGCCGGCGTACTGCCGCATCGAGGCGCCGCACGCGCTCGCGCCGAGCGCCAGTGCGACCAGGCCCACCGCGTTGCGGTTCAGAAGCCCCATAGCACCCCACCTCCCAGCTGCGTCTGCGACGGCATCGTCTTGGCCAGCAGATCGGCCGGATCCGAGAACGTCCCCGGAGTCGCAGTGCCCGACGCGCTCAACCGGATGTCGGCCATCAGGTACAGCCCGAACGCGCGGCTGGTGCGCAGGCCGATCTCGTCGCGCTGGTACACGCCGCTCATGGCCGAGCCGTTCCTCGATGAGATCTCCGCATCCAGGTAGAGAAGGCCGGGCCTCCCGGGTCTGTCGCGGGTGCGGAGCCTCAGGTGCCCGCCGAATTCGGGGCCGTTGTCGGTGGCATCCCAGGATTGGTTGCCGTTGCCGTCGCCGGTCGGGGTCACGCTGAAGTGGTCGAGGCGGTACCCGACGAACGGACCGACGCCGACGAAGGTCCACGGCTGCACGTCGACCCCGAGGTGACCCTGGCCGCCGAACGACAGCACCGATTCGTTGCCGCCGGCGAAGTTGCCGCTGCCGATTCCCATGGCGGCCTTCAGGTCGAGCCAGACCGTGACCCACCGGCCGACGCCGCGGAACTCGGGCCGCACGCCGATCGCCACGGTTCCTCCGGCGACGTCGTAGAGCCCCTGACCCGTCGGGTCCGCCCAGTGCGCGTAGCCGACGTCGAGGAGCAGGTCCCACTCGGTCTGTCCGAGCCCCCTTCCGGGCGGCACCGCGATCGGCTCCTCCCCCGCCGTGCTGTCGGGAGGCG
>DASVWO010000405.1:0-41472 GCA_036393165.1 Polyangiaceae bacterium | reverse complement strand
CCTCCGGCTGCGCGGTGCCCGCTTCGCTGGACCCGACCTTGGCGGTCACCGCGCCGAGCCCGAGCTGGTTGAGCATGTGGTTGAGGGGCTGCGTCGCCTCGCCACCGACCGTGGTGATGGCCTGCGTCGCCGGTGTCCCCGCAGGCGTCTGCGGCTGCGGCCCGCTGGTCGTCCCGAAGAGGAGCAGCTCGACGATCTCCTGGCGCGGGAGCGGCGGCTCGGAGCTCAGCGTGACCTTGCCCGTCTTGAGCGGTCCGACGAAGTCCGCGTACACGAGGGTGCCGTCCTGCGCCTGGTACGACGCCTTCACGACGACCTGGGGATTCGCCGGATCGTCGACGAAGGTCACGGTCCCGTGCTCGACGGTGAACGTCTTGCCCTGCACCGAGAGCCTGCCCCCCGGCTTCAAGTTGATCTGCCCGGTCACCGCCGGACCCGACGCCCCGCCGCCGCTCGTGTCGACCTTGAGGTTGCCGCCCAGCGCCACAGTGAGGTCCTTGCCGCGAACGACCTGCACGTCCTGGAGCTTGACGGCGAGCGAGAGCTCCCCGCTCTGCGCCTGCGCCTCGGCCCTTCCCTCGGGGACCTTCACACCCTTCATCGGATCGAGGGGGAAGGTCACGAGCTTCCCGGCATCGCCGCGGTGCGCGCCGATGCGAACGTTCTTCATGGGGCCGAGCGCCTGCGCGTGCCCGCTCGACGCCTGGGGCAGGGCGACGCGGGCCTCCGGGACGTTCACCTCGACGTTCATGGTGTTGCCGCGCGCCGTCGCGGTGATGTCGAAGCGCCCGTCGACGTCGCCGACCGAGGTGCCGCTCGCCGACAGCGGGACCGCGGCGTTGCTCGGGATGGTGATCGACGCGTGCGCGCTCTCGAGGCTCGTCCCGCGCATCTGCGCCTTGCCGCTGGCTTCGAGATATCCGCTCATCCCGTATGCGGTGAGCTTCTGCAGCGCGATGACCCCGTCCGGCGTGACCTGCACCTGGCCGCTGACGTCGTGGAACTCACCACCGCCGGCCGATGCCTGGAACCTGCCTTCGCTCAGCGCGAGCCCTCCGGACATGCGCGCCGAGCGCGTGCTCGGATCGAGCTGCACGCGCACACCCCCGTCGAGACGGCCGTCGATCTCGTCGAGCACGCCCTGCACCATCGGCTCGAGGCCGCCGAGTCGGAATCGCTTGGCGTCCAGGGACGCTTCGAGCGGTCGCTTCGGATCGAGCGTCGGGGCGAGGCTCGCGCCCCACGTGGCCGAGGCGTGAGCCGTCGTCTCGACGAACCCGTCGCTCTGGTCGATGCGCAGGTCCGCGTCGAGCCCCTGGCCGTCCGCCCTCGCGTGCAGCGCGCCGCTCCGGTAGGCGACGCCTCCGACGCGCAGGTCGTCGACGTTCAGGTCGGCGCGGACGCGCGCATCCTGGTGCAGACCGGTGAGGTCCAGGTCGCCGCGCACTTCGCCGGCGATCAGCTTGTCGTCGAGCACGGGGATCGACTGAAGCGGGAAGCCGTCGAAATGCACCTTGGTGTCGGCGTTCCACGCGAGCGGACCGGTGTGCTCGAGGAGCGGAGCCACCGGGGCGTGCACGAGCGACTTCAGGTCGAGCACGTTGCTCCCCTTCGATACGCCGCGCAGGTCGAGGTTGGCGCGCTCGCCGTCGTAGAGGAGGTCGAGCTCGACGTCGATCGGGACCGCCGTCACGTCGGCCTGGAAGCGCGACCCGCGCAGCAGGACGCGAGCATCCAGGTGCGGCGCGAGCGCCGTTCCGCTGGCGCGCACCTCGGCCGAGGCGCGGCCCGTCAGAAAGGGCTGCTGCAGGCTCTCGGGGAGCGTCCAGAGACCGCGCTCCGGCATCGTGAAGCGCAGCTCCACCGGCGTCCGGAGGAGCCTCGCGTCGAGCGTCTGCTTGTCGTGGAAGAACTCCTCGAACGGGAGGGTCGCGGCGCTCGTGTCGATCTGGGCGATCTCCCCATGATGGTCGCGCGCCCGCAGCGAGAGCTGGGTGCCGCCGGTCTGGCCGTCGACGTGAGCGTCGACATCGAGGTCGACGCCGACCAGCCGCCACGGAGGCTTGGGCGTCACCCAGACGTAGTCGATGTCGCGGGAGACTGGCGTTCGCGGCGCCAGCACGAGGTCCTGCGTGTGGAGCGAGAGGCCGAAGTCGGGCGTGAAGTCGTGCCCGTCGTCGCGCTCGAGGTGGCCGCGCGCGACGACGCGGCCGCGGGCCTCGCTGAGCGGCAGGTCCTGGCGCGGGACGAGCGCCGTCATCCGGCCGAGGTCCACGTCGGCGTCGAAGGTCACGTCGCCCCACGCGTCGCGCCACGCCTTGAGGCTGCGCGTCTCGTCGCTCGCGAGGTTCAGCGCGGGAGCGTTCAGGGTGAACGTCCCGATGTCGCGCGCGCTCGCGCGGATAGCGGCGGCGACGTGCCGGCCCTGGATGCTTCCCGCGACGTGGGCGTCCACGTCACGCGCTTCGCCGATGGCGGCGCACGTGAGGTCGACGCGCGCGCGCCCCTCGGCGCCCCGCCGGCCTATGTTCAAGTCGACGTCGAGCCCCAGCGACCCCGCCCCGAGGTTCTTCTCGACGTGGGCGAGACGGGCGATGCGGGCGAGGTCGAGGCCCGCCGTGGTCGCGCGAACGTGGAGAGCGGCCGGGCCGAGCGTGGCGCTCGCGAGCAGCGGCTGACCGAGACCGTCGACGCGCGCGTCGTCCACCTGCAGGCCGCCGCCCGCGGCGCCGCCCAGCTCGATGCGCCGCGCGGCGACGGTCGCGAGCTGCCCGGCGTGCGAGAGCGCCAGGCGGAGCGACGACAGCACGACACCGTGACCCAGGGCGACGTCGGTGCTGCCCTCGATGTTCGGCAGTGTGGGGGCCTGCATGGCGAGCACGAGGTGCGGGCTCATCGCAGGGCCGTACGCGGTGACCTCGGCCGCGTCGACGCGGTTGCTTCCAGCGTGCAGACCTCCGGCGCGGACCGCCGCGTAGACGACGGGATCGCCCAGCGGTCCGTGGGCGCGGCCGTCGATGGTGGCTTCGTCCACGCCGGCGCTGCCGTGTCCGACGCCGCGGGCGGTCGCGTGGAGATCGCCCTCGATGACGCGGTCGTTCGGATCGAGGCGCCCGGCGAACGAGAGCCGGTAGCTCCCGCGCACCGCGTGCGCGAGCTGGGGGACGCGCGTGAGATCGGAGGACGACGACTCGAGCTCGAAGTCGACCACCGGCTGCTCTCCGCCTCTCGGCGTGGCCTGCATGGTGAGCCGCGTCGGCGCTCCCGGCTCCTCGACGGAGAGATCCGCGAGCGCGCGGACGAGGGACGACCCGCGGAGCGACGCGGTCGCGTGGAGCGTCGCGTCGGGCACCCAGGTCTTGCCGAGATTCCCCTGGTGCAGCGTCAAATCAGCGTCGCCGTGAGACACCTCGGCCGACCGGAAGCCGACGTAGGAGGCCGTGCCGTCGAGCGTCGCATCGTCGACGACCAGTTGCAGCTTCGCCTGCACGTCGGAGGGGGGTCCGTGCACCTCGACGTGGGCGGCTCCGCGGCGTTCGAGGGGCACGTCCGGAACGAGCGCGCGCAGCGCCGAGGCCGCGAAGGGCGGCACGTCGACCACGGCATCGACACGCTGCGGGTTCACCGAGGCGCGCACCGAGCTGGCGATCGCACCGACCGATCCGTCCCAGTTCAGCATCGCGTCCGGGATCGCGTCGGCCTCCGCGCCCTGGTCGAGGCGCGCCTGCAGCGCTCCGGCGACATCGAGCGAGCGGCCGCCCGCGAGGGCACCCTGCGCGCGCACGTGGGCGAGCGTGAACTGATCCACCATGATGCGAAGGCGACGCGGGTTCGGGTTGGGCGGCGGCGGCGGCTTCGGGTTCGCGGGAGCGAACGCATTCTCGAGCAGCAGGTGGCCCTCGGCGTCGTGGTCGAGCACGACGTGCGCATCGCCTATGGACGCGGAGTACACGTGGACCGTGAGCGGCTCGGGCGCGTGCCCCAGCAGGGAACGCACGAGCGCGAGCGTCGCCAGGCGCACGCTGACGCCGCGGGCCACGATGACGGGCCGGCCCGTCGGATCATCGACCGTAGCGTCGAGCCCGCGCACCCCACGAAGCGAGACCCCCGCGAGCGCGTCGAGCCGCACCGTCCCGCGGAACATCGGAGCGAGCGTCGCGTTCACCTCGTGCACCACGAGGTTGCGCGCACGAGGGGTGTCGAGGTGTGCGAGCGCTCCGCCGACGAGCGCCAGGAGGAAGACGAGCAAGAGCCCCAGCGTTCCCCCCACCCCTCGCAGCGCGCGCAGAGAGAACGGCCGCCGTCTCGCCTGCGGGCGGTCGGACCGAGCGCCTCCGAGGGCGACGCCCCCGAAGCCGCCCGGATGCGTCCCCGTCGTCATCAGTACGCCTGCCCGATGCCGATCGCGATCGCGATCGGCACGCCAAGCATCCTCGGCGGCAAGCCGTTGACCGGATCGGCCTCGGCCGCGGCGGTCTCGTTCGGGTACCCGAGCACCTGCAGCGGCTGGACGCGGTAGCCGATGTCGAGGCGCACCGGCCCGACCGGCGTGTCGTACGCGGCGCCGACGCCGCACGACAGGTGCAGGTGGTCGAGCCGGATGTCGTTCACGTACGGCGACACGTCGCTCATGTCGACGAACACGGCGGCCGACAGCGGCCCGGAGATGTCGAAGCGCACCTCGTTCTGCAGCTCCCAGAGCGTCATCCCGCCGACGGGCAGGAAGCAGTGCGTGGGGTCGAAGCTCGGGTTGTTCGGATTGCAGCTGAACTGCACCTGCTGCTGGGCCGTGGCCGGATTGAGGAACGGAAGCACACCGTGTGGCGAGACGCCCAGCAGCGGAAAGCCCCGGTTGGTCACGGGGCCGCCCGAGAAGAACCCGCGGAAGTACATGATCTGCGCGTCGTGCGTGAGCTCCAGGCGGTCCGGCGTGTTCCCGCCGAGCCCGGCCGTGATGTCGGACTTCTCGAGGTTTGCGTTCCAGTTGCTTCCGTAAGAGGTCGGCCAGAGGAAGCCCACGGATGCCCTCGTCGCAAACGTCACGCCACTCGAGATCGGTAGGTACGTGCGGACCTCGGGCTGCACGCGCACGTCCGCCGCGGTGCCGCCGAAGATGCCCCCGGCCACCTGCAGCGTGTTGCCGAGGTAGATGCCCGAGTGTGGGCGCACCGCGCTGTCGCGGAAGTCGAGGTTCGTGCGCAGCTCGGGGTACGAGAGGAAAAGCGTCTCGAGCGCCTGATCCAGCGGGCCGACGTAACTGAAGGGATCCTCCATCTGGAACGTGTAATCGAGCGCTACGTACAGATGGCCGAAGAGCGTCCGGTCGACGCCGATGGGCGCCTTCACCTCGCGGTAGCCGACGACGGGCGCGTCGGCCGGGGGGCTCACCTCGACGAGGAGCGGGAAGATGTTGAACTCGGGCCGGAGGAACGCGTTCGTACGCGCCTCGATGAAGCCCGGCTGTCGGAGCTCGGTCCGCAGCCACTCCTCGGGCAGCGGCTTGATCGGGCCCTGGAGGTTGTCGATGCGCACCGGGTAGAGCACCACGCCCGGCTTGAAGCGCACGTTGAAGCTGCGCAGCCCGCCGAGGAAGTTGTGGTCCTCCCAGCCGAAGACGCCGTGGATGTCCGTCTTGATCTCGTCGATCTCGACGCCGCCGCCGAGGGTGATCTGGCGAAGGCGGGTGGGCTCCACCCTCACCGTGAGCGGGACGACGTGGATGAGCGGGGGCGGATACGGCAGCGTGGGCTCGATCTTCACGGCGCTGAAGACGCCGAGGTCGAGCAGCGCCTGGGTCGCGGATTCGATCTTCGAGGTGGAGTAAGGCTCGCCCGGATCGATGTCGATCGCGCGACGCATCGGCCCCTCGGGGATCTCCTGGGAGCGCGGACCGTTGGGCCCGTCGGGGTCGAGGCCCTCGATCGTGACTGGTCCGAAGACGGCGGGAGGGCCGGCTTCGACGGCGATGCCGTAGTCGGCGGTGTGCAGGCCGACGTCCACCTCGGCCTGCGCGTCGACCTTTGCCCATGCGTAGCCGTTGTCGGTGAGCGCTTTCTTGATGGCGTTCTCGGAGTCGGCGAAGCCCTGCTCGTCGAAGCGCTCGCCCTGGGGCAGCGCGTGGGCGGCGGCGGCCCGAACGACGTCGACCATGTGCGGCGGCAGGCCGGCGAGACCGAGCACGACGACGCGCCGGTTGATCACCGGCTTCCCCTCGTCGACGACGATCTGGACGCGCACGTGGTTGGACTTGACCTGGGTGACGCGCGCGACGCGGGCGTGCGCGTCGAAGAAGCCCTTGGAGCGGTAGAAGCGCTCGACGCGCGCCATGTCGCGCTGCAGGACCGACTCGTCGTAGACGTTGTAGTCGAAGGCGACGCCCTGGAAGAGGAAGAGGAACTTCGGCGAGGCCTGCGTCTCGATCTTGTCCTCCACGTCGTCGGCCGAGAGCTCGTGCGCGTCGAGCACGCGCACCGAGTCGATGGCGGAGCGGCCCGGCGGGATCTTGCTGCAAGCGGTAGAGGCAGCCGCGAAGAGGGCGAGCGCGAGTGCCAGGGCTCCGTTCGTGCTTGCTGTGGTGGGCATGTCATCGGGCACACGAGCAGCGCGGCTCGCCACGCTCCCGTTCGTCATCGGCGTCGTGGGATGCGGCGGAGCGCTGCCTCATCCTCCGTTTGCCCCACAAGCAACGAGCGCGCTCAGACGCGTCGAGGTCGGTCCGCCGCCTGGGCGCGTGGAGGAAGTCCCGCCGCGGCCGCAGGGAGCCACGGCGTGGCTCGACGGCGAGTGGGTCTGGATGCACGGCCGCTGGTACTGGCTCATCGGCCGCTGGGTGCAGGCGCCGCCCGGAGCGAAGTACGCGCCGTGGGTGGTGGTCTTCGCAACCGACGGCACCCCGTACTGGGCGCCCGGGGTGTGGCTCGACGCGCGGGGTGAGCGGATGGCGCCGCCGCCGGCGCTCGCGCTGGCGAAGCCGTCGCATGGCGGGGTGGTCGATGCCGAGGGCAACGTGGACGTGGCGGGCAGGACCATCACGGCCGTGCCGGCGTGGACGTACGGGCGCGGCGAGGCGGGAGAAGGCGGCTCAGCCCCTCAGGGCGAAGGCCAGTAGCGCCAGATAGACCGCGGCGGTCGCGAGCCAGAGGATCGCGCGCGCGCGCATGCGCGAGTGCCACCCCCACCACGGGGCGAGCGGCGGCACGACGAGCGCCACGGGCGCGCGCCATCGAGGCGCGCGAGCAGCCAGCCCCGCCGCCAGCGCCACATGCACCGTGACCAGCGTGGCGAAAGCGAGCACCAGGAGCGCGAGCGCCACGGCATCCCGGGTCATGCGAAGCGACCGCAGCAACCCTGGTGCCAGGTGCCCCGGAAGAAAAAGTGAGGGCCCATCACTTTTTCTCACTTCGCGACGCAACCGGCGCCGGGGGCCGTCCGACAGGGGGACAGAAGGACGGAGCAGCACCGCGACGTCCTGCACCTCACGGAGATCGCCATGACCATTCACATCAATCCCAATCCGATGCGGTTCACGTTCAACTCGAACGAACTCCTTCCGGAAAGCGAGGAGTCAGGGGCGGAGCCGGGCACCGAGGCGGGAACGGAGCCCATGCCGACCTACCTCACGCCCGATGCGCTTCTGACCTATTGCGAGTCCCGTCTCCAGGGACTCGACTCGCAGATCCAGCAAGGCATTCAGACCCAGAACGACGCCAACGACGACCAAAAGGACCTCACACCGGTCCAGGCCGCGCTGTCCAAGTATGCCGACGGCTGCCATGACCCGAGCTCCGTGAAGGAACTCCTGGCGGCAGTTCAGCAAGCGATCAGCAGCATCGAGAGCCGCGACCCCGGCTCGCCTGCCCTCTCCGGACTGAAACAGATGCTGTCGAGCATTCAGACCGGACAGACGACGCCCAGCCCCTTTACGGAGGACATGATTCAGAGGGCGAAGGGAATGGGCATCACCATAGACATGCCGGACGTCCTCAGCGCAGATCAGATCAAGGGCCTTTCCACCACCCTGGGCCAGATCACCAGCAGCGAGAGCTCGTCGGCAGAGCTCAACATGATCAACCTTCAGTCGTTGATGTCGCAACGCCAGACGGCCGTCGAGCTCACCACCAACATGATGCAGACGCTCAATGACACGTTGAGCAAGGTCGTCTCCAACGTAGGCCGCTGAACGAGGCGAACATGACCGACGTTCTTCGTGCGTCGCCGGGCGCCATCGACGCGCTCTACGCGACGGGGCACTGGCTGTACTCGCAGCTCAGGATCGAACAGGCGATACCCGTCTTCCGTGCGATGATTCACATCGCGCCGGAAGACGAGCGAGGGTGGCTCGCGCTGGGCGCGTGCCACGAAACGCAGGGCCAGTCGGAAGTCGCGCTCGAGCTGTACGGGGCGGGGACGGCGGTCGCACCCGTCGCCCCCCGCTGTGAGCTCGCTCGGGCGCGCATCCTGTTCGCACGCGGGATGAACCGCGAGGCCGAGGCGGCGCTCGCCGAGGCTTCGCGAATCGCCGAGGAGACACGCGACGCAGAGCTCCGAGCGCTCGTCGCCATCGAGAGGAGGAAGACATGACCAGCGCAGTTCACGCCAGCATTCCCACGCCCGTCTCGATGAGCGGGTACGACGGCGAGATTTCGGCGCTTTATGCGACCGAGTCACAGCACCGACAGAGCGATCTGCAGGCGGGCAAGACGCGCGTGCAGGGGGAAGAGAAAGCCGAGCAGAAGGCCTGCGAGAAAGCCCACGAGGCCATCGAGCGCGCTGAAGAGGCGGAGTCGCATCAAGGCTTCTGGAGTGACATCGAAGACGGGCTCGGCGACATCGCAAAAGTCGCCGGCGCCGTCGCAGCCGCGGCAAGTGCAATCGCGAGCGGAGGGGCCGCAGTGGCCGTCCTCGCTCCAGTCGCCGCGGCAGCCAGCACGACCGCCGGCGTCGGCGAGCTCGCAGCCGCCGGTGCTGGGGTCGTGCGCACCCGCTACACTGCAGACACCGACCAAGCATCGGCCGACGCCGAGGAAGCAACGTTGCTGACCGGTCGCCTACAGGATGGCGTCGACTCGACGCTCGATGACGTCCGCGATGCGGACGAGTCGCACCGCAGCGTCGAGCAGACCCTCCAGGGAACCATCCAGATCAAGGACCGGACGTCCGTCGACACGGCGGCGTCCCTGCGCATCCGAGGTTGAGCTATGGCCATCGCAAACATCACGAACGCGACGAATTCCCAGATGGTCGAGCAACTCCTCGGATCAGGGGACCCCGGAACCGAGATTGCCGCTCTGGCCGTGCAGACCGGAACTACCGAACAGAAGGCATGCAGCGAAGCACGCCAAGCCTTCGGCGCGGCGGAGACATCCGAGGACCAGAAGGAGGTCGATGCCCTTCGCCAGAAAGCAAACGACGAGGAGACGGAAGGCTGCCTCCAGGCGGCCGGGATGGCGGCTCAGGGAGCTCTCGACGTCACGGGAGGAGTGATGGGGCTCAAGATGCTCGGAACGGATTCGACTCAGCTGGGCATCGCGCGCGCGAACGACGTGTCGAGCGTCTTCCGCGGCCTTGGGGTCGGGGCACAGGCTGCCGCGAGCATCCCGGCCACTGGGGCTCGCGCTGCCCAATCGAACGACGACGCGGACGCGGCTCTGCACAAGGCCAACGCCGATGTGGCGAAGGAGGCCGCTGCGGACATGCATGATGCGCAGAAGGACGCGGCGGACTACGTCAAGGCGGGACTCGACTTCTACCGCGACTACGTTTCCACGGATGCGCAGACGAGGGCCGCTGCGCTCCACAAGGTCTGAGCGACTTGCACCCGCGTCGCGCGCGAGGGACAGTGCGCGCGCGATGAAGCTCTACACGAAGACGGGGGACGACGGGACGACGGGGCTCTTCGGGGGGGGCCGCGTTCCCAAGGCGAGCCCGCGCGTGGACGCGTATGGCACGGTGGACGAGGCGAATGCGGTCATCGGGGTCGCACGCGCCACGCGGCTCGACGCGGGCATCGACGCGGTGCTCGCGCGCGTGCAAGAGGACCTCTTCACCATCGGCGCCGAGCTCGCGTGCGTCCCGGGCAAGGAGGGGAAGCTCAACATGCCGCTCATCGGCGAGCCGGACATCGCGCGCGTCGAGCACGCGATCGACGAGGCGGACGCCGCGTGCCCTCCCCTCAAGAGCTTCGTGCTCCCCGGTGGGTCACCCCAGGCCGCGGCGCTTCACGTCGCGCGCACCGTCTCGCGCCGCGCCGAGCGCGCCGTGCTCTCGCTGAGCGACGCGCCCGCCCGCCGCGAGGTCCTCGTTTATCTCAATCGCCTGAGCGATCTGCTCTTCGCCCTCGCCCGCCGCGCCAACGTCGTCGCAGGCGTCGAAGACGTGCCCTGGCACCCCCGACAGTAGCGAGAGCGACGACTCACGCGGCGTCGCGCTCGTCGGCCATCTGCGCCGCGAGCATCTTGCGCCCACGATGCAGTCGGCTCATCACCGTGCCGACGGGTACGCCGAGCTCGCGTGCGGCCTCGCGGTACGTGCGGTCCTCGAGGTCCACCATCACGAGCACGGCGCGGAACCCCTCGGGCAGCGCCTGCAGCTTGCGCAACGTCGACTTCGTGATCGCCCCCTTCCCGGCGTCCGGCGACGTGAACGCGACCGGCACCGTCCAGGCGCACGGATCGCTCGCGAGGTTCTGCAAGGCGTTGCGCTCGCGGCGACGGCGGCGCCACCGCGTGACGAACACGCTGAAGAGGATCTGGAAGGCCCACGCGCGCAGGTTGGTGCCTCGCTCGTATTGATCCGCGAAGCGGAGGGCGCGCTCGATCGAGTCCTGCACCACGTCGTCCGCCCCGGCCCGGTCGCCGCAGAGGCGCAGGGCGCGCGCGCGCAGCTCGGGAACGAGCGCGACGAGGCCCGCGTGCAGCTCGCGCGCATCGTGCGCGACGACCATGGGGCGTCTGGGGGCGGGAGCAGAAGCGGAAGCGGGAACGGGCATCGTCGTGTCCTCCGTCGGGGTGTGCGACGGCTCTTCCGCAAGGCCGGTGCCGCGGGCGACCATCGCGAAAACACTGGGGATTCTGACACTGGCGCCCCCGGCGCGTGTCCCCGTGGCCAAGGGGGTGTGTTCCGGCGTCTACGCTCGCGTCGCCTGCAGGGCCGAGGCGATCAGGCCCGGAAGGCCGTCCGCAATCTCCGATGCGAGCATGCCGCGGTCAGCGCCACCGTGGGCGCGCGACCACGCTTCTCCGGCGAGGCCGTGGAGCATGACGCCGGCGCACGCCGCCTCGAAAGGTGGGAGCGCGCACGCCAGGGCGCCGATGATACCGCCCAGTGTGTCGCCGGAGCCGGCGGTTGCGAGCACCGGGCACGCGACGGGAGCGACGACCAGCCGCGAGTCGCGCGATGCGACGATGGTGTGGGCCCCCTTGAGCACGACGACCGCTCCGCTCGCGGCGACGAGCTCCCGCGCCGCACGGAATCGATCCGCCTCGACGTCGCCCGTCGACTTGCCGAGCAGCCGCGCCAGCTCGCCCGGATGCGGCGTGAGGATCGCCTTCTTGGCCGCCATGAAGACGCTCGGCCTCCCGGCGAACATCGAGAGCGCGTCGGCATCCACGACGATGGGGCCGAGCCACGATGCGAGCACGTACTCCACGGCCGTGCGCGCGTCGTCCCCCATGCCGAAGCCGGGACCGATCACCACCGACTGCTTGCCGGCGAGGATCTCATCCAGGCTGTCCCCGGGCTTCTCGAGATCGATGCGCGCCGTCATGACCTCGAGCACGTGCCCCTCGATCGCCGCCGCAGCGGCGGGCCACGTCGCGATGGTGGCCAGCCCTGCCCCGGCGCGCAACGCCCCGTGCGCGACCAGCTGCGGGGCGCCGATCTTCCCCGCGGAGCCGGCGACGACGACGACGTGCCCCGCGGCGTTCTTGTGCGTGCTCGCCGCTCGCGGCTGGAGCCAGTTCGCGAGATCCGAGGCCTCGGCGAGCTGCGCCGAACCGCCGACGTGCGCCACGATGTCTCCGGGCACGCCGATGTCCACGACGTTCACGCGCCCCGCGAGGCGTGCGCCGCCAGGCGTGACGAGGCCGAGCTTGTGGTGCGCGAACGTGGCGGTCGCCGTCGCCTGCACCGCCACGCCCAGCATACCGCCCGCGTCGGCGTCGAGGCCCGACGGCAGATCCACGGCGAAGCGCGGCGCCGGAGCCGCGTTCATCGCGCGGATCACCTCGGCCTGGTAGCCCTCGATCGCCCGGTCCAGGCCCGTCCCGAACAGCGCGTCGACCACCGCGTCTGCATCGGCCATCGCTTCCGAGAGGGGTCCGAGAGGCTCGCCCAGCGCGAGCTCGTGCACCGTGCCGCCGAGGCCCCGCCACGCGTCGAGGTTGGCGCGCGCGTCCGCCGACGCCTTCTGCGCGTCGCCCACCAGGTAAACCTCCACGCCTGCGCCACGCACCCTCAGGTGTCTCGCCATGACGAGCCCGTCGCCGCCGTTGTTCCCGGTGCCGCAGACGACGACCACCTGAGCGCCGTCCGGATCGCCGTCGAGCAGCTCGCGAACGAGCACGTCGGTCGCGCCCCGGCCCGCGTTCTCCATGAGCACCAGGCTGGGCACGCCGCACGACTCGATGGCGTGCTTGTCGAAGGCGCGCATCTGCGCGCGGGAGAGAACGGGCGTCACGCCGCCGATCCTAGCTCACACTGCGCCCGCGGCTCGCTCCGCGCTCGATGGCGGTGCGATAGGCCTTCACGGCCTCGGCGATCCCGACGAACACGGCGTCGGCGATCACGGCATGGCCGATGTTGAGCTCGATGATCTCCGGGATCGCGACGAGCGAGGGCACGTTGTCCTGCGTGAGCCCGTGCCCCGCGGCGACCTCGAGGCCCATCGCATGCGCCCGGTTGGCGCCGTCGGCGAGGCGCGCGAGCTCTCCTTCCCTGCCGTGCGCGTACTCCCCGGTGTGGAGCTCGATCTGCACGGCCCCGATGGCCTTCGAGCGCTCGATCTGCGACCGATCAGCCGCGATGAAGAGACTGACGCGAATGCCTGCGTCGACGAGCTTGCGCACGCGCCGCGCGAGCCCCTCGCCACCGACGATGGCGTCGAGCCCCCCTTCGGTCGTGCGTTCTTCGCGCCGCTCGGGCACGAGCGTGCACACGTCGGGCTTGGCCTGAAGGGCGATCGCGACCATCTCGTCGGTGGCCGCCATTTCCATGTTGAACGTCCGCCGGTGTTGCGCGCAGAGCGCGCGCAGGTCCCCGATGTCCCCGTCGACGATGTGCCGGCGGTCCTCACGCAGGTGCGCCGTGATCCCGTCGGCCCCCACCCCGAGGCACGCTTCGGCGGCGGCGAGAGGACTCGGGTACGACGTTCCACGCGCGTTGCGCAGCGTGGCGACGTGGTCGACGTTGATGTGCAAGCGAACCGCCATGGGTCACCGATAGCCCGACGTCGCCGTCGAGCCAATGGGTCGCGACTGTTACGCTGATCGCGTGCGCAACAGTGAATCGATGGTCGAGCTCCTGACGCCGGTGGCACGCACGTCGTGACGCGCCTCGGACGCGACTGGGATGCCGGCGAACGTCCGCAGCACGTCGTCCCGGCCGGCGTGTGGCAAGCGGCCGTCCCCGCAGGCCCGGCCTGGGCCCTGTGCGGGTGCACGGTCGCTCCCGGCTTCGACTTCGCCGACTTCGAGATGCCGTCGAGGGCCGAGCTGCTCGCCCGGTTCCCGCAGCACCGCCCGTGGATCGAGAAGCTCTCGCGCGCCTGAGCCGCGCGCGATCACTCCTCGTCGCCGGCCGCCGTCTCGCTCAGCTCTTCGTCGGTCTTGGGCGTCGCGAGCAGCTCGCCGTTCGCCCCGTCTCGCCGCACGATGAACGTCCGGTGCGACGTCGTGTCGGGGTTCTCCCGGGCCACGATGGTCACCACGTTGACGCCCGGTCGCAGCGGAAGATCCGCATCGAACGCCATGTGCTTCGGGTCCGACCCGTTGCGGTTCGACCGATAGAACACCTTGCGCGCCCCCACGAAGATGTACGCGTCGAGCAGCCGCGCGTCGTCCACCGCCGACCCGTGCACGGTCGTGTGCCCGTCCCGGGTCGCCAGCTGCGGCTGCGGAAGCTCGATCGCCGGCGGCGCGTGCCCCGTGGTCTCATCCATGGCGATCGGCCCCCCCACCGTACCGCCCTGCTCCATGTCCGACGACCTCGCGAACGCGAAGCGTCCGTCCCCGAGCGACAGCTTCACGTACCCGTTGGACGTCCCGACCACCTGAGCTGCTCCGCCCGCCGGAAGCCGCGCGAAGATGTGTCCAGCCGAATCGGGCTCGTTCACCAGGTCGGCTCCGGTGCCCTTGGCGCGCTCCACCCCGTGCGCCGCCGCGATGGGCAGCGGATCGAGGATCGGCACGCGGACCTTCTCGTCGACCTCCTCGCGCAGGTCGTCGTCGCGAATCTGCAGCTGCACCTTCGCGTCGGGATCCTGAAGCGTCGGCTCCACGTCGAAGGTGAACTTCAGGTGGCGCGTCTCGCCCGGCATCATGTTCGAGACGTCGAACCGCCCATCGTGGAGCAACAGGCCCTCGCCCGAGAGGTTGCGCAGGTTGGCCTGCGTCTCGAAGCTCTTGCCCTTCCCGACGTTCTTCACCGTCAGGTACATCGAGAGCCCCTCGCCGCGCTGCGCGCGCCCGTCCCCGTTTCCGGGGCGGTTGTCGATGATCTCGTACGAGTAGGCGAACACCGGCCGATCGAGCGACTTCACGGTCGTGCGGATCTCGGCGTCCGCCGGCGCATGGTTGCGGGCCTCCTCGAAGTGCAGCTTCACGCCGTCGGCGCGCATGTACGCGTCCTTGGGGACGGTGCACTCGCGCGGCGTGTCCTTCGGGATGACCGCCGTGGACCCGACCTTGTGTCCCTTGTAGTCACACCAGCCGGCCGGTGCCGTCGGCGTCTTGGACTTGCCCGGCTCGAGCTTGCCGATGATGAGCTCCTTGTTGTCGAACATCGGGTTCTCGCTCTTGGTCACCGCGAACAGTCGGTAGAGCGTCGTCGGCCCCCTGTTCGTCACGGTGAGCTTCAGGTTCATCCCCTCGCCCGCTGCGACCTCGTTGTTCGCGCGGTCGGTCTCCACCTTCACGTCCACACCCGCGGGGGGCGCAGGCGTCGCCGCCGTCTGTGCGTCCGCCGGCGCGTCGCTCCAGTCGATCCCGATGCCCTTGAGCTCCTCGGCCACCTTGTCGACCTCGGCGCGCCGCGTGTCCGCGATGAACTGCCTGGCCTGGCGCACCTCGTCGAGCCGCTTGCCCGGCTGCACGTGCTGGAGGAAGCCCTCGGCGAACTTGATGGGGAAATCGAGCGCGAAGTTCTCGTCCAGCTCCCCGCCACGCTCGCGGATGTCGAGGCGCTCCTTGATGGGGAGGTCGTACCGCACGATCTCGAGCGCATGCGCACCCTCCTTCGCGCGGACGTTCGAGAGCGCGCGCGACAGGTCCCTCTCCTTGATGCCCCCCGTGTCCGCCGTGAGGTCCATCTCGAGCGGGTCGGCGGTCATCGCGTCGAGCTCGACGTCCGGAATGACGCCCACACCCTGGATCGACACGTCACCCGGCTCGGTGAGGTACTGCGCGATCGTGAGCTTGAGCGCCGCCTTGTCCGGCATGTCCTGGAAGACGAGCTGGACGCTGCCCTTGCCGAACGTCGTCTCACCCATGATCACGGCGCGATCGTGGTTCTTCAGCGCGCCCGTGACGATCTCGCTCGCGCTCGCGCTCGAACCGTTCACCAGCACCGCGAGCGGGTAGTTCGGTTCCGTGCCCTCGCCGTGCGCGTCCTTCTCCTCGCGCCCCTCGCTCGGATTGCCGACGGTGGCGACGATGGGCCCCTCGTTCACGAACGTGTCGACGACCTTGGCCGCCTGGTCGAGCAGCCCCCCCGGGTTGCCGCGCAGGTCGAGCACGAGCCCTTTGAGCTCGCCGCTCTTCTTCATGTCGGCGAGCGCGGCCTGCAGGTCGCTCGTCGTGTTCGCGGCGAACTGCTTGAGGCGCACGTAGCCGATGCCGCCGTCGAGCAACTTGTGCTCGACGGACGAGACGTGGATGACCTCGCGCGTGAGCTCGAACGGCTTGGTCCCATCCCACCCGTCGGTGCCGTCGCGATGGATCCACACGGTCACCTTGGTGCCCGGCGCCCCGCGAAGGTGGCTCACGGCCTCGTTGAGGCCCATGTTGAGCGTCGACTCGTTGTTGATCTTGAGGATGCGGTCGTACTTCTTCACGCCCGCGCGGCCCGCCGGCGTCGCCGGCATGGGGTTCATCACCGTCAGGAGCTGATCGCGGATCGAGATGACGATCCCGAGCCCGCCGAACTGACCCTGCGTGGAGATGTTCATCTCCTTGTACGCATCGGGCGACAGCAGCACCGAGTGCGGGTCGAGCGTGTGGAGCATGCCGTTGCACGCCGCGTATTCCACGTCACGCAGGTCGACGTCCGTGCCCCGCAGCCCGTCCTGCACGAAGGCGAAGACGTCGCGCAGGTGCGAGCTCACGTCCCACGGGCCGACCACGTCGTCGACGCGGAACGTCTTCTCCTGCGTGTCGACGCGCACCCGCACCTGGCTCGGGTTCGTGTCGTCGCGCACGACGATGACTTGCGCCACGTCCTTCTGCACGTAGTCGAGCGCCGAGAGGAGCATCTCCTTCGGCTTCACTCGCTTCGGATCGACGTAGCGATCGCGGACGGTCTTGAGCACCTCGTTGACGACCTTCAGCTGCGTGAGGTCGTACGGGGCGGGCGTGTGATCGACCGCGACGTTGCCGGCCGCGATCGCTGGCGTGAGCCCCTCCCAGAGGCCGCCTCCGTGCAGATTCGAGGAGAATGCGAGCAGGAGCGCGACGCCGAACGCACCGACGAGCGCGCCGACCTTGGCGAGCCTTTCGAAGAGGGCCATCGAATGAAGTATAGACGCACGGGCCGTGCTCGCGATGCCGGGCCCGCCTTTTTTCCGGTCGCGATGCGCGCCGCACGCTCACAGTCACGGGGCGGGACGGACCGCCACGGGCGGCATGGGAACAAAGAGCGAATTTGTTCGTTCCATCAGCGTACAGGCTGCGTTTCCCGTGAAGACATGGATGGGGTAGCCGGAGGCTGCCCGGCGGCGGTCGCCCACCAAGAGGTCGCCGCCCACCCAGGATAGGCCCTCGAGGTCGAAACCGGCCGCGGCGAGCGGCGAGCGCGACGCTGTGGCGAGGGGCGAGCCCGTGGTCGCGTCGAACGTGACCAGAGAGGTTGCGGTCACCGCCGTCGCATCTCCGACGATGGCGACTCCGCAGGAGCCGGAGACGGCCACTCCCCCCACGCTCCCGCCGAGCCGACCTTCCGGGATCACGAGAGCCGTGGTCGAGGTGGACGTGTCGAAGCGCTCGATGCCCGCATCGGGCTCGGACGCATCGTCCCAATTGCCGGGCTCGGAGAGCCACAACGCCGATCCGTCCTGCGTGATGGAGTACGGGTTGCGTCCCGCGAGAACGACCTTCTCGTCGACCCTCGCGCTCGCGACGTCGATGCGCAGCATCCACGAGGGCTGGACCGATCTCGGATAGGGGTTCAACCGATCGAGTGTCACGAAGGCCTTCTCACCCGCCGGCGTGTCGACGATGACGATGTCACTCGCCTCGGGATTGCCGTCGCCGTCGTAGCTGGACAGGTCGATCGTCTTCGCCACGGTTCCGTCCGGATGGAGGACGAGCACGGTCGCGGCGAGGTAGAGTGGGATCCACAGCGTCCCGTCGTGAGCGACGGCCATGGCGTAGGGATCCGACGTGCCCCCGTGACTGGCGAGGTGCGCCGAGAATCGCTGCTTGGGTTCACCGCAACCATCGAGCTCGAAGATCGCGTCCTGATCGCGCGCGACGTAGAAGGCGCGGCCGGCCGAGACGGACATCGACGGGTCCCCACCCAGATCGACGCGACCCACGACCGACGTGAGCTGACCTGACAGCGAGATGGAGCCTACCGCGGCCGAGCCACCGTAGTCGGCGGCCGCCCAGAGGGCGGCGGCTCCCGGGCACGCCGATGGACTGGTGCCGCTTCCGTCTCCGCTCCCGCACGCGACAGCGGCGACGACCGGCCCCACCATCGACAGGATCCGCCGGGGCGTCATCGCTCGAACCTCGCGCTGACCAGGAACGAGCGGCCGGGCAACGGGTACTCGTAGTAGTCGCCGATGGGCTCGTGCACGGGGCCGAGCGCGCCCTGGTAGGTGCCGGTTCGCTGGTCGAAGAGATTGCGCACGTCGAGGGCGAGCCGCACGCCGCGCGTGACGTCCACGCGCGCACCGGCCGACGCGAGCACGCGCGGCGGAACGCCGATGCTTCCCGACACGTCGGCCAGCATGCCGGTCACGGCGTCGACGCCGACGCGCAGACTCGCGGGCCCTGCGTAGCCGATGAGGTCTGCGACGAGGTCGTTCGCCGGGCGGCCCGGAAGCCCCGGGTGAACGCACGGTCCGACCACCGGCTCGCAAGCCGAGTCGTTCTCGGTGAGCAGCCCAGTGTAGGCGCCGCGCAGCTCGAGCAGACCGAAGCGCACGCGCGCGTCCGCCTCGATGCCGGCGAGGCGGGCCGTGCCGACGCTCGTCGCCTTGGCGCGGCCATAGGCGCCCTGCGGGACGAACGTGATGAGGTCGTCGGCCCAGGTCGCGAAACCGTCGAGCTCCAGGGCGACGGCCAGCGCGCCGATCCTCCGCGTTCCGCGTGCGCCCGCGTCGATCGTCCACGCCGATTCGGGTAGGAGCGACGGATCGCCGATGAAGGCGCCGCGATCCCCGTAGAGCTCCACGAAGCTCGGGGGTCTCGCGGTTGCGCCTCCGTGCGCGGTGAGGGTCACCATGTCGAACGGCAGCTCGATGCCGACGTGGCCCGTGGGCAGCACGTCGCCCGTGCTCGCGCCGGCGCTCCCGTTCGAGAAACCGTCAACGCGTCCCGACGCGGCGAGCACGAGATGCTCCGTCGCGTGCCACTCGGCATCGAGGCCCGCGCCCGCCGACGTCCGCGTGGCCTGCGGTGGAATCGGAGCACCGACGGTCGTGCCCGGCTCGAAGTGCTCGCCGCTGCCGTCGACGTGAGCCTCGATCGTCGCCCCGCGAGCGATGCGGCCACGCCAGCCCACGGATCCTCCGGTCGCCACGATGGTCTGGTCGGCGCGCGTCGGCCCCACCGCCGCGGATGCGAGGCTGTCATCGAGCCTGAGGCCCTCCCTGCGTCCCCAGCCACGCACGCTCCACGCCCCGTGACCCACGCTTCCCGTGAGCTCCGCGGCCGCGAGCTCGCGATCCGAATCGAGTCGAGCGAACGGCGTGGGCCCCAGGACGGTGCCAGGCAGCTCCTGGTGCCGCGCCTGCGCGAGCGTCGTCACCGTCAGCGCGCCCTCGCTGCCCCCAGACCATCGCAACGGAAGCGCCCACGAGACGAGTCCGTTGGCCGCAGCGTGCCCCGCGTTGCTTCGCGTCGCGTACACGTCGTTTCCCGGCGACGACGCGAGCGGATCGAGATACGCGAAGTCGTCTTCCGCGCGCGAGGCGCTGACCGCCGAGACCACGCGTCCGGCGCCGACGTCGCTCACGTCGCCGACGCGAAGGCGCCCTTCCCCGAAGCTTCCCACGGCCGCCCACGCCTCGGTGCGCGCCGGCGACGTGGGCTTGGGCGGGTCGAGCACGAGCGTCCCTCCGAGGCTGCCCGATCCGAGCGCGGCCGGCGTGAAGGTCCGATGCACGCGCACCACCGCACCGGGCCAAAGAGGGAGCGACGCCAGATCCAGCGACGGATCGGCGCCACCGGTGAGAGGTACTCCCGCGAAGAGGACGGCGACCTCCGTGGACGACGACCCACGGATGCTCAGCGTGGTGAAGGCATCGTCCGCCCCGTATCGGCGCACGTGCACGCCGGGGAGTGGCTCCACGAGGCTCGCCGCGTCGGTGACCTCGCGCGGCGAGTCGCGCTCGTCGGCGCGCGACACGAAGCCGCCGGCCTCGGTCCCGTGCACCACGACCTCCTCCACCTGCGCCTGGATCGGTGCCGGAAGCACGGCCGCCTCACGGTAGTTCGGCATTGACGATCGCGATGGCGTCGAGATCGAAGCCGTTGGTGTTCGGCTTCTGCGCTCCTGCCTCGGGGCACGCCTCGTCTGTGCGGTCGACGATCTTCACGAAGCGAGCGTGCTTCACGCCGATGTCGGCCAGGTCGTACGCGTTGCCGCCCGCCCTCGCGGGATCGAAGGGAGAGATCCCGTTCTGCGGCGTCGAGTACACCGCGCCCCATCCGCCGCACGCTCCGTAGGGAGGCGCCGTGCCGGTACCGTCGCTCGCTCCGGGGTCGAACGTCGGGTTGCACGAGAACGGGACCCACGTCTTCCCGTCGTCGCTGACGCTCACCTCGCCCGGCTCGGCGTACACGTCGTTCGCGTTGCCTGCGATCCAGAACGGGTTCTCGAACACGATGAAGTCCGGACCCGGTCCGTCGACGATCGCGTTGGGCGCGAACGTGACCTCGATGCTGCCGCCGCTTCCGAGCGAGACGACGTCGGTGCTCCCGTGGGCGGTGCCTCCGCCGACGGGCGGCCCTTCGACGATCCCCGGAAGCGACGCGACGCCGAAGCCAGTGCAATCGGTCGGTGTGAACTGCACGACCCCGGTGACGAAGCGGCTCGCGACCGACGACTCGGCCGAGGAGTCAGCCGAAGCGTCGGTCCCCGCCTCGACCGGCGTCGCCCCTCCATCCTTTTCTTCGTTCGGAGGAGATCCGCCGCTCGAAGTGGAGGATGGGGAGCCGCAGCCGAGGAGCGCGATTGCGACCAGCCCTAGGGCGCGGGCCATAGCTGCGCCCCCGAGAGGAACCCTTGCCCGACGCCACCGTCCCCCGTGTTGAAGGGGATCTGCCCGAGCGAGGTCGTGCCTCCGTCCGACGGATTGACCGAGGTCACGACGAAGTCGCCGAGGCCTCCGTCGCCCGCGACCGGCTGCGAGACGCCCACGAGGTTCCCGTGCCCGTCGAGCCCGAACACCGAGGGCGCGCCCATGATCTGCGCGCCGAGAGACGACGTCGTCGGATCCCAGGCGTACGCAGCCGGTGGATAGAACTGGATCACGGCGTGGTGCGGGTCGAAGTAGAAGAGGGCCGTCGCCAGCGCGGGCACACTGGATAGATCGAGCAGCATCTGGGTCGAGCCGTCCGCGAGCGACACGGCCTCCACGCCGCTCCTCACGACCGGCCCTGCCCCGCCATCGGCCGCCTGCATCGTGCAGCCGGATTCGAGGACCAGGAGGCGGTTGTTCGTCGCGTCGTACGCCATCGGCGAAACGCCGAAGGGCGGCCCGTATCCCTGGAGCGTCCACCCCATGCCCGCCGCGTCTGCCCCCGCGTCGGCGTTCAGGTTCACGAGCGAGTCGTTCGTCGTGTCGATCGCCACGATGGTCGGGCTCGTGGCCGTGCAGAGCTGCGTGTAGATGCCGCCGATGGGTACGATGTCGAACCGATTGACGTTCCCGAGCAGGACGTAGGCGAGCCTGCTCCCATCGTAGTAGCCGCCGATCATCTCGACGTACCCGTCGCCGGCGGCCTGCACCTGGCCGCTCAGGTCTACGGTGTTCGTCGGTGCCCCGCCGTCGGCGATCTGCGTGGAATCGACCACGGCGACGACGTTGCGGTTGTACCGGAGCACGTAGTCCTTGGCGCCCGCCGCCACGATCCACGTCGGGTCCGCATAGGGTTGCGCGTAGCCGGCATCGGTCAGGTCGTTCAGCGCGACGCTCCACGACGATTGCACGACCCACGGCTGCAACGGGTCGAGGCGGGCGACGACGTCGTTCCCCTGCTCGAGCAGCCACGGAATCGTCGGCGTGACGAACGAGGTCCCGATGTAGTCGGGGTACGTGAGGATGCCGTCGACCGCGTGCGACTGCAGGTTGAAGGCGATGAGCTGGCTCGCCGTCGAGCCGTTGTACGAGACGAGGAGCCGCGTCGGCGTCGGAGCCTGCGCCTCGCCTCCATCGGCGGCATCCATCGACGCGTCCGTCTCCCCCGCGTCGTCGCCGTTGCCCGCTTCATAAGGAGGAGCGTCGAACGTGATCGACCCGTCGGTTCCCGAGTCGGGCGGGAGCGCGGTGACCGTGTCGTCGCCGCACCCCATCAGCATCACGCCGCCCGCACCCATCGACACGACGGCGCCCAAGGCAGCGAACCCGAACCACTTCTTCTTCATGATCCCTCTTGCCGCACCTACCCCGGCGCGGACGGATGACGAGGCGAAACGCGCGCTGGATCCGGTCTCCGGACTCCCGGGTGTGGCGCCTTCGCGCCGCCTCCCTCGGACCCTTCCCGGCGCTTCCGACTGCGAAGCCCCAGTGGCATGTCCGAGCTCGTCCCCGGTCACCGTGGCGGGGGCCGCGCCGGATTCTCACCGGCTTCCCATGCGACCCAGCACGTGATGGCGACGCCCGGGAGGCAACGCGCCGCCCGAACCGCCACGAGCGTTGCTCTACCGCAGAGACGCCCCAGGTTCAACTCGCCGTGGCCGGGCCGTGGGAGCGCGGCGGGACGCCTCACGGTACGCGGGGTGCAGCCTCGGGCGCGGTTCGATGCGGCTCTTCCAGCTCCTCGCCGTCGCCTCGGTCGTGATGGGCGCCTCGCACACGATCGGGAAGGAGCGGATCTTCGAACCCCTGCGGCGCCGCGTGGGGGCGCCCGACAGCTGGCTCGGGTACCTCGTCTGCTGCCCGTACTGCCTGTCGCACTGGATTGCGTTCGCCGTCGTCCCGCTGACCGGGGCGTACTACGTCGACGTGGTCGCGCTGCCCGCGCCGCTGCGCACGTTCGTGAGCTGGCTGCTCTCGTCGATCTTCGTCGCGACGGTTGCCGCGTACCTGCGCGTCCTGTTTTACGTCGTGGACGTGGCCCAGGGCGTCCTCCGGCGCATCGAAGCGGTCGAGGACGTCGAGCTGCGGAAGCGGAAGCACGGCGGCTAGCCCATCGATTGCGCTACGCGTCGATGGCGCCACGTATTGCGGGCATGTGCGGAATAGCCGGATGGGTGGATCTGGAGCGCGACTTGTCCCGGGAGCGCCCGGTGATGCAGAAGATGGCGGACACGCTCGCGTGTCGCGGGCCCGATGCCGAAGGGTTCTGGCTCTCGGCTCACGCGGCGTTCGCGCACCGGCGGCTCGCGGTCATCGACATCGAGGGCGGCAAGCAGCCCATGGTGCGCGCGCGCGCACCGGAAGCGGCCTCCGTACTCACCTACGCGGGCGAGATCTACAACTTCGTCGAGCTTCGCGAGGAGCTCGCACGGCTCGGCCACGCGTTCGAGACGCGCTCGGATACCGAGGTCGTGCTGCGCGCCTACCTGCAGTGGGGCCCTGCATGCGTCGAGCGGCTCAACGGCATGTTCGCCTTCGGCATCTGGGACGACGCGCGCCAGGAGCTCTTCCTCGCGCGCGACCGGCTGGGAATCAAGCCGCTCTTCTACGCGGTCCGCGGCAGCACGCTGGTGTTCGGATCGGAGCCGAAAGCACTTCTCGCCCATCCGGCGGTCGAGAGCGAGATCGACGACGAAGGGCTGGCCGAGCTCCTGGTCATGGGGCCGCTCCGCACGCCCGGTTGCGGCATCTTCCGCGGCATCGACGAGCTCCGGCCCGCCTTCGCCCTTCTCTTCGGTCGGAGCGGAGCACGCGTCTTCCGTTACTGGCAGCTCGAGAGCCGGCTCCACACCGACGACCTCGAGACCACCGCAGCGACGATCCGCTCGCTCCTGGACGACATCGTGCGAAGACAGCTGGTGTCCGACGTGCCGATCTGCACGCTCCTCTCGGGCGGGCTCGACTCGAGCACCGTGACGGCGCTCGCCGCCCGGACGTTCGCGCGCGAGGGGCGTGGTCGCGTGACCACGTACTCCGTCGAGCTGCGTGACGCCGAGCGATACTTCGTGCCTTCCGACATCCAGCCGTCGCTCGACACACCGTGGGTAGAGAAGGTGGTCACCACGTTCGGCACGGACCACCACTCGGTCACGCTCGACACCCCCGATCTCCTCGAGCACTTCATGGCGCCCGTCTTCGCGCGGGATCTCCCTTCGGCCGGCGAGATGGACGTCTCACTCCTCCTTCTCTTTCGACAGATCAAGAAGACCCACACGGTGGCCGTCTCGGGTGAGTCGGCCGACGAGGTGTTCGGCGGCTATCCGTGGTTCCACTCGCAGGAGGCGATCGAGGCCGACGACTTCCCGTGGAGCCCCGTGTTCGGCGGCTGTCTGGAGTTCCTGGCTCCGGGGCTGGCCGAGAGGCTGCGGCCCGAGGAGTACGAGCGAGCGCGATACCAGCAGGCGATCGCCGAGACGCCGATCTTGCCCGACGAAGCACCGGCGGACCGTCGCATGCGCGAGATCCTCTACCTGAACCAGACGCGCTTTCTCCTCATGCTCCTCGACCGCAAGGATCGCATGAGCATGGCCAACGGGCTGGAGGTGCGCGTCCCGTTCTGCGATCACCGGCTCGTGGAATATGCGTGGAACATCCCGTGGGCGATGAAGAGCCTGCGTGGACGCGAGAAGGGGATCCTGCGCCATGCGCTCGAGGGCGTGCTGCCGGACGATCTGCTCTGGCGGAAGAAGAGCGCGTACCCCTCGATGGCGAACCCCAGTTACTCGGCCGCGCTGAAGGATCGCCTCGCCCGGATCCTCGTGGATCCCGCCGCGCCGCTGCGAGCGCTCGTGGACGTCGACAAGCTTCGCGCGTCGATCGAAGCGGCGCCTCTGGAAAACGAGCTGCCCGGTTTCCAGGGACCGTCCCGCACGTGGGCCTACCTCATCCAGGTCGACGAGTGGTTCCGCCGCTATCGCGTCGCAATCGTCTCTTCGTGACTTCCCCTGACCCGCGTGCGGGTGTAAGCCCGCATGCCCAACCCAAACGGAGGTTCCCGATGGCAACGACGAACGTGGGTCGTTTCGCTTGGCACGAGCTTCACACGGGCGATCGCCCGAAGGCGGTCAAGTTCTACGCGACGCTGCTCGGATGGGAGACGAAGGACGTACCGATGGGTCCAGGCGAGCCCTACAGCCTCTGCCTGCTCGGCGGGAAGGACGTGGCCGGCATCACCAAGTCGATGGCGCCCGCGGGCGTCCCCCCGCACTGGCTGCCGTACCTGGCGGTCGAGGACGTCGACGCGGCTGCCGACAAGGCGACCAAGCTCGGCGGCAAGGTCATGTCCAAGCCGATGGACATCCCCAACGTCGGCCGCTTCGCGGTCGTTGCGGACCCGCAGGGGGCCGTCTTCGCGATCTACAAGCACGCGAAGCCGTACGAGGCCGAGCCGGAGCGTCCGCCGGTCAGCGCCTTCTGCTGGGAGGAGCTGATGACGAGCGACCCGGAGGCTGCCACGAAGTTCTATGGGCAGCTGCTCGGCTACACGTTCGACTCGCAGGACATGGGGCCGATGGGCACGTACTGGGTCGCCAAGCGCGGTGATCGTCAGACGGCGGGGATCATGAAGACGCCGCCGAACGTGCCGGCGCCGCCGCACTGGATGACGTACCTGCACGTGAAGAACGTGGACGATGCGACGCGCAACGCGAAGGAGCTCGGCGCCAACGTGCTCATGCCGCCGGCGGACATTCCCAAGATCGGCCGCTTCAGCGTGATCGCGGATCCGACGGGAGCCGCCATCGCGCTCTTCACCGGCAGCATGTAAGAGACAGACCCGTTTCGACGGCGAAACATCAACCGCCGGCGGGGGCGTCGCTGCCTCCGTCGGCGGTTCCGTTTCCATCGGGTCCCGTGCCGCCGTCGCCGCCCCCGGTCGCCATGGGCACGCACACGCTGAACGCGGGCCCTCCGGCGCCGCCGAGAGCCGCCGGCTCGCAGAGGGCGCCGCCGCTGCACGCGTGCTTCGGATCGCCGGTGCTGCAGTAGTCGACGCACGTGCCGGTCGCACTGCCCAGCCCCATGAGGCAGAAGAGGCCGGCGCCGCAGGTGGGTGTTCCCACGGTGTCCTGACACGCGCTGCCGGCCGTCCCCGGCCCGGCGTTGAGGCAGGCGAAGGCGCTCTGGCTCTGGGGCCAGCACGTCTGCGCGGACGAACACTGCCACGGATCCTGGTTGCAGGGCGTGGAGGCCGTGCCTCCGCTCCCGCTGCTGCTCGAGCAGGCTGCGACGGAGAGGGAGACCAGGAGGACCGAGCGAGCGGCGAAACGCATGCGCAGCGCTCTACCACGACGCGAGCGTCCCTTGACAGAGTCGAGGCGCGGGCGTAGTTAACCAATCGGTTATTTACCCAACCGGTTCACATCCCGATGACCGCCGACCACCTCAGCGACACGTTCGCCGCACTCGCTGATCCCACACGCCGCGCGATCCTCGCGCGTCTGCGGTCGGGAGAGGCTTCGGTCCTCGAGCTCGCCGAGCCGTTCGACATGAGCCTCCCCGCGATATCGAAGCACCTCAAGGTGCTCGAGCGCGCCGGGCTCATCTCGCGCGGCCGCGACGCGCAGCGGCGCCCGTGTCGCATCGAAGCGAGCCGCTTGAAGGAAGCGACCGACTGGCTCGAACGCTACCGCCGCTTCTGGGACGAGAACTTCGATCGTCTCGACGCGTACCTGCACACCATGAAGAAGAAGGAGAAGAAACATGGCCGAAAGTAGCCCCGCCACCACGCAGCGCCCCGAGTTCGTCACGTCGCGCACGTTCGACGCGCCGCTGCGCCTCGTGTGGGACGCGTGGACCAAGGCCGAGCACGTCGCGCGCTGGTTCACACCCAAGCCCCTCACGACGGGCGACTGCGAGGTCGACTTCCGTACCGGGGGTGTCTTCCGCGTCGTGATGCGGATGCCGGACGGCACTCCGCACGAGATGCGGGCGAAGTTCGGCCGCATCGTGCAGCACGAGCTCATCGAGTTCGCCGGCAAGATCCCCGACGGGAACGTAATCGAGACCACGGTCAGGTTCAGCGAAGCTGCTGGCAAGACGACGCTCGCCGTACATCAGATCTATGCCTTCGACTCGGACGCCACGCGGGGCGCGCCGCTCGGCTGGAAGGCGACGCTCGACCAGCTCGGCCAGCACGTGGCTGGCACGCTCTAGCTGCCCTCAGCGGCCGGATGCCTGGTAGTGCGCCAGGATGCGCGGCGCGCTCAGGGCAGATCCGTAGAGAGCGACTTCGTCGAGCGAGCCCTGGAACAGGTCTCCCATCTGGAACGACACGGTATTCGCCGTCACGGAAACCGCCGTCGGACCGGTGTCCGCAAGCGCGCCGTTCACGTACAGCGACGCAACACCCGAGCTGTACGTCCCGACGATGTGCCACCACGAGCCCACGGCGACCGACGTCGACGAGAGCGCGAGATCGATCGACCCGTTCCCCCAGCGCTCGAAGCCGAGCGTCGTGCCCGTGTGCACGTACATGTAGATGCCGTCGTAGGGCTGCCCTGCGTCGTTGTAGAGCATCTTGCCCTCGAGGTGCCCGTACCCCGCGTTGAGCATGTCCGGCTTCGCCCAGAGCTCGATGGTGAGGGGCACCGTCCCCGCGAAGTCGAACTTGCTGCCTGCCTGCAAGACCGCCGTGCTGCCGTCGAAGTGCACGGCGGTATCCGAATCGTTCAGGAGCGCGCCAGGCACCCCGAGGCTCACACCACCGACGACCGTGGCGTCGTTGCCGTTGCCGGTCGCGTCGTGACACGACCCGCTCGTGGGCGCGTCGCCGAGTCGCCAGTACGCGAGCGGTGTGTCGGCGAGAACGGCGGCTGCATAGACGGAGCCCGCGTCGACCGCGGCCTCGCCGGTTGCGTCGCGGGCTGCCTCGTGTCCAGCGTCGACCGCCGCTTCCGGCATCGGGCTGAACGAGTCCGGCTGGCCGTCGGACATCGCGTCCACCTCGCCGCAGCTCCCTTCGCACGTCGTCGCATCGCTACCGGGGCTCGCGCCGCCGGTGAGGCCGCCGAGGGGGTCGACGAGCGTGCAGCTCGCAGCAAGCACGGTCGTGAGGGCGACCACGTGGCGCGAACGCCGCGTCATGGAAAGAGTCTACCCCGGCGCGAGCTCACTGGAGCCGGACGA
Organism: Polyangiaceae bacterium; assembly: GCA_036393165.1. Taxonomy (GTDB): domain Bacteria; phylum Myxococcota_A; class Polyangia; order Polyangiales; family Polyangiaceae; genus Palsa-1150. The sequence goes on along the minus strand of DASVWO010000405.1, from coordinate 13,388 downwards.
TCCAGGTGATCTTGCGGGTGCTCGCGCCGCCAGTTGCGGTGAGCTTCGCGGCTTTCGTCACGAGCGTGCCGCTGCCGGTGACGTGGGCGGTGACGGTACCGCCACTCACCTGTGCGCAAGGCGAGTCTTGCGTCGCGTCGCACGTCGGCAAGGGCATGCCGTTCCACTCTGGAGACACCGCCCCGCCGGTGATCGGTTGCAGGGCATAAGTCGAGCCGCCGGTGTCCGGCGACTCGGTGAAGGTGCCCGCGCCGCCCGCAAAGGCATAGACGACACGATCGCTCGATGGGCCCGCCGCATTCGACGGCTCGCGGACGAGCGTCTCGACGCCGTCCGGATACGTGGGCACCACGGTGCCGGCGAGCGCGTAGACGGGTATCTCCGCCACCGGAGCTTGCGCGGTCAACGTCTGCCCTCCGGCGACGGCCGGTCCGCCCGCCCACGGGTACCAGGTGCCGGGCGGCAGGTAGACACTGCGCGACGTTGCGCCCATCGTCTGCACCGGAGCCACGAGCAGACCGGAGCCCACCATCACCTCGTCGGCCACGGGCCACGAAGTCGCATCTGCGGGGAACTCGACCGCGAGCGGACGCCAGATGGAGACCCCCTCGTCGTGCGCCTGCTGCGCGAGCGCGCGCATCGTGGGCGCGAGCGCCGTATGAAGCTTGGCGTAGCGCACCCAGTGCTTCGTCGACTCGGCGTCGGACTCCCAGCTCCACTCGAGCTTCGGCTCCGTGCCGTGGTGGGTGCGCATGACGGGCGACCACGCGCCGAGCTCCGTCCAGCGGAAGAAGAGCTCCTTGGTCGACGTCGGGTTCGTCGCGCTCTGGTACCCGGCGATGTCGCTGCCGAACGTGGATACGCCAGCAAGCCCCACGCCGATACCGATGGGCAGGATCGTCGGCAGACCGTCATCGGGCTCGAAGTCGGTCCGCTGGTCGCCGGCCCAGAAGACGTCCGCGAGCGGCGCGGTTCCGAGCCACCCCGAGCGCACGAAGGAGAGCCGTTCGACTCCGTCGACGCCAGTCGCCTCGTCGAGCGCGAGTCGTTGCGCCTTCTGCCAGGTCACGGGGTACTCGTCGTGCCAGTCGAGCCCGCGGCCGGCGGCCAGCACGGCGTCGGTGGGCAGCCACTCGCCGTAGTCGCCCATCCACCCGTCGGCGCCCATGCCGATCGCCGCCTTCATCTTGCCCACCGCCCAGTCGACCGCATCCGGATTCGTGAGGTCGACCATCGAGGCGGGACGGAACTTGGCATCGGTGAAGACGTAGGGCGTGCCGTCCGGGTTGCGGATCAAATAGCCATGCGGCGCCGCCTCGGGCCAGGCGCGGCTGTCCTGCTCCACGAACGAGTTGAAGTACACGAGCCACTTGAAGCCGGCCGCGTGCAGGTCGGCCGCCACGCTCTCGAAGTCCGGGTAGAGCGTGCGGTCGACGTCCCACTCCTCCTTGAGTGTGTAGCTGTCGCCGTTCCAGTCGCCGCCGCGCCAGTCCTCCGTCCAGATCACGCTCGAAGGCGCCCCCACCGTGCGCAGCTTCGTCGCGACGCGACGCACGTTGGCCGAACCGAAGATCGCGTCGTTCCAGGGAGCGAAGGCGAACGCCGGCGGCACGCGCGGACGGCCGAAGTGCGTCGTCGCGCGCGACAGCGCGTCGTGCGGGTCCGGGCCGTAGAAGAAGTGGACGGTGACGGGCAGCTCGAGCTCCATGCGCGCGACGTCCTGCCGCTCCGAGCACAGCGCGAACGTGGAGCGCGCGTTCGTCTCCGCCACCGCGACGTAGCCGCGGCGCGAGAGGAACTCGGGCACCGGCATGTACGCGGAGTGTCTTCGGCCGGCGACGTACCAGACGCCGGTGGGGTCGTCGGTCTTCAGGTCCTTGCCGATGCCTTCTTCCTGCACCCAGATGGGGATCGTCTCGCCGCGCGCGTCGACGCCCCAAGTCTGCGCGCCGAAGCCGACGAAGTGATCGTCCGCGTTGCAGGAGAAACCCCACGAGATGCGGCGGCGCCGAGCCGCGGGGTCGCTCGTCGCAGGGGGCGCACCGTCCCCGGGCGTGATCGAGGCCACGAGGTGCTGGTCCTCGTCTCCGCGCGCGAACGTGATCGAGGCGACGCGCCTCGCGTCACCGTCGAGCAGATCGACTCGGCCACCGGTGACGACCGCCGCGTGCTGGACGACTTGCCACGGCTGCGCCGTGTCGTCGGTGACGGAGAAGGAGCCGAACATCATCTTGTACGCCGTGGAGAGATCGCGGACCGCGAAGCCCGTCATCGGCGGAGCGTCGTCGTTGGCCGACTGCGCCTTGCCCACGTCCGTCGACGCGACGATGCCGTCGAGCAGGGATACGCCGCCAGGACCGAGCACCGAGAGGCTTCCCGTCGCCGGTACGACGCGCACCGTGAACGCACCCACGGCGAACTGCTCCGGGAGGCCGGTTCCCGACTCCGAGCACGCAGCGCCGAGCGCCAGCGCGACGAGCGCCCAGGATGTCCGCGATTTCATTGCTCGTAAAAGGCGCAGCTCGTGTTCTCGAGGCAAGCGTGGGTGCTCGGATGGCTCAGATAGTAGAGGTCGCGGCCCCCGCTCTCGAAGAAGTGGGCGAGCAGGTTGTCCATGTACGTGGTCGCGTCGAACGGCTGGCACGGCTCGCCGACGGACCAGTCGTGCTGTCCCGTCGGCTGCATGTAAGCGGTGATGGATGCGACGAGGGGTACCGATGGATTCCACGTGCCGTCGTTCGTGAACGGGGCCCCCTGGATGCGGGGTGCCCAGGCGGCGTTCTGGTCGCTCGCGCCGGTCACCCGCTTCCCTGCGATCCGTGCGAGGCGCAGCGGTGGCGTTTCGTGCTGCTGGCCGTACGTCTGCTGCAGCTCTCCCAGCCAGTCCGCGTCGAACAGCGTCTGGGCGCACGTCTGCGCGCCGGTCGTCGGCGGCATGCTGCAGGTCATCGATGCGGTGTAGTTCGTCCCGCACATGCTGCCCGGCGTTCGAGCGAGCCGCGAGACGCCCTCCATCTGGCCGTTGTTCACGAGCACCTGGTCCGGCGTCAGGTTGCCCCACGCCTGATAGAGCGAGGGAGGCGTGGCGTAGTCGGCGTACTCGGGCATGCGGCTCGCCGCGCTCGGAGGCAGAAACGGCAACGCCCCCGCCGCGCGCGCGAAGGCCAGGCCCGATGCCGTCGTGACCTCGTCATCGCCGGCGGTCGTGGCGACGAGCAGCGGCCGAGGAGGCTGCGGAGAGCCGTCGAGACGCGGCAGCGTCTTGAGCATGTAGTAGGGCGCGTAGTTGAACGGGTCCGCCGGATCGAGCGCCGCTTGCGAGAGCGTCACCTGGCGGCGGAAGTCGGGCGTCTGCCTCGAGAGCCCGAGCCCTTCGAGCGGCGCCACGAGCGGATCGCCCACCGGATAGAACGTCGCCCGGAACTGCTGGCACCCTTGCGACGCCGTGCACGTGTCGGACGGGTCGGCGACGGGGCCGTAGACCGTCGCCTTCTGCTCCCAGGTGTCGATCGTTCGCTCCACAGCCACGCCGGGCTTCTCGATGCACGTGGCGTACGAGTCGATCGCGTCCGGTGCGCCCAGCACGTCGATGACGATGTGATCACCCGCGTTCGAAGGGATCGCGACGCGGAAGGTGCCCCCGTCTCCGGTGCGACCGCACGCCAGCTTGCCGGTGCGCGCGTTCGCGACGACCACGGTCATGCGCGCATCGAGCTCGCCCGGGTCGAGGCAGGCGATCTCCATCTCGACCGAGTCGAACAGGTTGTTGAGGATCCACCGGACCGACCGCTGGCTCGACTTGCACGCGGAGTCCATGCGTGACGACGCGGGTACCGCCACCAGGATGGGGCCGAACACCTGCTCGAGCACCGGCGTGGGCGCGACGGTGCCGCGGAGGGCCGTGTCCATGAATCCCGCCGTGCCGGAAACGGGGGCCGCTGCGACGACCCACGGGTCCAGCGCTCCCTGGATCATCGAGATGATGCCGCCGAGAGATCCGCCCGACGCGTAGTAGGGCACGTTCGGGCCGCCCACGTCGACGACGCCGTCGCCGTTGAAGTCCCCGGCGATCGAGGGGGTGCCGTCGCCCAGGTAACCCTGGTCGCTCCTCGTCTTGCCGTCGAAGGACGCCAGGATCCGCGTGAACTGCATCGCGTCGATCACTGCCTGCCGCACGTTGTCGCGGGTCCGCAGGATGTGCGACGACCAGATCAGCCCTCCGGACTGCGGCGTGCCCGAGCCGGTGAGGTCGATCGCCCTTCCCGAGTCGAGGGCCGTGGTGAACGGCGTGAGGCACTGCGCCGAGAGGAGCGCCTTGAGGAAGAACTGCTGCCCCTGCGAGAGCACCATGCCGTGCCCCGGCGCGTCGATCCCCACGAGGGCGACGCCGTTCTTCGCGTAGTGGCCCGCGTGGATGAACATCTCGGTGTCGAAGAGCGTCGTGCCGTGGTGCCAGTACGCGACGGGGAACGGCGGCTTCGAGCTGCCGTGCGCCTTGGGAACGCTGAGCCAGAAGTGCCCGGTGTCGGCGTGCACGTCGGCGTCGCCCGTCGTGAAGTTCGCGTGGAAGTGGTCGTACGGGTCCGTCGACTTCGGATCGCCGATGAGATACGGCGTCTGGTACGTGCCGACGACGAAGTAGTCGACGTTCTCCAGCGAATCGACGAGGCCCTGCTGCTGCGTCCCCGAGAGCGGGAAGAGCTGGGGCAGCAGAGGAAGAATCGCCGGCTTCACGTCGTCCCAGCGCACGACGTACGGCGTCTTGGCCGTACCGGCGCACTCGGGGAGCTTCTGCCAGCTCGATGGCTCGAGGTCCGGCGTGAGCGCCTTGCCCGCGGCCTGAAAGACCGTGAGCTTCGGCGGAAACTGCGACGCCAGCCTCGCGAAGGGCCCCTTGCCGTAGAGACCGTCGCGCAGGAGCACCATGTCCTCGGCGACGGGCTGCGTCGTGAACGTCCACGCGAAGGCCACGTGCGCCAGCCCCGAGCCGGCGATGTCTCCGTAGTAGTTGGCGCGTGCCGGATCCGAGAGCACGCCCTGCAGCCGCGCGACGTCCTGCATCTGCTGCGGGTGGTAGACGCCCGGGAACGGCGAGCGCACCGCTTGCCCGTCCGGCCCGTGCAGCCGGTCGGTGAGCACGACGGCGTACTCGGTCTTCTGCTCGAGCGGCAGCACCGGCCGCAGGATGAGCGTGTCGCTCTGGCGCTCGTACCAGCTCATCACGTCGTCCACGCCGGGTCTCGCGCCGGCGGGCGGCAGCGTGTCCGGGTGATCGAGGACGCCGTCGAAGTCCTGGTCGAGCGACGGCCGGTAGTCGGCCTGCGAGAGCCCCGGTCCCTCCTCGTTCGTCTCGAACACGAGGTTGTTCGACGTCCCGTGCGCGTCGTTCGGGTAGTAGGCCGTGGACCGGACGATGGTGAGCGGGAAGTCTCCCGACCCGAGGTCCAGCAGCGCCGGCACCCCGGTGTCGAGGTTCACGACGTAGACCGCGTCGTCCCTCGTGTCCCACCCGTCGTTCTGCATGCGCGCCCGCAGATCCTCGAGGTCGATCGCCGCGGCGAGCGGATCGGCGTCCACCTCGCGGTCGAAGCTCACGCTGATGGGCGCGGTCGTCCCCCAGCCCTCCATCTCGTCGAACTGCTGGCGGGCCATCTCCTCCATGTTGGTCGGCCCGACCTGGCTGGCGTTGATGCGTCGTCCGGTCCGACTCGTGGGATCCGGGAACGTCGCGACGTCATTCGGCTGCGGGATGTTCGGCAGCGGCCGGTTGAACAGATCGAACTGCACGCGCGGTCCGCTGCCCGGCGGCGTCGCTCTCAGCCAGGCCGGCGCCGTGTCGACCGAGCACGCGCCCGCGGAGATCACGAGCATCGCCGCGAGGGGAACAGCGGCGTGGCTCGTTCTCACGAGGGACGCATTCTACTCCGTCCCGAATCGAGTGGTTCGTCTTCCCGACCGGACCCTTCGAGACGTCATCGATCCTTCGCGGACGATCGGAGGATCTGCGCGGAGCCCCGGAGATCGCTCTCGGTCATGTGAAGGATCTCCTCGGAGACGAATCGATCGGATTCACAGCCGCATCGATCCGTTTTTCTTCCGAGAAGATCGCTCGCCGAGCCGAGGCGATCCGGTTCGGACACGAGGAGGACCGATTCGGAGACGCAACGATCCTCCTCGGACACCAACACGATCGCCGCGGAAGGAAACATGTTCTCCCGCGTGCTCCACGCTCGAAACAGTGCGCTACTTGCGCCTCGAGCGACCGAGCAGCGCGAGCCCGAGCAGCGCGCCGAGAACGGCGAATCCGCCCGAGGACGTGGTGCCCGTCATGTAGCACCCGCATCCGGAGCTGCTCCCCGATCCACCCGTGGCACCGTTGCCTCCGTCGCCGGTGCTGGCGTCGTCCGGAATGCTCGCGTCGGGGCCGCCGCTGCCGCTGCCTCCGGAGCTGCCGCTGCTGCTGCTACCGCTGCTGCTGCTCCCACTGCCGCCGCCGCTTCCACTTCCACCACTGCTGCCGCTACCACTTCCGCTTCCTCCACTGCTCCCACCGCTGCCGCTGCCACTTCCTCCGCCGCTGCTGCTGCCGCTGCTGCTTCCACTGCTGCTTCCACTGCTGCTTCCGCTGCTGCTGCCGCTGCCGCCGCCGCTGCTGCTTCCGCTGAGGCACACGGCCACCGGATTGGCCCCGGTCTGCGTGCCGACGCTCGGATTGTTCACGGCGCAGTTGTTCTGCTGCTGAGACCAGATGTTCTGGCTCTCGATCATCGTGCCCGGGATCGTGTTGCCGCCGCTGTTCTCGCAGACGTCGCCGACCTCGCCGCAGTTCGATGGGCAGTTCAGGCCCATGTTCGTCGCGTTGCACGGATTCGACGGCCCGAGGTACCAGCCGAGATCGGCGTAATTGGCGTTCGCCGGCGCGGTCATCCCGACGTCCGTGTCCGTGATGGCCTCCGCGAGCTCGTGCGACACGACGCCCGAGAGCTGGTCGCCCTCACCCCCGCAATCGGGAATGACCGCATAGGGGATGTACTGACCCTTGCACCCGCCCACCGTGTACGTCGTGCTGTAGTGATACCCGCCGAACCCGTTGCACGACTGCAGCCCGAGCAGGTTGATGTTGATGTTCGACGGGAAGTACACGAAGTACAGCGTGTCCGGGTACCCCTGCGCGTCGTACTGAGGCTTGGGCAGGTTGCCCGCCGCGATCTGGCCCTCGAGCTCCAGGCCGATCGCCCCGTTGTCGTCGGTGATGGTCGTCCCCGTCTGCTGCGTCGGGGTGATCGTGTACGCCTGCGTCGCCGTGCCGCGCGCGATCGTCTGCCCCGTCGAGAAGGGCATCGGGGGGCCCTGGTAGATCACCCCCCCGTCCGCCTGCAGGGGACACGTGTTGCCAGTCACACCGGCCGTCGAATATTCCGACAGCATGTCGAGCAGCTCGCTCTGCACGATCGTCGAGGCGTAGCCCGGCGCCCACTGCGTGGTCGCCTGCGCGACCTGGTTCGTCCAGTACACGGTGACGATCTGCACGTTCGAGATCACGGGCCCACCACAGTAGGTCGTGGCCCCGCACTGCGTGGGATCCATCGCCGCCTGGTCCTTCGTGGTCACGAGCCCGGGGAAGAACCCGAGGCGGCCGTACCGATTCTGCGCGTGCGCCTCGGCGATGGAGGCGACCGACGCGACGGCGAATGCCGACGTGAACACGAGAGACAGCGAGACGCTGCGACGCGCGCGATTGCGACCCATGACGAACCCTCCGCGGCGCACATTGGTCGCGAGAATCACGCACCACAAGCTGTTTCGCTGGGGCGCTTACTTTGCATCAAATCGCCCTCGGATCGTGCGCGTAGAGCGTAATTCTGAATCTCGGTAGCGTCGGGCACGACAGCTGCCGTAGCCTCGCACGCGGGCATGATCGATCCTTCGCCGTTCGATCCGCGGTCGCCCGAGGCCCGCGCCATCACGCAGCTCTTCGATCAGACGCTGCTCGTGTGCGCCGCGATCGGCGCGCTCGTGATCGTGCTCGTCGCCATCTGCGTCGTGCGATTCCGCGCGAGCGTGCGGCCCGTCGAGCCGCCTCAGGTCCACGGGCACAAAGCGCTCGAGATCGCGTGGACCATCGTGCCGCTGGCGATCGTCGTCGGGCTCTTCGTGCTCACCGCGCGCGCCATGGCCGCCTCGGATCCGCCCGCCACGCGGGAGCCGGACCTCGTCGTGATCGGGCACCAGTGGTGGTGGGAGGCGCGATACGCGAGCGGCGCCGTCACAGCGAACGAGATCCACATCCCGGCGGGCAAGGACCTTCTCGTGCGGGTCGAATCGGCCGACGTGATCCACGACTTCTGGGTCCCGCAGCTGGGGCGCAAGGTGGACGCGACGCCGGGGCACCCCGTGCACGTGTGGCTCCAGGCGGAGGCGCCGGGGACGTTCACGGGAGCGTGCGCCGAGTACTGCGGCTCGGAGCACGCCTGGATGCGCATCGTCGTCGTCGCGCAGCCGCAGGCCGAGTTCGACGCGTGGGAGCGTCACGAGCAAGCGCAGGCTCTCGCCCCGCCGGACGGCGCACCCATGCACGGCGCCACGCTCTTCGTGAACAAGACGTGCGTGAAGTGCCACGCGATCGCGGGACTCGGCGAGTCGGTGGCGGTCGCGCCGGACCTCACGCACCTCGCGGAGCGAAAGACGCTCGGCGCAGGAGTCATCGCGAACGACCCGGTGGACCTCGCCAGATGGCTTCGTGATCCCCAGGGCGTGAAACCGGGCAGCCACATGCCGGACCTCAACTTGAGCGACGAGGAAGTGAACGACCTCGTCGCGTACTTCGAGACGCTGCGATGAGCGAGTCGCGAGGCCCCTACTCCTGGGTCGCGACGGTCGACCACAAGCGCATCGGCGTCCTCTATCTGCTGACCGCGCTCTTCTTCTTCGTGGTCGGCGGTCTCGAGGCGCTCGTCATGCGGCTGCAGCTCGCGAGGCCGAACGGCACGCTCGTCGGGCCCGAAACGTTCAACCAGCTCTTCACGATGCACGGCACGACGATGATCTTCCTCGTCGTGATGCCGTCCCTCGTGGGCTTCGGCAACTACTTCGTGCCGCTCATGATCGGCGCGCGCGACATGGCGTTCCCGCGGCTGAACGCGATGAGCTACTGGCTGCTGCCCTTCGGCGGGCTCCTACTGCACTTCAGCATCTTCGCGGGAGGCGCGCCGTCGGCGGGGTGGTTCGCGTACGCGCCGCTGACCGAGACGCCGTTCTCGTCCACGCCGGGCACCGACTACTGGGTCCTCGCGCTCCTCGTGCTCGGCATCGGCTCGGTCTCGACGGCCATCAACTTCATCGCGACCATCCTCACGCTGCGCGCGCCGGGCATGACCATGGGGCGCGTCCCGCTCTTCGTCTGGATGACGTTCGTCACGTCGATCCTCGTCGTGCTCGCGCTGCCGGTGCTCAACGCCGCGATCGTGATGCTGCTCGTCGATCGTCAGCTCGACGCGCACTTCTTCCTCGCGAGCGGCGGCGGCAACGCCGTGCTGTGGCAGCACTTCTTCTGGACCTTCGGGCACCCCGAGGTCTACATCCTCGCGCTGCCGGCGTTCGGGATGATCAGCGAGATGATCCCCGTCTTCTCGCGCAAGCCGATCTTCGGCCACGAGTTCGTCGCCGCCTCCACCGTCGCCATCGCCATCCTCAGCTTCGGCGTGTGGGCGCACCACATGTTCGCCGTGGGCCTCGGGCACACGGCCGACGTCTTCTTCGCCGCCGGCAGCATGCTCATCGCGGTGCCGACCGGCGTGAAGATCTTCAACTGGATCGCCACCATGTGGGGCGGGACGCTCCACTTCAAGACGGCGATGCTGTTCGCCACCGCGTTCATCATCGAGTTCGTCATCGGAGGCCTGAGCGGCATCACCTTCGCCGCGGCGCCGATCGACTGGCAGATGACCGACACGTACTACGTGGTCGCGCACTTCCACTACGTGGTCTTCGGGGGGACCGCCTTCGCGCTGCTAGGCGCCACCTACTACTGGTTCCCGAAGATGAGCGGCCGCCGGCTGTCCGAGCGGCTCGGCAAGTGGAACTTCTGGCTCATGGTCGTGGGCTTCAACGCGACCTTCTTCGTGCAGCACTTCCTCGGCATCCTCGGCATGCCACGGCGGGTCTTCACGTATCCGGACCTGCCGATGTGGGGGACGCTGAACCTCGTCTCGACCTGCGGCGCGGTTCTCATGGGGATCTCCTCGCTGCTCCTCGTCGTGAACATCGGCTGGAGCCTGAGGCGCGGAAAGCGCGCCGGCGACAACCCGTGGAACGCATGGACACTCGAGTGGGCGACGACGTCGCCTCCGCCGCACGACAACTTCCGCCAGGTGCCGCCGGTCCTCGGCCGGCGCCCGCTCTGGGACATGATGCACCAGACGCCGTCGAAAGCCGCCGAGAGGGCGCCGCGCAAGGAGCGAACGTTCGACAAGGGCGCCGTCGCCGTCTGGACGCTCGTCGCATCCGAGGCGGGGTTCTTCCTCATCCTCATCGCCGCGTACGTCTTCTTCAACGACTTCGGCGCGCGACCCGCCGGGCCCTCGGCGGCGAGCGTGCTCGACGTGCACAAGACGGGCGCGTTCACCATCTGCCTGCTGACGAGCAGCTTCACGCTGTGGGTCGCGGAGAAGAACCTGCACCGGAAGAAGTCGCGTGCGGCGGCGGTATGGCTCGCGCTGACCCTGGTCCTCGGCGGCATCTTCATCATCGGCCAGGGCAACGAGTACGTCGGGCTGTACCAGCGAGGCGTGGGCGTCGCGACCAACCTCTTCGCGACGACGTTCTTCACGCTGACGGGATTCCACGGGCTGCACGTCACCGTGGGCCTCTTCGCCCTGGCGCTCGCGCTGGGTCTCGCCGTCTCGCGCGACTTCGCCACGCGCTCGCCCTCGCTCCTTCGAGCCATCGGCATCTACTGGCACTTCGTCGACGTGGTGTGGATCGCGGTCTTCTCGATCGTCTACCTGAGGGGGATGCACTCGTGAGCACCGTGGGACTCCTCGTGTCGCTGTGGCGGGTCGATCCCCTCGCCCTCGCCGCCTGCGTAGCCACCGCGATCGTGCTCCTCGCGCGGAGATCGCAGCTCGGGCCACGGGCGATCTGGCTCGGCTCCGCGGCAGTCGTCCTCGTCACGGCGCTGGCGTCGCCGATCGGCAGGCTCGCGGACGGCTACCTGTTCAGCGCCCACATGCTGCAGCACCTGCTGCTCGTGCTCGTCGTGCCCCCGCTCGCGCTGCTCGGCTGGCCCTCGAGCCGAGAGGAGCGTCCGTCGTCCTCGCGTCGACGCCTTCATCCGGTCATTCCGTGGCTGCTCGGCGTGGGGGCGATGTGGCTCTGGCACGAGCCGAAGCTGTGCGACGCGGCCTCGAGCAACCCCGTCGTCCACCGCGTGCAAGAGCTGTCCCTGCTGGCCATGGGAGCCGCCTTCTGGTGGCCCGTGCTCGCTCCGCGCGCCGCCACCCGCCTTCCGCCGCTTGCGGGCGTCCTCTATCTGTTCACCGCCTGCGTCGCGTGCACGCTCCTCGGGATCGTCATCACGTTCTCGCCGGTCGAGGTGTGCTCCGTGTTCGCGCACCCGGTCGATCGCCTCGGCGTGATGCCTCTCGTGCGCGACGGCTGGGGACTCAGCGCCGAGAGAGACCAGCAGGTCGGCGGCCTCTTGATGTGGGTGCCCGCCTGTCTCGTGTACGGCGTCGGAATCATGGGACAGCTCGCGCGCCTCTTCGCGGAGCAGGGCGGCACACCCGAGGAGGAAGCGTCGTGAGCGACCAGCGTCCGGGGTGGAACGTGCCCAAGCCCGAGTACATCCCGAGGCCCACGGCCTGGCCGCCGGCAATGGCGCTCGGCATCACCTTCTTCGCGTGGGGCCTCGTCACCTCGCCCATCGTCCTCGCGATGGGCCTCGTGCTCTTCATCGTCTCGCTCGCCGGCTGGATAGGAGAAATCCGTCATGAACGACGACCAGGGTGATTCGAGGCGCCGGTTCCTCGCGCGGACATCCGTGGCGCTCGGCGGGTGCGCAGGGTTGGCCCTCGCCGTACCGATGGTCGGATTCGTCGTCGCGCCGCTCTTCGCCAAGGTGCCGAGCGAGTGGCGTCCGGTCGGCAAGGTGGCGGACTTCCGCGTGGGCGAGACCGTGGGCGTCATCTTCATGGACGCCTCGCCGCTCGCGTGGGCCGGGGTGACCGCAAAGACGGCCGCGTGGCTGCGCCGCGTGACCGAGGACAAGTTCGTCGCCTTCTCGGTCAACTGCGCGCACCTCGGCTGCCCGGTGCGCTGGCTGCCCGACGCGCAGCTCTTCATGTGCCCCTGCCACGGCGGCGTCTACTACGCAGACGGCACCGTCGCCGCCGGTCCGCCGCCGCACTCCCTGTCGCAGTACGCGACGCGCATCACCGGCGACGACGTCGAGATCCACACCGAGCCCATCCCGATCGCCTGACCCATGCTCAAGAGCCTCCTCTCGAAGACGTGGGCGGTGCTCGACGATCGCCTCGGCATCTCGGCGGTCGTCGGCCCGATCATGAAGCATCCGGTGCCGCGCGGCGCCCGCTGGTGGTACGTGTTCGGCAGCGCGACGCTGTTCGCGTTCATCGTCCAGATCGCGAGCGGCGTGACGCTCGCGTTCTCGTACATCGCCTCGTCGTCGCAGGCGTACGACACGCTCCTCTTCATCACGAACCAGGCGACCTTCGGGCGATTCCTGCGCGGCCTCCACTACTACGGCGCGTCGGCGATGGTCCTCATGGTGGGCCTGCACATGGCGCAGGTCTTCCTCGCCGGCTCTTACAAGTACCCGCGCGAGATGAACTGGCTCACCGGCGTGCTCCTGCTCGCGTTCACCATCGGGATGGGGTTCACGGGGCAGCTCCTGCGCTGGGATCAGAACGCGACGTGGTCGGTCGTCGTCGGCGCCGAGCAAGCCGGGCGGGCGCCGGTCGTCGGCGAGCACATCGCCCGCTTCATCCTCGGCGGCGACACGATCGGCGGCGCCACGCTGAGCCGCTTCTTCGCGATCCACGTGTTCATCATCCCGGCCATGATCTTCGCCTTCCTGGGGCTCCACCTGTTCCTGGTGATGCGCCATGGCATCTCGGAACCGCCCAAGCCGGGAGAGAAGGTCGATCCCAAGACGTACAAGAAGAAGTACGAGAAGCACCTCGAGAAGGACGGCGTGCCCTTCTGGCCGGACGCCGCCTGGCGCGACGTCGTCTTCGGCGTCGGGATGATCGCCGCCATCATCGGCCTCGCGTGGGTCGTGGGACCGCCCGCGCTCGACAAGCCGCCCGACCCGAGCCTGACCGACGCGAGCCCGAGACCCGACTGGTACCTGCTCTGGTACTTCGCGG